>JBKPLD010000088.1:0-17180 GCA_046731415.1 Verrucomicrobiota bacterium
CCAAATCCGATCGCAAATCGATAAACTTCTCGGCGATTTGCATGACGCGCTTCATGGTGTGCAGCTCTTAGGCCACAGTCCACCACGTGCACTCGATCTAATCGCGAGTTTTGGTGAACGGCTGTCCGCACTAATCGTGGCGGCACATCTTGGGCGGATTCATCCCGCCCGCTTTGTTGACGCGAGACAATTTGTGGTCACGGACAACAAGTTCGCGAACGCGAATGTGATCTTTAGCAAAACGAATCGCGCGGTGCGACGATACTTTACAGACCTGCTCCAAGTTCGCCGCCGCTGGCCGATACCTGTCGTAACTGGATTTATTGGATCCACCAGTGATGGTCAAACTACAACAATCGGCCGCAATGGATCCGATTACACGGCCGCCATTCTAGGGGCCGCGATTGGCGCCTCTGTGATTGAGATCTGGACGGATGTCGATGGTGTCTTGAGCGCCGATCCGAAGGCGGTCGCACATGCGTTTGTTTTGCCTCAGATCACATACGAAGAAGCGATGGAGTTGTCGTATTTCGGCGCCAAGGTGCTTCACCCTGCCGCCATTGCTCCGGCCGTCGCCAGGCGGATTCCGCTTCTGATCAAGAATACGTTCCGCCCAGAGGCGCCGGGCACGCTCATTTCGGCGGGTCGCAGCCATGCCGATCAACTTGCGAAGGGAATCAGTTCAATCGCGGGACTCACGCTTCTCACCATTCGGGGGCTGAGAATGGTTGGAGTTCCCGGAATCGCGGAGCGATTATTTCGTTCGCTGGCATCTCGCGGCGTCAATGTCATCCTCATCTCCCAAGCCTCGTCCGAGCACACGATTTGTTTCGCCATCCGCGAGGCTGACACCGCTTTAGCGACTGCGGCTGTGCGTCACGAATTTCGGTTCGAATTCCAGAACCATTTGACGTCGCTCGATGAAAAACCAAATCAAGCGATCATCGCGGTCGTCGGCGATGAGATGAAAGGACACCCCGGTGTCTCGGGCAAAGTGTTCGGAGCGCTTGGCCGGCATAACATCAATATCAGCGCAATTGCGCAGGGCGCGTCAGAGCGCAACATCTCTTGCGTCATCGACGCGGGGCAGCAAGCGCGTGCACTGAATATCATCCATCAGGCATTCTTCGAAGTCCGAAAACGCCTCGCGCTTGTCGTGATCGGCGTCGGAAATATCGGTGCAACGCTACTAAGACAACTGCACGAGCAGCGCGCGTATCTGCTTGCCCGCGGATTCGATGTCACGGTGATTGGCGTGGCCAATAGCAAACGGTTTGCGCTCGAGAGTAACGGCATCAATCTCGCACGCTGGCAGGAAAAATTATCTGCATCGCGAAGACGGATGGATCCACAGGTGCTGGCCAGAGAAATCGCAAAATTGGAGCTGACCGACGCAGCGGTGGTTGATTGCACAGCCGATGAGTCAATCGTGAAGGCGTATCCGGATTTTGTTAGAGCGAACCTGCACATCATCACGCCGAACAAGCGCGCGAACGTGTTGCCGTGGCGACAATATGCGGCCCTCATGGAGCTTTTGCGAAAGCGGCAAAAGCATTTTCTAGATGAAGCCAACGTTGGCGCGGGATTGCCTGTTATGTCGACGCTGCGTGACCTGATCGCCAGCGGAGACGTAATTAGTAAGGTGGAAGGCATTTTCTCGGGCACGCTGAGCTATCTGTTCAATAGTTTTGACGGGAGCATGCCGTTCAGCGCTCTCGTGCGAAAAGCTTACCACGAAGGGCTGACCGAGCCGGATCCGCGCGATGATCTCTCCGGTCGAGACGTCGCCAGAAAATTACTTATTCTCGCGCGTCAAAGTGGATTGAAATTGGAAATCGCCGACGTCCGCGTTGAGAGCCTGGTTCCTCGAAGTTTGGCGCTGAGGCTATTTTCGCACCGATTTTTCGGCTCATTGGCTAAGCACGATCGCAAAATGGCAGAACGATTGAAATGCGCGCAATCGCGCGGCGCAGTGTTGCGATACGTCGGGACGCTCGAAGGCGGTCGCGCGCGCGCCGGAATCAGAGAGTTTCCGCACGGTCATCCAATGGCCGCTACCAAGGGCAGCGACAACATCATCGCGTTTACGACGAAGCGTTATTCGCGTACCCCTCTTGTTGTTCAGGGCCCAGGGGCGGGCGCGGATGTTACGGCGATGGGCGTTTTTTCCGATATCCTCAAGTTGCTCAATTACCTGCCACACTAGGATCGGACTATTGTTTCCCGCCTTCCAGCTCGTCTGCGAGCGCGTTTGCGTCGTAAATTTTGCGCAGCGCTTCCGTGATCGCGGCGGAATCTACTGAGACCGCGCGCGCTTGTGTATCGGTGTAAATGCAATCGAGCACTAACGATTGAACGTTGCCGTCGAAGATGATCCCAACAAATTCGTTTTCCTTGTTTACCACTGGACTGCCACTGTTGCCACCAATGATGTCTGCGTCGGAAACGAAATTGAAATGCGTTGCCAGATTCAAACTGGCTTTCTTGTCGATCCAACGTTTCGGCAAATCAAACGGCGGTTTGTTGTCATGCTCGGCAGAACGCTGATATAAGCCTGCAAAATCGGTGAACGCTGGAATTTGTTTTCCATCCTGCTCGTATCCGCGCACCGTTCCGTAGGACAGCCGCAACGTGAAGGTCGCATCCGGATAACTGCCCGTGCCTTCGATTGCAAAACGCGCTTTGGCGATTTCCGAATACGCCTGTTTTTTGATTTCATCTTGCGCGTCGTAAATCTTCTTTGCGTCTCTCGCCGGGCCGTCCACAAGCCGCGCGAGATCGATCATTGGATCGTGCGCTGCTTGCAATGCGGCGGCATCCTTCCCGTAAAGATCTTTGCGCACTGCAACATCTTTCAGTCTGGTCCCGGAGACCAGCTCAACGGCGCGATCGTGCGGCGATTTTCCGGCGAGCATCTTCCTTAGGAGCGGATCGTCGGCACCAAATTGCGAAGCGAAATCGGTCAATGAATCGGTCAGTCGCAAGATTTCGTAGTCGTCATAGATCGGTTCCGTCGAAAAAAGCTCCAGTTCCAGTGAATCGCGCGCGCTGTCGCGAAACTCCGGCATCCGTTCACCATTGGGTTTAGCGCGCTCGTCCGCGGCGCGGACCAGGAGGCGGGCGTACTTGAACAAATTGCCAAACAGAGCGCGCGGCCCGCGATAACCGACCGGGATTGGCCGTTCCTGTTCGATATAATTATACCTCGGAGCGTTTTTCGCGATCTCGGCCTGCGCGTTCTTGATCCGGTCATAAACGCCAATGGTCGATCGCAATTTCGGATTGCTCGCGATTGCATCGCGCAACTTCTGCTCACGCGCCTCGAGCTGTGTCCAGATCTGCGGATCAAGCAATCCGGCAAGATAACCGTCGTAGCGTTTTCGGTTGTTTTGATCGCCGAAAAGATCGTCGCGTGCCTTTCTGGCGTTCTCAAAGGAGCGAGCTCCATAAGACAACCCGAGCACTTCACGTCGATTAAACATGCGCAGCAGGTGAGGCATCCAGCGATCCCGCGTATCGGTTAACTCAGCCAGGGTAAGCTGCCGATCGGTTTTACCAGGGCTGCCGCTCACGAAGGTCAATTCGCCGTCCCTCGGCCCGCGCGAGTTCCATTTGAGAAAATTGTCGACCTTTGCGGGCTTCCCGTTTTCGTAAACGCGAAAAATGCAGATATCGAGGTCGTAGCGTGGGTATTCGAAATTATCGGGATCGCCTCCGTAAAATGCGATCTGCTGCTCCGGCGCGAAGACCAGCCGCACGTCGTCATAGCGCTTGTAGCGATAGAGATGGTACGCTCCGCCTTGGTAGAGGGTGACCACATCGGAACGCAACCCGGTCTTATCTTTGCTTTCCTTCTCGATCGTAGCGATGGCTGAATTGCGCGCACTGGCAGCCTGATCGTTGGTCATCCCCGGCTTGACCGCTCCGTTTACGCGCTCTGTCACATCTTCGATTGACATCAACACATTGAGCTCCAGATCGGTCGATTTAATTTCGTCCGCCTGAGTTTTCGCGTAGAAGCCGTCCTTCAAATAATTGTGTTGGGGATCGCTGATCTTTTGCAGCGTGTCGGCGCCTACGTGGTGATTCGTAATCACAAGACCATTTGCAGATACGAACGAGCCGCTGCCTCCAGAGTTGAAACGGACGCTGGCTTTTTGCAGGTGATCCAGCCATTGCTGCGTCGGCTCGAACTGATATTTCTCTTTGAGCTGCTTGAGCAGAGGCGCGTTGAAAAGCCACATTCCTTCATCGGCCATGACTGACGTGTTGCATGCGAACGCGCTCGGGAAAAAACAACACAGGAAAAACTGGCAAAATCGGTGTGTCATGGCCGGATCATAGAGCGCCCCGGCAGGAGGGACAACTGACCTCTTGCTCGTAATCGGACGTAGACATCGAACATGAGCACGGGCACGATTACCAGCAGGATGTCCCTGCTTAGATCAAAGCGCCGTAAAATTAAGCGACTGGATTTCGTTCTGGCCGGTGCGCAAAAATCCGGGACGACCGCGCTACACTATTTTCTAAGCAAACACCCAAAGATCACGATGGGCGATCAGCAGGAGATACATTTTTTTGATAACGATGCCCTGTTTGTTTCCCGGGTAGATTACGAGCAATTACACAAACATTATCCAGCGCTTGCTCCATCCACCATCGCCGGCGATTGCACGCCAAGTTACATTTATCACGAGCCGGCAGCGGAACGGATTTGGAAATACAATCCAAAGATCAAATTACTGGTCCTTTTACGAAATCCGGTCGACCGCGCCTTTGCTCACTGGAACATGCAACGATTCAGAGGTCGCGAGCCGCTCGATTTTTTTGATGCCGTGCGAGAGGAAAAAACGCGTATTGCCGGCGCGCCGCCTGCTGAAGCGCGCCGCTTTGCTTATGTCGATCGAGGATTTTACGGAAAGCAGCTCCAGCGTCTGTTCAAATTCTTTCCGCGCGAGCAAATCAAGGCAGTTAAGTTCGAGGAATTCAGGGATAAGCAGCGCGAAACGCTGACTTCCACCTTTTCTTTTCTCGACCTCAAACCGCTGCGGTCAGTACGCAGTAAAGACAGAAACGTCGTGCCATACAAACGTGCGATGAATTGGGAGGAAAAGGTTTTCCTCTACAATCTCTTTGCAGAAGACATCGGAAAGGTAGAGCAGCTGTTGGGGTGGGATTGCTCGGACTGGAAATTGTAACCTCCTCTGGGAGCATTTCTTTGTCGCCACACTGGCGAAGACTGTTAAACTCGACGCGCTAGGAGCGAACAGTAATGAAAAAACTAACAGAAATTAGAACCACGATCCGACCCTTCCTGATAGCACTACCTGCCCTTGTCTGGCTTTGGCTTCCGCTTCGGATACAAGCGGTTGTTCCACCACCGGACGGCGGTTACCCGGGCTTCAACACAGCTGAGGGAGTAAATGCATTGTTCAGTCTCACGAGCGGCACCTTTAATACGGGCCTTGGTGCTTATTCGCTCTACAATGATAACATCGGTAGCAACAACACTGGCGTAGGGATCAACGCCCTTCGGTTCAACACAAACGGCAGCAACAACACGGCTGTCGGAGTTCAAGCGCTCTATAGCAACAGTATGGGCAATTGGAACACTGCCACTGGAAGCGGAGCGCTCTACAGAAACACGTTGGGCACACACAACACTGCCATCGGCTTTGAAGCGCTTCGTAATAACATATACGGCTTTCAAAGCACTGCTTTGGGATTTCGAGCGCTCTATAACAGCACCAACATCACAGGGCCGCCTCACGGCTTTGGCACGCAAAACACTGCTGTCGGCTTTCAGGCGCTCTACGGGCTTGTCGATGGCTCCAACAACATCGCGGTGGGAGTTAATGCCGGCTACAACATCAGCCTAGGGCAAAGCAATAACATCGACATCGGTAACGTCGGTGGCTTTCAGGACTTTGGAACGACCCGCATAGGATCGATTGGAAGCCAGACGCGAGCATTTATCGCCGGTATTCGTGGCGTGACAACGGAAAACGCCGACGCCATACCGGTACTAGTCGATTCCGCCGGTCAATTTGGTACGTTGAGCTCTTCCCGACGCTTCAAATGCGACATTAAACCGATAGACGACGCGAGTGAAGCCATTCTGGCGCTTAAGCCGGTGACTTTTCACTACAAGGACGACAAGACAAACACATCTCAATTTGGTTTGATCGCCGCGGAAGTGGCCGATGTGAATCCCGATCTCGTCGTGCGTGATGACAACGGACGGGTTTATACAGTTCGCTACGAAGCGGTGAACGCAATGTTGCTTAACGAATTTCTCAAAGAGCACAAGAAAGTTGAGGAACAACAAAGTAAAATCGACAGACAGGACGCCACCGTCGCCCAGTTACAGTCAACGATGACACAACAACAAAGGGATTTTGAGATAAAGTTCGCTGAACAGAAGCAACAAATTAATGCGCTCGCATCAGGCCTTCAGAAGGTGAGCGCCCAGATTGAGGCAAGTAGGCTGACTCAACAAACTGTCGTCGATAATCCCTGAGCCTAAGCGCGGAAATAGGTCGACCCGTTAAAGCCGTTTACACGGTAGCGTGCGTGGAAGTAGGCAGATTGCGCGGCAACGTACTTGTTAGCTCCAAGCGCGCAGTTCTAGGAATTGAATACGCATTCGGCGCGAACACATCATTGCATGACGTCTCTACTGCTCACGTCTTTTTAAAGCGTGGCCGCTCGGTAGAATTCGCAGCTAGCAGCGCTTTCCAGCGAAAAATTCGCGCGCCTTGCGACTCAAAGAACGCGCGCCATTCATCCGTGAAAAATGAGGAACCATCCTGTCGGCGATTAAATTCCAGCAACAGGCGACCGTCAGGTTTCAGAAATCGTGTTCGGATATCTTTGATAAAAAATTCCCAATCAGCCGGAGTCCATTCGAGCCATTCATCGTTTTCGGTGCGGGCGAGACGGTGAAAACAAACGCGGTGGCCGGTTACGAGATCAAATTTTTTTCCGAGATCGGGCAGCGGCGTTTGCGGTTCGATTCGACCAATGACGCGGCGAACATTGAAAAATTGAATTGTGCCGTGAAAGAACGCTTCTTCATCTGTGTCAAACCCCAGTGCGTCGTGGCCGAATAACCGACAGACGTAGAGAAAATAACCGGCGCCGCAACCGAGATCGAGAATTTGCAAGGGTGGAGAACGATCGAGCCAGAGATCCTGCGCGCGTCTGACGTTCACACCGATCCAGTACTTTGCATCTTCGTAGGCATTAATCCTTCGCGCATTTGGCCGGTAGGGATAGCGCTCGCGCAATCTCTCTAATTCGGTGCGGTCAATCGTCCCCAGAACTCGTCGGGCGCTCACTGGGTGAGTACAGCGGCAAATGTGCTCCCAGAGGCTTTGACTTGCGTCGCGAGAGAAAAGTTTTTGAATTTTGCGAGAGACCCGCACGTAGCAACGATGCAACAAACCGGCGAAGGGACAAGGTTGACCAAGCACCTTCGCACAAACGCAGCCTGAGCCCTTCCCGGGTCATCCTGAGCCGCACCGACAGCGAGGGACCCCGCAACCAAGATAACGTGACACTCATTTGTGTGATGCGTTAGCAGATGTGAGGGCTCTCACTTCGTTCGGGATGACAAACGTTTGAGCGCCTGGGCGAGGACGCGGCTTACGGTGAAGGAGATACCAGCATGTTAGGGATTGATATCAGCTCGGATCAGGCCCGTGGAACCTTCCTGCGTCATAAATCCACTTGCCCAGCCGTTGCCTGGATAGAAGTATTGTTCGTAACGCCAAAGCATATCGAGTGTCGCGCCGGTAGGTTTTGTCCAGCGAAGCTCATAATAGATGTGACGTTTCCACGACGGCGAATGACCGGTCATGAAGTTGAAATCGAACGGCGTCGGCCAGCTGAGAGCGCTGCGGCGCGTCACAAGAAATGCTGTGTCCGCTGCCTGTGGCGCGGTAGCGAGATTGTCCCCAGCGTTTTCGGCCGCGGACAACGAAGGTCCCAAAGCGAAAACTTTTCCTTCGCTAGCCACAGCAACTTGATTGTCTTTAGTCGAGCCGACGTTCAGCGTGATCTTGGGGATTACGTCATCCAGAATTAGACGGACGTCGTTATTTACCGTGAACGAGCCGCCTGTCCCGTTGCCCTCGTAAGCGAGTGAACGAATCGCCGTTGGAGATATTTTTACCGTTCCAAACCGATCGATGAATAATGAGATCTGGCGCCCGGCGAAAATCCAGGTCGCGGCCAGCGCGATGACGGAGGGCACGAGAATCGCCAGCGTAATGAGGATTCTGCGCATTATCTTGAGCTGTTCTCGTGGCCGGGGCGCTATGCGCCGTTTCGACCGAAATAAGCCAACGTTAGACGGCCCGCAGAGCCGTGGCTACAGCTATCCCTTCTTGCGCTGGATATAATCGTTCACTTGTTCTTCAAGAATCTCGAGGGGCAACGCGCCATTTTTGAGCACCACGTCGTGAAACTCACGCTGATCGAATTTTTCCCCCAGTTCTTTTTGGGCGCGAACTCGCAATTCCTGAATCTTTATCATGCCTATTTTGTAGGCGCAGGCCTGGCCAGGCGCGACGATGTAGCGTTCGATTTCGGATTTAACCTCTTTCTCGCCCATGCCTGTTTTCTCGCCCATGTACGCGATCGCCTGTTCGCGGGTCCAGCGCTTTGCATGGATGCCCGTATCGACGACCAGTCGCACTGCGCGGAAAAGTTCGTCGCGAAGCCGTCCCAAATCTCCGAACGGATCGTTGTCATACCACCCGACTTGTTTCGCCAGCCATTCGCAGTAAAGCGCCCAGCCTTCGATGTAAGCGGTAAACGGAAGCACTTTGCGAAATTGCGGAAGACCTTTGAGTTCTTCCGCGGTTGAGAGTTGCCAGTGATGTCCCGGCACACCTTCATGATATGCGAGCGTTGGCATGCTCCATTTTGGGACTTCATTCATGTCTCGCAGGTTTGCGAAGAAAATTCCGGGGCGCGTGCCATCCATGGCGGCAATCTCGTAATACGCCCCGGGCGCCGTTGCTTCCTTAAACTCCGGGACGCGTCGCACTTCAATCTTCGCGCGCGGCGTGGTGAGAAATAGTTCTTTCGACGAATGTTCCGTCGACTGCGTGATTAACTCTTTGTACCTGGCTAATGCATCGGCGCGACCCTTGTCGTCGTTTGGATATAGAAAGCGCGGATCTTTTCCCAGCTTGTCCATGGCCTCTCCGATCGGTTGACCGGCAAAACCGTTTGCATCGAGAATTGCTCGCATCTCACCTTCGATGCGAGCCACTTCGCGCAGCCCAAGCCCATGCACCTCGTCTGGGTTGAGCGTCGTGGTTGTATTTTCGCGCAGCTTGTACGCGTAGAATGCGTCGCCATCGGGCAATTTCCAGACGCCATCGTCAGTTGTTGTTCTTGGCAGGATGCCCTGGAAATAATCGATCAGTTTTCGATAGGCGGGATAGACTTTGGTGGTGATTGCCGATTCCACGCGCGCTTGGAAATCCGCACGGTCCGCTTCGGTTAATTTATCAATCTTTGCCGCGCGGCCTTTGAATGACGATGCCAGAATATTTTCCGAAGCCGGTTTGCCGATAAAGTCAGTCATTTCCTTCAACACCTCTTCGACTACGAAACGCGGTGGCAGGACCTGCTTTTGTTCACGAACCTTCAGGCCATCTAGGAGTTGATCGAATTTCTTTGGCAACGCATCGAGCCGCATCACGTAATAATCGCAGTCCTTCCGGCTCAACAGCCGATGCGTGTTTGCCATGAAAGAGGGAAATTGATTCTGTACGCCAAAAAGCTGATTGACTGGATAATTGTGCCATTGCCATTTTTCGCCTTCGACTTGCAGTTGCAGAAACCAGTCGAGCACATGGGTGGAAAGCTTTTGCGAAGCCGATTGACGATCGAGTGGATACTGGCGCAGTTGCGTCAGGTCGCGCTTCCAGCGGTCGATTTCGCGCTGTTGATATGCAGGTGATTCATCGTCGAGCTTGCCGTTATGGCTGGTGATCCCGAATTGTTCCACCAGACCAAGCGCAGAGAGTATTTCCGGATGACCGAAGAGAATTTCTGCGAAGACTTTTTCATAAAAGAGATTCAAACTCCACGGCCGGAACCAAACTAGATTGACTAAAAAAATTGAGACCGCGACCACTACAACTGCGACGATCGCGCCGGCCCATTTGAAAATGCGTTTTAACATTTGATCAGATCAGTGTTGGTAAGATGCGCAAGGTAAGCGTGCTGGATTCAAGAGTTTTTAAAGTTCAATAGATCAGATGCTTTGCCACTAATTTCAGGTATAGGCACAGGAGATGACCGCACCGAGAGAACACGTCGACAAGCCTGAACCGCGCGGACAAGCCGTGCTGGCGTTCCTGGCGATCTGCGCAATTTATCTGGCACTTCCGCGAAAGCTCGTGGTGGGGCCAATTTGGTTACTGCCAACTCTGGTTCTTGTTTTGCTTGTCCCGACCGTGGTAAGCCATCGTGTTGGCAGACATTCACTGAATCGCACGCTTGGGTTTGTCATTAATGGAATCACGACGCTCGCCCTCATAGGATCGGTAATTCTGCTTGTGCGCGGGCTGCCAACGCATCGAGAATCGCCCCTGCAGCTGCTGCGTTCAGCCGGATTGCTCTGGCTCACAAACGTGATTGTTTTCGCCTTGTGGTATTGGCGCCTGGATGGCGGCGGTCCGACTTTGCGTGCGAAGGAAAAGAAATTTGGCAGCACGAGCTTTCTCTTTCCGCAGATGCAGATCCCGCATGACGAACGCCCGGAATTTGCATGCGTCCGCTGGAGGCCGCGCTTTATCGATTATCTGTTTGTCGCCTTCACGCAGAGCTCAACCTTCGGCCCGACGGACGCGCCCCTGCTGGCGCGCTGGGCAAAAGCTCTGGCAATGGTCCAGATTATTATTTCTCTCACCATCGTCGTCCTGCTTGTCTCGCAGGCAGTCGGAGTTTTATAAGACATCGCGCACGCTTATCATTCCGTCGAAGAAACACGGAGGTTATGCGGCGTTTTCTTTTCTCATGCTGGTCTTCCTGGTCTCGCGCCTGCAAGCCAGGTAGAATGAGAAGTGATCCGCATCGTTTCGCTTTTGCCCGCTGCGACGGAAATTGCGGCCGCGCTTGGCTTGATGGATCAGGTAGTCGCGGTTTCGCACGAATGCGATTTTCCGAACGAAGCGAATGATCGACCGCGGGTCACATATTGTCCGGTGCACAATGCTGGACTGACAAGTGCCGAAGTCGATCAATGGGTACGGCGGGCGCTACGTGACAACGGCACAATTTACACCATCGACGAGCGGCTCCTCCGCGAGCTACGTCCGGACATCATTCTCACCCAAAAATTGTGCGACGTTTGCGCGGTCGGCTACGGAACGGTAGCGCGGCTCGCCGAGACTTTGCCTGACCCGCCGAAGCTGGTGAACCTCGAACCGGCAAGCCTGCTGGACATCTTCGATGATATCCAACGCGTGGGGGAAATATGCGGCGCTTCGGAGCGCGCCCGCGACCTGGTAGCCGAGTTGTCGGAGCGTGTTGAAGCAGTGCGGCTTCGAGCGAACCGCATTTCATATCGACCACGCTGTTTCCTGATGGAGTGGGTCAATCCGCCATTCTGCTCTGGTCATTGGGGACCAGAGCTCGTGGAAATTGCCGGCGGCCATGATTCGTTAGGCCGCAAGCATCGGCCCTCAGCGCAGATCGATTGGCGCGAAGTAGTCGAGGCTCGCCCCGAAATTATCGTGCTCGCTCTCTGCGGTTACGATATCAATCGTGCACGACAGGATTACGAATTGCTCCGAAGCTTTCCTGATTTTGATTCACTGCCGGCGGCGCGTGGCGGCGAGATTTATCTCGTAGACGCGAGCGCGTATTTCGCGCGTCCAGGACCGCGTATCGTGGACAGCCTCGAGATCCTTGCCGGAATTATCCATCCGGGAGAATTTACCGAATTCGTTTCGGGTGGGCCTTACGATCCACGCGTTGTCCGGGTTAGGTGATGAAGCGGACGGAAACGCGTGTCATGCTGAGTCGCGCAGAACAATGCGAGTCCGGCTCGAACCGAAGGACCTCGCATTGGGCGGTGACTCACACAAAGTAGCTAGTGTAATCTTTAGGCCTTGTGGGAAGTCCCTCGCTTTCACTCGGGATGACGACGCGTTTAGCCAGTGAGCAGTGTGAGATGCTAGACGCATCTCACCTCTTTGATGATAGCTTGGCAGCCCTCTCATTAGCGTACTTGCTCGGCGCTTTCCTTTCTGGTGGCAGATTGGCGCTCCGGCCACAAAGCGGCGAGTGCGAGGGCGACAACGATTCCCACCGAGACTTCGAAGAAACGGTGGAGCGCAACAATCCAGGGGGCGCTTGAACGGGCGATAAGTACGATGATGGCGAGCGTGATGCTTGAATAACGGTAAGCGCTTTTTTCCATGCGAAATGCTGCACACAAAAGCCCGAGCACGAATACCGCCGAGGCAAAGACCAGCAGGTTGCCAGTAAAATAATTTGCCAGAAGCGCTCCTGTAAGAGCGCCCAGCGCAGTGGCGGCAATGCGTTCGACGGAAATTAACAGAGTCGCGCCGAGAGTTGATTGCATGACCACGAGCGTTGCAATCGCGGCCCAGTACGCCTCGGGTAATCCAAATAGACGCGCGACCGCGAGGGAGATAGTCGCCGCGATAGCCGTTCGAATTGAATGTATGACTGATGGAAGATTTTGCGGTTCCATTTCCAAAGTTTCACAAGAGCGATTTTTCGCGCCCCTCCCGGGACCGCAACAGCAATTTCAAGTTGCCTTTCTGTAGAGGCAGCCGTGCTAGCTGCAAACAAACGCTCGACGACACAGGCGACGCGCCTGTCACGACAGACTCTTCGTCAGGTTTTCGGGCAACAGTCGATAAGTTACTGCTCGTTAGGCTTGGCGCCGTCACTACGCCTGGGATTGTAAGAGCTCAGACTTTCTTCGCGCTCCAATGCAAAGCCAGTGCCGGGACAAGAAAGAGAAAGACAATCACTATCCGCACATTAGCGAAAAAATTCAGGGTAAGAGTCCCCAACTCTTTTTCGTCCAATTTAAACCGTTCCGTCAGCCACGGGGTATAGGTGTGCCACAGGGCTAGCGTAGCAATCCAATAAAATAAAGCGAAGAGGATACCGACAGCAAAGGCGCGCAGGAAAATGTTTCGGAGGAAAATGATTTTCTCGCGTTCCATAATTCATCAGTTATTTCGCACGAACAGACAGGCTCGCGCTTATTCGAAGCGAACAAATCCGCGTGAACTCTTCAAAACTGTGGGGCAACTTTGGCGATGCGAATCAGTGAGATGAATTGGATGATGGTGGAAGAGTATCTAAAGCGCGACGATCGCGCGGTTTTGCCGCTGGGCAGTACGGAACAACACGCATATCTGAGCCTCAGCGTGGATACTATTTTGGCTGAACGCCTGGCGACCGAAGCAGCGGAGCCGTTGGGCGTGCCCGTGTTTCCCGTGCTCCCGTACGGGATCACCCCATACTTTCGCGCATTTCCGGGAACTATTACGCTGCGCGTCGAAACGTATATGTCGATCGTGCGCGATATTCTCAACGCGATGGCGGAACAAGGGTTCAAACGAATCCTGATCGTAAACGGTCATGGCGGCAATACCCCTGCCCAGGGGCTGGCGGGTGAATGGATGGCGGATCATCCGGGCGTCCGGATCAAGTTTCACAACTGGTGGAATGCGCCGAAAGTTTGGGCACAAGTGGAGACGATCGATCCGCTCGCGTCACACGCGTCGTGGATGGAAAATTTTCCCTGGACGCGTTTGGCAAATGTCGGTCTGCCACGTGAGCAGAAACCGATGAGCGATTTGGATAAGTTGCGCTATCTCGACCCAAAGTCGCTGCGGGAATACCTGAAGGACGGTAACTACGGTGGTCTTTATCAGCGCGATGATGACGAGATGATGAAGATATGGCGCGCGGGAGTGGAAGAGACGCGCGCCTTACTGACGGAAGCGTGGGACTGAAAATGGCGCTGCTGCGCAGCATTAGAACGGAGTGCGCGTTTCAAACTACGATCACCCAAAGACGCCGCGAAGTTCCCTTTTTGCCTTTTCCAGAATCCGTTTTTGTCTACGAGGCAGACTCTTGCCAGCGCGGTTGATGTAAAAATTCACCATCGACATCGCCGATTGATAGGGCGTGCCTTTCGCCTTTTGCTCCGCTCGGCGGAACGCTTCAACGACAGAGCAATACGATGCGGATCCTTTCCTTTGAAGAGATCCGACTCAAGATCGAGCGCGTGGCTATGCTTCGTGACCCGGGCTGACCATCGGCGTGTTTTCGACGTTTTCTTCCGCCTCTTACTCATCGATTCATTGAATTTGTAGAGCGGGCGCTTCGCCTGCCAAAAGGAGTCTGGCAACCGGAGCGGTTGCCCTACAATTCTGTCCTCGTCATGTGCATGAAATGTTCAATCGGCGACGCCCATGCGAGTCGCCTTAACGAATTCCTCCGTGTGATGATCAATCTGCCGGCCGCCGCGTCCTCGGTTTTCATGGATGTAAAGCGCGCCCCGCTGCACGTTGGTAACGAAAGGTGGTGGCAGGTTAATCTCGTATTTCACCGGTTGACGGTGATCGGCGAGTTGCAGCTCCGGATGATACACGCTGTCGAATTTCCAGAGCATCCGGATGAAATTGGTCTGCCCACGAAGCATCTGGCGGACGACGACCCGTGCGCAATCGCGCAGCGCTGTCCAGCCCAGATGTTTCCGGGCGAGGATGCGCTGAGTCTCGACGAGCTCCTTGTAAAATTCCGGCAACGGCAACTTGGTTGGTAACACAGCGTGCTGGATATCGAACAGCCGGTAATCGCGGGTGGTAAGACGGCGCGATTCGGTGTGCCAAGTTTCTGTCCCGGGATAAGGCGTGTTAATGCTGATGTTAACAACTTCGGGAATTTCCAAGCACCAATCCCGCACAACCTTGAATCGTTCGCGGTCCCAGGCAGGATCGGCAATGATATTAACAGCCATCGAAATGTCGAGCGAGCGCGCGAACTCAAGCGCTTCGAAATTCTTGGAGAGCGTGACACGCTTTCGATAACGCTTTAGTCCTTCCTCATCGATCGCTTCGAGGCCCAGGAACATGGTGTTCAAGCCAAGCCGCTTCCATAAAGGGAAAACTTCCTTGTTACGCAGCAGCACGTCGCCGCGTGTTTCAAGGTAATAACGTTTCTTGATTCCGCGGCGAGCGATGGCTTCGCCCAGCTGCATGCCGTGCTCTGCTTGAATGAACGCTACGTCATCCACAATAAAAATGCCGGGCTCGCCGATTTGCGCCAGCTCCTCGACTGCGCACTCAGGTGTTTTCACCCGGTAGTTCCGTCCGTAAAAGGTCCATGCGCTGCAAAAGACGCAATCCCACGGGCAGCCACGGCTGAACTCGATGGAAGCGGCCGGATCGAGTGCTCCGATAAAATATTTCCGGCGATGTTGAACAAGATCGCGCGCTGGCAACAAATCGTCGAGCGATTGCACGAAAGCGGGCGGCGCTGAGCGATGACTGAGTGTTACGCAGCCGGGGACGTTTTCCAGGCTTCCTCGATTTCGCCTGAGAGCATCGAGCAAGCCGGTGATCGCCGTTTCGCCTTCGCCAACCAATATACAATCCACTGCGCCGCCAGCGTGCCGCAAAATTTCTTCAGGGATAAACGAAACACTATGTCCACCAATACAAATGAATGTTTCCGGCAATAAGGCACGCGCCGCGCGAGCGAGATCGATGACTTCAGGAACGTTAGCCAGGTAATTGACAGAAAACGCGATGACGTCCGGCTGCCATCGCTTAACTAGACCGAAAAAATTCTCATGCGGTTCGCATTGCAAATCGGTTAAACGAACCGTGTGACCAGCACGCCGCGCTGCAGCGGCAACAAGTTCGAGACCGAGCGGTTCGAGACGAAGATAAATCTTCGAGTACATCAGGCAGCTGGGATGAACGGCCAAAAGTTTCATTTGTTTGGAAAATCATTGGTCTGTTTGATTCTTCCGCAAGCTATTTCATTTCTCCAAATAACGATGACCGCCTTTTTCCTAGCGTCATGTTCGGCGCGCGCGCATTTTTCAAGCGACTCGTTGTCGCCAGGGCGGATGCAGGCTGAATGACGTGTCTGATCGCCTCTGCCTTCTCAAGGGAGAGGGTTTCTTCCTTGTTGAAGGAGGCTCCAATCCCTCACCTCCATCCTCTCCCTTGTGTGAAAGGGAGAGGCGTCCCAGCAATATTCCGCCCCAGTGGTTCGCCTTGATAGGTACGGCGATACTTACAACGTGGGTGATTTCTGAGCAGGTCGCAGACGAATATTGATTTCCGATGTGAGCGTCCGATGAACCGGGCATTTCGCCGCGACCTCCATCAGCTTGGTGTGTTGCTCTGCGCTCAACGAACCAGTCAGTTCGACTTCAACATCTATTCTGTCGAGCATGCCCTCCTTGGTTTCGCATTCCTCGCAATCCTTTGCATGCACACGCGAGTGCCAGAGCGAGATCTTGATTGTCTGAAGCGGTAAATTTCTCCGGCGCGCGTACAGGCCAACCGTCATGGAAGTGCAGACGCCGAGCGAAGTTAGCAGATAATCGTACGGATCGGGACCGGCGTCGCTTCCGCCCGCGCTCTCTGGTTCGTCAGCGAGAAGGCGATGTCTGCCCGCAACAATTTCCTGCTTGAAACTGCCGGCGTCGCCGCGGACGACCACATCAGCTATTTTATCGCTGCTTTGCGTAGCCATGATCGCAGATCAGGCTCGGAAAATACCCGCGAACGCATCGCGATATCGCCAGACCAGAAACAATTCAAGAATCGTAACGACGATTCCCGGCGGTAATCCCTCGGGGGCCATCAAAACGTGGAAGATCCAAATGTTTACTATGATGCCGCCGAGAATCGTGAGTGCGAGCGGCACAAACCGCCCGATCAACAGAAGCAACCCAGCGAGCACCTGGAATCCGCCAATAAAGTAAACGTAACCGCTAGCCAGGAACACTTTCGTGTAATCACCGGCCAGCCCCGGTGGTGGCGGCGGCATAGGAATGAAATTGAGAAACGCGTTCGATCCGAACACGAGAAAAATAAGTCCAAGAAGAACCCGGGCAATAATGGTTAAGATTTTCATTCGAGGAC
>JBKPLD010000089.1:0-51509 GCA_046731415.1 Verrucomicrobiota bacterium
GCCTCGAACATGATCGCGAAGTGATACCACAGCGCGAGCGCGGTTGGTTTGGTGGAGACTCGCGCAAACATGTGAGCCATACCGACTGCGAAAGTAGGAGCGCCCCCTGCCCGATTAAACATCGTCGATTCCCCCAGATTCGCTGCGAGCTTCTGCATTTCTGCCTCAGTTATTGGAAAACCAGTCGCGGAAACCCTTGCGACGACTTCGGTTGGCGTTCCTTTTGTGTTAATAGCGAAATACTCTCCAGGTTGAAGGACGCACGCTGCAATCATCGCCATCAAGGCAACCATCATTTCGGTCACCATCGCGCCGTAGCCGATGCTGCGTATCCGGGATTCGCGTCTGATCATTTTCGGTGTCGTGCCAGAAGCAATTAGAGAATGAAAACCTGACACGGCGCCGCAAGCGATGGTGATGCATACAAATGGAAACACTGGACCGGCAAAAACGAGGCCGCTGCCATCAATGAATTTGGTGATTGCCGGCATTTGCAATGTCGGATTGATCAGCATCACGGCAGCCGCAAGCATCGCGACGGTGCCGAGTTTCAAGAACGTGCTCAGGTAATCGCGCGGCGTCAGTAGCATCCACACCGGCAGGATCGAGGCCGCGAGCCCATACATCATGATGGCCCAGGCCAGCCATTTCTGGTCGTGACGAAACCAACTCTCGATCACGGGAAAGTGCGCGAGAAATTGTCCACCCCACACGCCAAACGCCAGACCGAGTAAACCGAAAATTGTGACCGCGGTCACGCTCACTTTGCCCGTGCGCAATCCAATTCCCATGATCAACGCGATTGGAATGGTAGTCGCAATCGTGAAAACACCCCAGGGACTCTCCGCGAGAGCTTGCACGACAACGAGCGCGAGAACTGCCAGCAAAATAATCATGATCGCCAGAACACTAACGAGAGCGAGCAGACCAACGCCGCGCCCAATTTCTTCTCTTACCATTTGCCCAAGCGTTTTGCCGCCCCGCCGGATCGAGGCAAAAAGAACGATCATATCGTGAACGCCGCCGCCTAGCGTTGCGCCGATCAAGATCCAGAGAGTACCGGGAAGAAAACCGAATTGCGCCGCCAGTACGGGCCCAACCAGCGGCCCGGGACCGGCAATGGCTGCAAAGTGATGCCCGAAAACCATCCAGCGGTTTGTGGGCACATAATCCTTGTTGTCATTTTGAAGCACGGCCGGTGTGGCACGGTCCTCGTTGAGCACGAGCACTTTTGTGGCCAGCCATTTACTGTAAAAACGATAGCTGATCGATAATGCGCAAAATCCAGCGGTAACGATCCAAAGTGCGCTGATGCGTTCCCCGCGAGATAACGCTAGCATCGCCACTGCCCACGTGCCTAACGCGGTAACGGCGAACCAGAGCAATTTTTTCCAGACGCTCATTAATCTTGCAGTGTAATTGAAATTGTTGCGCTCCGCTACAAGGTGTGATCTATCTTCCGGTGCGATTTAAGCATAAAATACGCAAGCTTGTAGATGGCCGTAGCCTGGCCAGCGCGAGGAAGCATACGCTCAGACTGCTCCGAACCAGCCGGTTTCCCCTGAATAAAAAACAAGTCATCGAAACAATCGATGCGGTTGGGTTCGAGCAGATTCGCAAGAAATATGCTGTGGCAAATCCTGGGGCAGACTGGCCGAAATATCTCGATCTCGACCGCTGGATTGGAATCAACATCCGGCGAATTCGTCAGATCGAACTCGATTTGGCGCGCCCCAAGCGCATCCTCGATCTCGGCTGCGGCGCAGGATACTTTCTCTACATAGCTCAGCTGCTGGGTCACTCCGGACTGGGCCTTGATATGGATCGTCTGTCCATGTTCCGCGAAGTCACGCGACTACTTGGGGTGCGCCGCGTAGTCCAGCGAATCGAAGCTTTTCGGCCGTTGCCCGATTTTGGACAGAAATTCGATCTCGTCACGGCTTTCATGATTTGCTTTAACAACCACAAAATGCCGGACGTCTGGAAAGTCCCCGAGTGGGAATTCTTTCTCAATGACCTGGCAAAACATCTCACACCGCGCGGCCGCGTCTGGCTCGAACTAAACCAGGAGTATGACGGCACTTTCTACACGGCCGAGTTAAAGGAATTCTTTCAAAAACGCGGCGCCCGGATCAATGAGCAGAAAGTGACCTTTAATTCAGGGATTCGCGCGCCTGCTTCAACTTTTCCAGTTGCTCGCTGAAATCCTTCAGGCGTCGGCGATGCTCTTCAACAACGATTGCGGGAGCGCGATCGACGAAGGATTTGTTCTCCAATTTTTTCTCTACGGCTCGTGCTTCGGTTTCGATTCTTGAAATTTCCTTGTCGAGCCGCTGCTGTTCCCCTGCCCTGTCCGCGGCGGCCACGCTCAAAAAGATCTCGCCTAGCGGCGTGACCGCGACCGGATTTCCGAGTTGCGCCTGATATTTGGGATCCAGCTCGACTTCGTCGGCATTCATTAGCCGGGTCAGCGTGGGAATTTCTGTGGAAATTAATTTATTATCTGAGCGTAAAATAAACCGTAGTTTACTGTTCGACGGAAGCTTAGCCCCGGCACGAAGGTTGCGCCCCGCCTGTATAGTCTTGTAAATGGCTGAAACAAGCCGGCGCTTGCCCGCCAGGTCAGCGATGTTATCCAACGCGATCTCCTCCGGCGGCGCGGCGAATTGAATCGAATCTTTTCCAAAGCCGAGTAACGACCAGAGCTCTTCGGTCATATGCGGCATCAAGGGATGCAGCAAGCGCAATATCGCTGAAAGCGAAATGTCCATCACGGCCAGCGCAGCGTTCTTCTTTGCCTGGTCGTCGCCGAAAATTTCGGTCTTGGCGGCTTCAACAAACCAGTCGCAGTAATCGCTCCAGACAAAGTCGTAAAGGCGTTGTGCGACCGTGTTGAACTGATATTCACGAAAAGCGGCCTCGATTGCGTCGATTGTTTCATTCAAGCGCGCGAGCAATTCCAAGGCGTAGATCGATAGCCTCTGGTTGTCGACTTTTGGAGCGGAATCGCTCGCTCCGTGCATCTGCCGAAAGCGTGCGACGTTCCAAAGTTTCGTCGCGAAGTTTCGACCTTCTTCAATTTGCTTTTCATCAAAGCGAATGTCCTGGCCTCTGGGCGCAATCCGCATCAAGCCGAACCGCAATCCGTCGGCGCCGTACTTATCGATCAATTCGAGTGGATCGGGCGAATTACCCAGGGACTTCGACATTTTGCGACCGAGCTTGTCGCGAATGAGTCCTGTAAAATAGACGTCGTGGAATGCAATATTATCCCCGACGCCGTCTGATTTCCCCGGCTTGAATTCCAAGCCAGCGATGATCATGCGCGCTACCCAGAAGAAAATGATGTCGGGAGCCGTCACCAGCGCACTGGTCGGATAAAACTTTCTTCGCGTTTGTTCATCCATCGTTTCATAAGCCCATAACCACGATGAAAACCAGGTATCGAGGGTGTCCTGATCTTGCGTCCAATTTTCAGCATCAACAGGAGGTTCGACACCAACATAAATTTCCTTATTGGCTTGGGATTTGAGATCTGGAATTGGGGATTTCCGGTACCACGCCGGGATCCGATGGCCCCACCAAACTTGTCGGCTGATGCACCAATCACGAATGTTGTCCAGCCACTGTGCGTACACTTTCTCCCAATGCGGAGGAAAAAATCGAATCAGGTGATCGCGCACCACAGCGAGTGCCTCCTTTGTTTTTGGGTAACGCAAAAACCATTGTTCGCTGATGCGCGGCTCAATTGGCACGTCGCTACGATCACTGAATCCGACATTGTTTTCGTAAGGCTCCGTTTTCGCAAGCGCTCCCCTCACCTGCAATAATTCCTCTGCTTTGTGCCGCGCCTGAAACCGGTCGAGGCCATCCAACTCCCGAACCGCGGGACAATTGATTCGGCCGTCGGCATGCAGCACGTCGACCACAGGCAGGTTATGTCGCTGACCGATTTCGAAATCCAATGCATCGTGTCCAGGCGTTACTTTCAAAACGCCGGTGCCGAACTTGGGATCGATTGCTTCATCGGCAATGATCGGAATTTTCTCACGCGCAAGCGGACGCCACGCGTGCTTGCCCAGGAGATCGGCGTATCGCTTGTCACCTGGATGAAAGGCCATCGCAGTATCGGCCATGATTGTTTCCGGACGAGTAGTTGCGACTTCCAGGAAACGGCCGGGCTGCTCCACAATTTCGTAGCGAACAAAATAAAGCTTTCCTTTCTGCGGTTTGGAAATCACCTCTTCATCCGAAACCGCAGTTTGCGCAGCCGGGTCCCAATTGATCATGCGGCTGCCGCGGTAAATCAGCCCTTTGCGATAGAGGTCGACAAAAACTTTTTGGACAGCCGCAACATACGCATCGTCGAGCGTGTAGCGCTGACGCGACCAGTCACAGGAACAGCCCAGGCGTTTAAGCTGCTCGATAATGATGCCGCCATGTTTATCCTGCCATTCTAGCACGCGGCGCAGGAATTCTTCGCGGCCGAGATCATGCCGCGTTTTGTTTTCCGTTCGCCGCAGATGTTTCTCGACTGCCGTTTGCGTTCCAATTCCGGCGTGATCCACGCCTGGCAGCCAAAGCACTTCAAAGCCCTGCATTCGCGCGCGACGCGCAAGGATATCCTGAATGGAATTGTTGAGCACGTGGCCGAGCGTCAGCACGCCGGTAATGTTTGGCGGAGGCATCACGATAGAGAACGACGCTTTGGATGAATTCGGGTTCGCAACGAAATCGCGATTTTCCGTCCAGCGCTGATACCATTTCGGTTCAACCGATTTTGGATCGTATCTCTTTGGGAGTTCGGGCATCGCGATCAATCATCCAAAGCCAGAGCGCGTTTGCAACTGGGGGGCAGGCAGCCCTGCCTGACTCGGCGGGCGGGCTGCTAGCCTGCTCGGATTTGGAGAGGCTCGTTTCCAATCAACGCGACAACTCCCGGCAGGCGAGCGACGTGTCTGCCGAGACAGCCTGGCAGGGCTATCTTCCATTTATGTGGGGGAGAGTTGCAGCAGGTCACAACCGCGCTGAGTTTCGCGCTGCATGAGTGATTCACGCCCAATTGGCGTTTTCGATTCTGGCGTCGGCGGCCTTACCGTAGTGAAGGCGCTGCGTGATTCGCTGCCAAACGAAAACATTTTTTATCTTGGTGACACGGCCCGTGTTCCGTACGGCCCGAAAAGCCCTGAAACCGTTCAGCGCTATGCCGTGGAACTGGCGGGAATCCTCACGCAGAAAAACGCGAAGGCCCTGGTTGTCGCGTGTAATACAGTTTCATCAGTCGCGCTGCCATTGTTAACAAATAAATTTTCCGTGCCGGTGATCGGTGTGATCGAGCCCGGTGCGCGAGCTGCGTTGCAGGCGACCCGCAACCGGCACATCGGCGTGATCGGAACCCGTGCGACGATTCGCAGTGGCGCCTACGAAAAAGCGTTGCGGGCAGCGGACGACAATGTGCGCGTAAGCACTCGAGCGTGTCCGTTGCTTGTCCCTCTAATTGAAGAAGGACTGCTCAACGACGAAGTGACGGACCGGATGATTCTGCGATATCTCGAGCCCATGCTTGCTGACGGGATCGACACCCTGGTGCTTGGTTGTACCCATTATCCCCTTCTCACGAACGCGATCGCACGAGCGCTCAAACGCCAGGTCATGCTTGTCGATTCCGCGCAAAATTGCGCGCGCGCGGTGGAAAAAACATTGGATCGACAATCGCTTCGAGCGTCGCTGCCAAATCGTGGTGAGCTACACGTCGCTCTCACGGACGCGGCCGATAATTTCCTTAACGTCGCCCGCGACGCGCTGCAATTGAGTTTCGGCGAGATCGAGCTGCAACCTTTGCCTTAGGTTTTCGCAGGCTTCTCGCTACGAGAACGTAGGAATGGTCAATCATTTTTCGCAGCTCAGGATCAGGAATGCCACCTTCAATCTCGACGCTGTTCCAGTGTTTTTTGTTCATGTGATAACCCGGCGTGACTTGCTCGTATCGATCGCGCAGTTCGAGCGCCAAATCAGGGTCGCATTTCAGATTCACGCTGGTCGGCACTTCTTCCAGAGTTGCTAGTGCGAACATTTTACCGCTGACTTTGAACACCAGAACAGAGGGCCCAAATGGCGTGCCCTCGGTTGCGAAAGGTTTGCTTAGGCAGTATTCGCGGAATTGCGCGAGATCCATCAGACGAGCCGTTCGCGCAAGATTGCCGGCAACTCTTGAATCGCGACCCGTTCCTGTTTCATCGAATCGCGATCGCGCAACGTCACTGTGTCACGCAGCGCGGCATTCTTTTCCCCCAGGGTTTCAAAATCAACGGTCACTCCGAACGGGGTGCCAATTTCGTCCTGACGCCGGTATCGCCGGCCGATGGCGCCACTTTCGTCATAGAAAACAACCATGTGCGGTCGCAAGAGCTCGACAATCTCTTTCGCTTTTGCCACGAGCTGTGGGTTGTTCTTTAGGAGCGGAAATACACCACACTTGATCGGAGCAATTCGCGGATGAAAACGCAGCACGATGCGCATCTCCATTTTTCCTTTTTCATCTGGCGCCTGATCTTCCAAATAGGCCTCGCAGATTAGCGCCAATACTGTGCGATCGACACCTGCGCTGGGCTCGACAACGTGAGGCACAAATCGCTGTTTCGTTTCCTCGTCAAAATATTCGAGAGATTTTCCGCTCGCCTTCTGGTGTTGCGACAAGTCATAATCAGTCCGATAGGCGACGCCCTCGAGTTCCTGTCGTCCAAACGGAAAATCGTATTCGATGTCGTATGTCCCCTTTGAATAGAAGGCGCGCTCTTCGTCAGGCACTGTCAGCAGATGAAGTTTGCTGCGCGGAATCCCGATATTTTCGTAAAACGCCAGGCGCTCTTCCTTCCAATAGTCGAGCAATTCCATTCCCTGTTTCGGCGGACAAAAATATTCGAGTTCCATCTGTTCGAATTCGCGTGAGCGGAAAGTAAAGTTGCGCGGGTTAATTTCATTGCGAAACGCCTTGCCGATCTGCGCGATGCCGAATGGCAGTTTCCTGCGCGAGACTTCGAGGATGTTTTTGAATTGAACGAAGATCGATTGTGCTGTTTCAGGGCGAAGGTAGGCGATGGAACTTTCGTCCGCTGCGGCACCGACATGTGTCTCAAACATTAAGTTGAACTGACGCGGCGCGGTTAGATCCTTGCCGCCGCAATTGGGACACTGCTTAATCCCTTTCTTTTCAGGGATCTGATCTGCGCGCAAATGTGCTTTGCACGTCCGGCAATCGACCATCGGATCCGAGAAACCTTCGACGTGTCCGGATGCCGTCAGCACCGCCGGATGCGTTAGAATCGATCCGTCCATACCAACGACGTCGTCTCGCTCATGAACGGTCACGTGCCACCAGTAATTTTTGAGGTTCCGCTTTAACTCAACACCGAGCGGCCCGTAATCCCAAAGGCCGTTCAACCCACCATAGATCTCGCTCGATTGGAAAATGAAACCGCGCCGTTTGCACAAGCTGACGATCTTTTCCATACGCTGCGTGTCGTTCGGCGCGCTCATTTTTTCGCCCACAGATTACACGATCAGGAATCGTTGTAGAGGCGTTTGTGCCAAACGCCTTTGCCTTTTGGTTCGGCGGGCTGACACAGCCGCCGCTACAAGGAAATCGATTACGTTTGCGTTTCGACCGTTACTTCAGTTTTCACCGAGTTGGCAATGAAACATTGCTCGTGCGCTGCGTGATTTATCTCCTCGATCTCTTGCGCAGTCGGTTGCTTGTCGCCTGAGAATTTCAACCGCTGATTTAGAGTCACCCGCGTAATGGCAAGTCTGCCTTCCGAATTCTTTTCCATGTGGCCCACTGCGTCGTCAACATACTCGTCGAGCACGAATTTCTTTTTCGCTGCAATGGCGAGAAACGTGAGCATGTGACAGCTCGAAAGCGACGCCACAAATGCTTCTTCCGGATCAACGAGCTTTGGGTTTCCGAGATAGGCGGGAGCCGCGGACGCCTGCATTTCGTGACCGCCGTCAAATTTCCAGCTGTGATCGCGTGAATACTTCTGATACTCGAACGGCGTGTCGCCGCGTTTCCAGGTCAGAGTTATTTTATGTTCGGACATATTGTTTAGATAGAATGGGTGGCGCCGGAGAGCAAGCGGAGGGACAGAGATATGCGCGATGCTGGTATCGAACCAGCGACCCCTTGCGTGTGAAGCAAGTGCTCTACCACTGAGCTAATCGCGCGTACGGAGAAGCAATTAGAAACAAGGAATTGGAAATTACAAGTCCTGCAAGTCCAAGAGAGATTTCCGTCAGCGGTCACCTCGGCAAAAGTCGCGGTTTCGAACCTTGCATATTGTTTTTGTTTGCCTACGAGGGAAATAACCTGCAGAAATAACACCCTTATGGGCCTGGTGGAGCAAGTTCTCGAAGTTGTTAAGAAGCGTAATCCCAATGAGCCTGAGTTTCTTCAGGCGGTGACTGAAGTGCTGGAATCGATCCGGCCGGTGATCGAACGTCACAAAAAGTACCGAGATGGAAAAATTCTCGAGCGCCTTGTCGAGCCCGAGCGGATGATTCAGTTCCGGGTTCCCTGGATCGATGACAAAGGCCAGATTCAGGTTAACCGTGGTTTCCGGGTCCAGATGAACAGCGCGCTCGGTCCCTACAAGGGAGGCCTGCGTTTTCATCCGACCGTGTCCGCCAGCATCATCAAGTTCCTCGCGTTCGAACAAGTCTTTAAGAATTCGCTCACGAATCTGCCGATGGGCGGTGGCAAGGGCGGAGCTGATTTCGATCCAAAAGCGAAATCCGATAACGAGGTCATGCGCTTTTGCCAATCCTTCATGACCGAACTCTTCCGTCACGTAGGCCCCAACACTGACGTGCCTGCAGGCGATATCGGCGTGGGCGGCCGCGAGATCGGGTATCTCTTTGGCCAATACAAACGGCTGGCTAACGAATTTACCGGAGTATTAACCGGCAAGGATCCCAATTGGGGCGGATCACTCATGCGCCCGGAAGCGACTGGTTACGGCGCTGTGTATTTCGCGCAGGAAATGCTCAAGACCCGTGACCAAACTGTCGAAGGCAAGATTTGCACCGTCTCTGGAGCGGGCAACGCCGCGCAATTTACCGTCGAGAAATTGATCGCGTGCGGCGCAAAGCCCGTCACCATGTCCGACTCCGGTGGATTCATTTACGACAAGAATGGCATCACGCAGGAGAAGCTGGAATGGGTAATGCACCTCAAGAACGTTCGACGCCGCCGAATCAAGGAATATGCCGATCGCTTCCGCGGCACGAAGTACGTGGCGGGTCAGAGGCCATGGAGCGTCAAGTGTGACTGCGCTTTTCCGTGCGCCACGCAGAACGAAATCACAAAGGATGACGCGGGGAAGCTGATCGACAACGGTTGTTATCTTGTCTCCGAGGCGGCAAACATGCCAACAGTCCCCACGGGAGTTGATCTTTTCCTTGAGAAAAAGATTCTGTTCGGTCCGGGTAAAGCGGCAAATGCGGGGGGCGTCGCGACCTCCGGGCTTGAGATGAGCCAGAACTCAATGCGCCTGCCCTGGCCGCGCGAAGAAGTTGATTCCCGTTTGCGTCACATCATGTCCACGATCCATCGAATCGCCTGGGGAACGGCGGAGGAATATGGTCGCCCGGGTAATCTCGTTGTCGGTGCGAACATTGCCGGGTTCGTGAAAGTGGCTAATGCGATGCTCGATCAAGGCGTCGTGTAAAATTCTCAGTAACAAGACGTCCGTTTCGCGCGATTAAATGCAGGCGCGTAAAATTCTGCCGAAACCGAATATTATTGTATGAAGACGACCACTGTTGATCAAGCAACTGCGAATGAAACAGAAACCGGATTGAGACGATTGATTCTATTGGTTCTTCTGCTTTCAGCTCTGTTGTGGGCAGGAGGCTGTGAAGGATATTATTCTGCTTATCCTGGCTACGGCCCTTATTATGGATCCGGTCCGTATTACGCGGGGTATCCCGGCGGCGTCAGCGTCGCAGTTTACGACAGACCCTATTATGTTCGTGGCCCTGGTTACTGGTCTGGCGGCGCTTATTACGTTTGGAAGCCTGGCCATTGGGTGTGGCGGCATGGTCAAAAAGTTTGGATTCACGGCCATTACGTTGTGCGAGGATACTAAGCTCTTTCTCTGCAGGGGGGAGGGTGCCTGGGCGCGCTACCAAGCCGTGCCCAGTCCACCTAACAGACCGAGAAAAGCGCCGACAAGCATTTCCGAAAGATCATGGCGCTTCAGATAAAGGCGCGACCAGAAGACCAGCAGGGCCAGTCCGAACGCTACCGTCCCAGCGACCGGATTAACCACGAACAGGATGATTGCGCTATAGAAAGCAAAAAGCGCGTGCAACGACAACTTGATCCGAAAATTGATCACTGCAGCGATAATCAGCAACAGCAGCGTTATCATCGCGCCGTGCAATGCGAACGCCGGCGGGCGCAATAGCAAGAGGACAATCACGGCCGCCGTCGAAATTGAAATTGCCCATGGATAAAATCGGACGCGTTCAGCGTGGATGGAAACGTCCGGATCGCTCCACCGACCTGATTGGCATCCGCGAAAAAGCAATAGTGCCATCGGCAAAATCACTGTCACCAACAGAGTCAGCAAAAGCGCCAGACCTGCACGATTAGCGAGGCGCAACGCAATGATAATGGCCACGGAAAGAGTGATGAAAACCAGCGGATGTCCAACCCAGGAGACCCATCGCGCAAACACAACAGTCGGCCTGGGATCGATCTTGTCGCGATTCACTTGTCACTTTTACTTCCCATGATGCGCCCGCTTACTTCGCCAAAGCCGACTCGATAGCCGTCACCCTGACACCAGCCAGTGATGGTCAATCGGTCACCGTCTTCGAGCCATTTGCGCGTTTCATCATTTGGAAGCTTTAACGGATTCGCGCCGCGCCACGTCAGCTCTAACATGCAACCGCGCGATTCTTCAGTTGCTCCGCTGATTGTTCCGCTGGCTAGCAGATCGCCGGGTTGCAAATTGCAGCCGTTAATCGTGTGATGAGCGAGTTGTTGGGTAATGCTCCAGTAAAGATTTTGAAAATTGGTGCGCGTGATGACGTGCGCCGCCTTCATTGATGATGTTTGCAAGCTCGCTTCGAGTTCAATGTCGAACGTGAAATCGTCCTTTGTTCGCAGGTATGGCATCGGTTTGGGATTCTGCGCCGGCAGCGGTTTTCGGAAAGGCTCGAGCGCCTCCAATGTCACCACCCATGGTGAGATGCTGGTGCAAAAATTCTTCGCCAGGAACGGACCAAGCGGCTGGTACTCCCATGCCTGAATGTCGCGCGCACTCCAATCGTTCATTAGAACCAAGCCAAAGATATGGTCGAACGCGCGATCAATCGGCACCGGTTCGCCCAACGAATTTCCCGGGCCGATCAGGAACGCCATTTCCAGCTCGTAGTCGAGGCTCTTTGTCGGACCGAAAGTGGGTGCCGACGCATCGGGTGGCTTGACCTGCCCTTGTGGCCGACGCACATCGGTGCCGCTGATTACAACTGAACTGGCGCGTCCGTGATACGCTACAGGCAACCATTTCCAATTTGGCATCAGCGCGTTTTCCGGCCCACGCAACATTGAGCCGACGTTGTGCGCATGGTGATACGACGAATAGAAATCAGTGTAATTCGCAATACGCACTGGCAGTTTCATGGTCACGGTCTTTTGCGCCTGAAAGACCCGCGCCCGCAGCCTGGCGTTATCACGCAGAATCGGCGTTTTAGACGAGAGAAGACGTTGAAGGACTGCGCGCGCCTTGCGCCATGCCGGACGACCGAGCGCAAGGAACGCATTGAGCGAATCTTCTGAAAAAGGTTTTCGGCCCTGAAATTCCGGGGAGCGGAAATGGCCGAGTTCTTCGAGAACAGAAAGATCGACGATCAAATCGCCAATGGCGACTCCAGCGCGCGGTTTGCCTCCTTTCGGCTGAAAGATGCCGAAGGGAAGATTTTGTATCGGAAAATGCGAATCAGGCGAAACGTCGATGAATGATTTGAGTGACATTTTAGCTGTAGCGGCGCTCTATGAGCGCCGAGACCAAGTGATGCAATTTTGTAAGTTGGGCATTTGAGAAGGCAAGTTACAAACTAGCGCTAGATCATTCGGCGGTCATGACCGCCGCTACAGCAACTTTAGCGCGCGCAAATCGTCGCGCGGCTCATCGAAGCTGCAACTTCCAAAGGAGACAACGAATTTTCGCCGATATTGCAGACGTTTAATATCGATCCGCCATTCGCGCCACGCGAAAAAATCGTCAGTGAACGAAAACGAATCCACATTTTCGTCTTCGAGCATCATCGCAGTTTGATTGGTGTCCCAACGATGCTCCGCAGCCAGCATCGCTGCACCGAGGACATTCAGGAAACCGTGCATCTTCGTTTGGACTTCGTCTCGGTATTGGCGCCGCGGATGATGGAGACCCGCCGTAAACTTTATTGGCACTTGATGCGTGGCCGGAGTTACGAGTGCTTTGGCAATTTGCATTGAAGTTGGAAACGCATCCGCAGTTACGCCACCGGTACGCAGTTTGTAACCAAAGGTCGCTGAGTCAGCATCAGAGTTAAATTCGGAGAGCAACGCGATGGCCTGTTCTGCTCTGTCTGGCGGTGCCTCCCAGAAAACCGGCAAATCGCCGAGAATCGATTTCGCTTCCTTCAGCAAAGCGATGTCGACGTCGTGCGGCAAAAACATCTCAAGATGACTGATCGATACGAGATCGACGTTGTGTCTCGATAACGAGCGAATCGCAGCGTCCGCATCATCGAGCGCTTCAAGAAAAGCATCGACGCTGGCAGTCTTTGGTCCGAGCGCGGCGACGCGAAGTGGATGTTGAGCATCAAATTCCGACAGGAGTTGTCTCGTCGCATCGAACTGTTCAGTGGAGAGAACGAATGCGCCAAGCATCCACGCGTCCGGAGAACGGACGTATTCAGCCTGATTTCTTAACGCCGGTTCGAGCCTGAGACTACAGGGCGGAAACATTCCCGCATAATCCACTGAGTGCGCGAGCAAGGTACGAAGTGAATCGGCCGGCATATTGGTCGATGGTTAATCGTCAGTTAGCCGGGCTAATCACTAGAGGCAAGTTCTGGCGCCATATCGAAAGACGCGCGCAAGACATCGCCGGGAGCGATTGTTTGAATCCCTTCCTTGTCTTCAAAGGCCCGTTGTTGATGATGGTCAGTGAGTCCCCAGCATGGTTCAATGCAAAGGAACGGACCACCGTCCGACCACAAGGTCAGGTACGGCACTCCGGTTAAATCGAGGGTGACCCAGCGGCCACTGGGAGGATCGACATAGGAAAATTGGCGGCGCGGTACGTCCAGAAGCTCGAGAATGACGGAACCGGGCAACTCGGTTTTGGAAAACGGCATCTCGCCGCCGGCAAACTCAATATCACGCGTCTGCCCCGAAAGATAATTTCCCGGCGAAAAATGCCGCCTGTAAAGACCTCGAGGCATTTGCAGGTGAAAAGTTTCAAAGGACGCCGCCGCGAATCCTGGATGCAACCCGAATGAAATGTGCGCATCCAGCTCGGACTCCTCGTTTCGAAACTCGAAAAGTACGCCGACTTTATTCGCGTCGATCGTGTAGGTAAGATTCACACTGACTTTCAGCGGATATTCATTCGGTGAGAAATCATTCGGCGTTATCGAATACTGCAATGACGCGCCGCTTCCCTGAAGAGAAGTTCCGGTGAAGTGCCACCTTTTGGAGCGGAGGAATCCGTGATTGCCGCCTTTGATCTCTCGTCCTCGGTACAAACTGTGTCCGTCTTTAAGTCGATGGAGATAGTAACCCATAACGGTCGCATGATTCGCCCAGCCCTGAGGCGGCGTCGACAGATCGTTATCGCGATAAAGAAAACCGACCCATTCCCCTTCCTCGTTCACTCTGGCAAGACTGATTAATTCTGCGCCCGGGCGGGAAACAATGATCCGCAGGCCGTTCTCCTCATCGGTCAGGGCGTCGAGATGCTTTTCCTCGCGGTCTTCTTCGCTGTGCGAGAACTTCATCGTGGTGACTTTGCAGGCGATTTTCGCCCCTCCCTTCGCAAGGGAGAGGGCTAGAGTGAGGGTTTAGTCTTACTGTCCACGAGTGTCGTCGATCCCCTCACCTCAATCCTCTCCCCTTCGCCAACGGGAGAGGCGGTTTGTTCGGCACGTTAGTAGTGTACCGCGAATTCACGGGAACAGGCCGCGCATCTTTTTAGCTTTAAGAACGCGCTCGACACCAATGGCCATGGCCGCTGTGCGATGAGAAATCTTGTGCGCTTTTGCGCGTTTGATTACCTGCGCAAAGGAATGCTCCAGGATGCGGAAAAGCTTGTCAGTCACTTCCATCTCCGTCCACAGATAGGATTGCAGGCCCTGCACCCACTCAAAGTAGGAAACAATCACGCCGCCTGCGTTGCATAAAATGTCCGGGATCACAAAGATTTCGTCCCATCGCTTTTCCAAGATCAGGTCGGCTTCAGGCGTGGTTGGTCCATTGGCAGCTTCGGCGAGGATTCGGCATTTGAGTTGGCCGGCGTTCTTTCCGTTAATGACGCGATCGACTGCTGCCGGCACGAGGATGTCGCACGGCTTGGTGAGCAGTTCGTTCGGGTCGACATGATCATCCTGGGCGAAGGCCCGCAAAGTCCCCTTCTTAAAAATGTGCTGTTCGGCGGCTTGGATATCTATTCCTTTCGGGTTGTAGATCGCCGCATGTGCGTCGCTGATACCAATAACCTTGACGCCAGTCTTGTAGCCAAGGGAGAGAGCCGCCACTGAACCGACATTGCCGAATCCCTGTACGATAGCAGTGCATTTTTCGGGATCCATTTTGAGCATGTTCATTGCGCGCTCGATCAAGTAAACCACACCGCGGCCGGTTGCCTCGCGGCGGCCTTCTGTTCCGCCGATGGCGACCGGTTTGCCGGTTACGATTTCACTCACGGAATACCCTTGATGAACCGAGTAGGTATCCATGAACCAAGCCATGACCTGCTCATTCGTACCCATGTCCGGGCCCATGATGTCGGTATGCGGTCCGACAAAGGGAATCATCTCCTGCATATAACGTCGGGAAACCGCTTCCAACTCAGTGCGGGACAATTTCGCAGGATCCACTGCGACCCCGCCTTTCGCTCCGCCGTACGGCAAATTGGACAGCGCACATTTCCAGCTCATCCACATGGCCAGTGCGGCCGTTTCGCCCATGGAGAGAGACGGAGCGAAGCGAGTTCCTCCCTTTGTCGGGCCAAGCGTCAAATGATGTTGAACGCGGTAACCCTGGAAAGTTCTGGTGCTGCCGTCATCCATGTGCACTGGAAGGGTCACGGCAATGGCGCGTTTTGGAAACATCAAGCGCTCGCGATCGTTCTTATCGATACTCAAGTAATCGGCAATGACCTGAAATTGATCACACGCCATTCGAAACACGTCGTCGTTGTAGATACTCATGAAATAAATACGCTAGCTAGACTGGTCGGTCGCCAAATGCAGTTGCTATTTGGTGCTGGGCAAAAGGAGCCGTCAACCGCGAAACCGTTCGTGAGTTAACCCCGAAAGCCGCAACACCATAAGTTCGACAACCGCATTTGCAACCCGTAGCGTCCGTTCGAAAAATTAACTACAATGAGAATTGAGACCATAGCAGTCCATGCGGGCCATACTGTTGATCCGGCGACCGGGGCGGTTTCGTTGCCGATTCATCTTTCAACTACCTTCGAGCGAGATGCGGAGGGCACGTACTCGCGCGGGTTCATGTACACGCGCAACAACAATCCAAACCGCCAGACACTGGAACAGGGAATCAGCGCGCTGGAAGGCGGCGCAGCCGCCGCAGCTTTCGCATCTGGGACGGGTGCAAGCATGTCCATCTTTCAGGCACTTGCGCCCGGCGATCACGTCCTCGCGCACGCCGATGCGTACTACGGAACATCGCGGTTACTGCGAGAAATTTTCCAGCGCTGGGGACTCGACATTAGCTTCGTCGATATGAGCGATCTTAGCTCCGTTGAAAAGGCGCTGCGCTCGAAGACAAAGCTGGCCTGGATGGAAACCCCATCCAATCCGCTGCTAAAAATTGTCGATCTTGAGGCTGTTACGCAGATTGTCCACGAAGCGGGGGCGATCTGCGTTTGCGATAACACGTGGGCGCCAACGCTGCAGCGGCCATTCGATGTGGGTGCGGATTTGGTCCTGCATTCCACCACAAAATATTTCGGCGGCCATTGCGACGTTCTCGGTGGAATAGTCGTTGCGAAAGTTGAGAGCGATTTGTTCGAACGTATCCGCGGTATTCAATACGAGGGCGGAGCAGTCCCCTCGCCTTTTGATTGCTGGCTGATACTGCGCGGAATGCGCACCCTACCATGGCGGATGCGCGCGCATTCGGAAAACGCGGTGAAAGTCGCCGATTTCCTTTCAGGACATCGAAAGGTGACACGCGTCCATTATCCTGGATTGAAGTCGCATCCTGGACATGAGATTGCTGCAAAACAGATGTCGATGTTTGGCGGAATGCTCTCTTTTGAGGTTAAGAATGGACGTGACGCAGCAATGTCAGTCGCCGCCAAAACGAAAATCTTTACCCGGGCGACGAGTCTCGGCGGAGTGGAGAGCCTGATTGAACACCGAGCATCGATTGAGGGCGCTGGGACAACTTCACCCGAAGGTCTCTTGCGAGTATCAATCGGCCTCGAGAATGCGGATGACTTAATCGAAGATCTCGATCAGGCGTTGTTGTAGAGGTGCTTGTGCCAGGCGCCGATCTTTTCTCGGGCGTTTGATACAAACGCCTCTACAATGCGCGGTTTATTTTTCGTCGAAAGATATCCACGATGTCCTGCACTTCGTTCACCCGAAGTAGATAAGCGCAACTAAAGAATGCCGCAGCGGCACATGCAATCGCAATGAGCAGCTCGCATAACTTTGGGAGAAACCGCAGCTGAGCCCAGCCACCAAGCCACCAGTAATTTGCCGCCCAGCAGACCAACGCCAGCACCGCGCCGGCAAGACACATTTTTCCCAGGCCAATTAGCAGCTGCCGCGTTTCCAGTCTGCGCACGTGGCGTCGCATCAACGCGTAAAGCAATAGAAAATTCATCGTCGCAACGAGACTCGTCGAAAAGGCAAGGCCGCGATGTCCCCATCCAAGTCGAAATGTGAAAAGCCAATTCAATAAAAGGTTCGCGCCGATCGCAATGAAACTGACAATCATTGGCGTGTTGCGTTTGCCGATTGCATAAAATGCGGGCGTTAGCACCCTCAAACCTGCATAGCAAACGAGGCCGATTGCGTAAAATTCCAGCGCACCGGCGGTCTCGCGCGTCATTTCCGCATTAAACCGCCCATGCTGATAGATCACGCTAATGATTGGTGATGCAAACATCGCCAGTCCAATCGCGGATGGAATGGTGAGCAAAAATGCGAGCCGTATCCCGCGAGCCAGAATCGCGCGGAACTCGTTCATGTTTCCGACCGCTGCGCTTTTTGATACCAGTGGAAGCGTAACCGTCCCGATCGCCACGCCAAAGAGTCCCAAAGGCAACTGCATCAGACGAAACGCAATGTTTAACCAACTGACCGGGCCGTTGCCAAGACTCGCCGCAAATCCGCTGTTGATGAGCACGTTGACTTGAACGGCGCTGGCGGCGATCACAGCAGGCCCCATGAGTGTGAGCACAGTACGCACCCCTTCGTCGCGCCATCGAAAATCGGCGTGGTATTTGTAACCGACGCGCCAGAGCGAAGGGAATTGTCCGATCAATTGCCAGGCTCCACCCACCAATGTCCCGCTTGCCAGTCCCACGAGCGACCGAGCGCCGAACTGCGGATCCAACCACCAGCCAATTGCAACACCGGCGATGATTGAACCGAGATTAAAATAACTCGACGCCATGGCCGGTGGACCGAAAACGTGCTTGGCATTGAGCATGCCCATCACCAGCGCAGCAAGTGACACGAGCAACATGAAAGGCCACATGATGCGCGTCAGCAAAACCGTGAGAGCGGTCTTATCCGGAGACCAGCTTCCCCATGTTAGAAGATCCACAAGTTGCGGCGCGAAAATGATACCGAGCAGCGTGACGACGCTCATGAAAACGGCTGTGAGTGTCGCAACCTTGTTGGCCAGTCGCCACGCTGATTGATCGCCTTCGACCGCGATTTTTTTTGAAAACGTCGTGATGAATGCCGTCGATAACGCGCCTTCAGCGAATAAATCACGCAGCAGATTCGGCAACCGAAACGCCATCAGAAACGCGTCGAGATTTCTTCCCGCGCCGAAAAGGCCGGCAAACACCATCTCGCGAATCAAGCCAAGAAGCCGACTCGACAGAATCGCCATGCCTACAATTCCTGCCGCTCGCGTGCTTCCTCGCCGATCTTCGGCCGCAGTCATCGGCGAACAAAGAACAGCGTCCGACGATTTACGAAAGCAAAAAATTTGTTCAGAAAAGGACGCAGCAGTGTGTGAGTCCTACCTTGGCTATTTTAAAAACAGATTCATGCCATCGAGATCGATGATGGCATGGCAGTTGTATAGCGTATCCATTCCCAGAATCCCAAACATTTTGCTGTTCCGCTGCCACGGGGCGAAATTGGGCAGTGCAGCCACGCCGAATTTTCCTGGTGGCACTTTGAAGTCGCCAACTCTGAGATCATTGATCTGCGCGGCATTAACTCTTCTCTTAGTTCCGGTAGGGAAACGCGCAGACACATTTGTCGGTTGGAAGCCGATTCCGAGCGTGTGGAAGGCAGATTCGGTAAAAGTTGTAACGAATGCGCCTGTATCAACGAGCAAACGAGCGGGTTGTCCGTGAATCGAACACGGAGCGGTCAAGGCCCCGTTTGCCTCCTCTCGCAAAGGCACTCTTGTGAATTTTTCTGACGCCGCAACGCTGCTGAGGTGGGTCTGCCGCGTCCAAGCCAATTTAAAGAAAATGAGTTTAGTGCGGCAATTAATCACCGCCTTATATCGTGTGAGGACGTCAAGACCAAGAACCCCATCGACGTGAGCGTTGCCACTATCCGAGCGGCTTGAATTACGCAGTGTCACTAGAACGCTGCCAAAATTCATGTTGCCGGCAGTGAATGTTTGCGCGAAAGCCACGGGCAAATCCTGATCATTGATTTTCGCTGATCGGATGTACCCCATGCCACCTTGCGATGGCCTTATACCGAATGTCGAGGCGACGCTGGCGTCCACGATTACCTGGCTCGCGCCGGTATCGACTAACAAATTTGCGCGCTGTCCGTTGATGCGGACGGATATTATCATTTTGTTTAAAGGACCGTAATGCACTCGAACAGCCTTGTATCCGCTTAACCGCGTTGGTTTGTCTTTAACGGAAGCCAAAGTCCAAGACGGAACGATCAATAGAGCAGCGAAGACGAAACGAATACATCTAACGCGGGTCGACAGTGCTTCGTGAGCGATCATTCAGATCACTGCTACATTCCCGTCGGGCAATCGATGAAGGCCCATGGAATGTTGAACAGCCCGGATAAATGAGCGGCCAGGCCTTTTACGCCAAAAACCTCGGTGGCGTAATGTCCGCCAAGCAGCAGATTCATCCGAAGTTCATCAGCTGCCACTGCCGCCCAATGCGGCGCTTCCCCCGTGATAAATGTGTCGATCCCCTCTTGCGCAACCTTGAAAATCTCCGAGCCGGCGCCGCCCGTGATGATCCCGATCGTTCCAGTTTTCTTTGGGCCGAACATAAAAGCTTTTACTGGACCACTCAGCGCTTTTTCTAGTTTGCGATTGACTTCATCGCGCGACAAGGCGGTGCGCGTTTTCAACCCAATCAGTTGGCCCTTTTCTTCGAAGAACGGTTGATTCGATTTAAGTCCGAGCGCTGCAGCGAGCTGCGCGTTATTTCCGACTTGTGAATGGAGATCGAGCGGCAGATGTGCGCTGTAAAGCGCGATGTTGTTTTCAAAGGCCAGTTCCAGTTGCCGCCGCAACACGCCAGTTACCGGTTGCAAGCCTGGCCAAAACAAACCGTGATGCACAATCACGAGATCGATACTTTGCTTTGCAGCGGCTTCCAGGACCCGGGTCGAGGCGTCAACGCTCGCCCCGATTTTAGTAACGCCTCCGGAGTTTTCGATCTGCAGGCCGTTGAGTGCATTGTCCCAATCGCCTATTTCACGAATACGCAGAAGATCATTTGTATAGCTAACAATTTCAGAGAGCGACGTCATGGTTAGGTTCGTATTGTACGGCAAAGATCGACAACCGTCCCTCGATCCCGCGCACTTCCTGTGGCGGCAGCTCCTCAAAACTGAAGGAATTACCGGAACGATCTCGCACCGCCGCGGTCACCAGGAGCGGTTGTCCTGTCGTTTTTGTCAGCCCCTGCATGCGCGAAGCGATATTCACGGTGTTCCCAATGGCGGTGAACTCGAGTCTTTGGGGCGAACCGATGCTCCCCACAATCGCGGGTCCCGAATGAATTCCAATTCCAATTTGGATCGGTGCGCGACCTTTTACTGCAAGATCATCATTCAGCTTTTTAACAGCGGCGAGAATTTCCCGGCCGGCGGCAACCGCGTCGCCGGCGTGATTGGAGCGCGATTCGCCCACGCCGAAGATCGCCATGAATCCGTCCCCCAAATATTTATTCACCATTCCACGATGTTTTTCCTCTACTACGCGAACGGTTACCCGGAAAAACTCGTTCATTACTTCGACCACGTCGCTCGGTGCGGATACGCTGGTTCGTGCAGTCCACGAACGCATGTCCACAAACATGACCGTGATCTCTTCCTCAACGCCGCTCAATCCTGGGTCGTGCGCCAGAATTTGTTCGGCTGCGCGTCTGCCGACGTGCAAACCGAATGTCTGGCGTAACCTTTCCTTGTCTCTGAGCTCGCGGACCATGTTATCGAATTCTCCCAGTAAGCGCCCGAATTCATCCGCACGCGCCACTCCGAGATCGACATCGAATCTGCCATGCGAGACTGCGTCCGCTGCGGCACGCAGTTGATCAATCGGTTTCGCGACCAGCCAGCTCATCATTAATGCAGTGAAAATCCCGAACGCGATACCGACGATACCTACAAATACCGCAAACCATTCTGCATTAACTGTCGGGGACCGCGGCGCAAACATAAGCAATAAAAGTGAAGCGATCGGGCAGATCGATGCGGATACCGCCCACACGATTCCGCGGCCGCGCAACGAGAGTGTGAAAACGTCCGGGATCAGATCGGCGCGCTCGCCTCGAAAAAAAACGGGAAACAATCCCCAGTAACTGGCCAGTTCCACCAAAAAGAATGAATGGGTGACTGCAATGAAACCGGAAACGCAAAATGAAATCGGCAAATGCCAGAGCAACCGCGGATCAAGTGGATTTTGAACCAGCAGAAGCGCTCCGACAAAAACCGGAATGCACAAAAACCAGGCAACACCACAAATCGCAGCGGCAAACCACGGGAGATGAATCAATCGGCGGCGCGCTCGGGTAAGCGACGCAGAATCGATAGCCGATCCCGCGCGAAGGCGATGAAATAGTGCACGAAATGAAAAGATTCGCCTAAGCCACACGAAAACGCCGATTGGATAGACTGCGATATTGTAAATCACGACCGTGTCGAAGAAACGCTGCTTCAACGCTGGCGAGACCAGCAACGGTTCGATGACCGTTGCATTGTACCAGATGTTGAACGCGCTTCCGAGAATTTGCGGAATTACGGGCGCCAATGCTGTGAGCAAGAGGCCGTAGCGTTCGCGCGCCGTGCTCATTTTTTCGGGAGGGTCCATGGCTGGAAATAATCGAGCAGAATTAGGCGGCCGCGATTTGCTTGTTCGCAATCGCGCCGCACCCGCGAGAAATCCGTAAGCGGTCCGAATTGAAATCCGTCATGCAATGGTCGAAAAAAATTGTCCTGGTGACTTGGCAAAAAATAGCGCGGCCGCAAACGTTCGAGCGCGCTGGGCAATCGCGTACGTGAATCTGGCAAGGCCGTCCCCAAGATCGCAAGGTCGACCTGCTCATGCGGTGGCAATTGTGCAGGTGTTCCACCAGAATCGACATAAATGCGCTCGCCAGCAATTTCGATGAGAAATGCCAGTGGTTCTCCACAAACCCAGTCAGCCGGACGTTGCGGGGGGCCAGAACCCCGCGTTTCGCGTTGATCGAAGGGTACCTTTCCAAAAAGGCGGTCATGCTTGGCAGGTAACACGCGAATTTTCCATGGCCCAATCCGCCGCACGTCTCCGGCGGTTACCGCATCACCCGAAGGGGCGCCGGCTCGTTTCGCAAGATCGACAGCCGAGGATGAAGCAATGAGACGACCCTGCGTTTTCGACATGACAATCGGAACATCGAGCAAGTGATCGAAATGCCCGTGGGTGATCAGGATCGAATCAACCCTGGGTGCGACATGTCGCATTCCGTCTGCAACGAGATGCATATCCGGCTGAAGACGCGAACCAAGTGCGATACTCAAAAGGTCCACACGCGAAAAATACGGATCGACCAACAGCGCGTGCCCTTCGAATTCGAACTGATATCCATTCGTACCAAGATATGTGACGCGCACTCCGTCGCGCGGGGTTGAGCCAGAATCCTTGACAACGAGGTCGGTATAAGAATTTAGCCCCGCGCCTAGAGCCGAGGAGAATCCAAGCAAAAGAAGAAGCGCGCCTTTCAATGTTTGCGATCGATTCTATCGAGCCGCTGCGCTGCGGCCAACTGCAAGTTTGCTTGACGAATCCGACAGCTCTTGTGAACCTTCAATAATTGAAATGAGCGTGGAGTACACGGACGCACCAACCAGTCGCCCTGAGTCGGTTGCGGGAGATACGATGCCCTGTCCATACTGCGGGCATCTCCTGCCGAAAGATGCCGAACACTGCGACAGATGTGATTGGAAGCGCAGTGCGACTCAAACAGCGGAAGGTAAAGCGAGCGACGCCATCGCAGTTATCTTTAGTATCATTCCCGGTTTGGGACATATTTACAAAGGACACAAGCTTGCGGGGTTTCTCTGGATGTTCGGTGCGATCCCAGTCGGAATTTTCGTATTACTGGCGGCATTCGCATCTGCCGGCTGGGGTCTCGGTCTCTTTTTCTTCTATCTCGCTGCGGTAATGCTTCACGCCTACGCAGTGGACGACCGCGTCGTGCCACCGAAAGAAGACGAGGGCGAAGAATACTGATCTCGTTTTAATCGCTAAACGCAGGTCGTCCTGAGCGGGAGCGAAGGAATCTCACAATCGAAGCTTGGATTGCCTTGCACCGAGGAAAATCAATCCCGCCTATGGGAGGTCTCTCACTCCGTTCGGGATGACTGTTCGCGGCGCAAGCACGTTAGTGCCCAATAATCCATGTCACATCTCCCGAGGACGGATTGACTCGCGAAGCTGGAAATTGCGGATCGCCTTCGAGGACGCGGTCAATCAAATGACCATTTTTCGATGCATCGACCAGGAAACAGACGTGCCGCGCATGATTGATGAGCGGGAACGTAAATGTCAATCGCCAGGCATCTAACTTTGGGACAAAGTTTGCGATCACTCGCCTTCCCGTTTCATCTAACCCGACAGTTCCAGGAAAAAGCGATGCTGTGTGTCCATCATCTCCGAGGCCCAGAAGGATCAGGTCGTGCCGATAAATCGGTTCCCCCCGCTGCGTCGCCATCAGGTCGAGTTGATCCTGGTATTCCTGCGCCGCGATTTGTGGGTCGATTTCACCGCGCATACGCAGGATTGATTTCTCCGGCACCGCGGCGGGCACGAGAAGGGTTTCTCGTGCCATTCTGAAGTTGCTCTCTCGATTATCTGGAGGGACGCACCGCTCGTCTCCGAATGTAATTTGGGTCAATTCCCATGGCAGATCGTGCCCGATTGCGGCAAGCCGGGCATAAACTGGAATGGGAGTGTGCCCGCCAGAAAGCGCGATCCGGAATTCGTTGCGTTCACCCAGGGCGTTGTGCGCCTGATCGAGGATAAAATCCACGGCGTCGGTTGTGAAGTTGCTTGTGCGAATAATCTGCGCCGCGGATTTCATAGCGATACTGGATTCTAGATGCTAGATGCTGATTTTCACGTGGACTTCAGCTTGCATCCAGCATCAAGGATCAAACATCCAGCGTGACCTGCGTCCGTTCAGATCGCGCAATGTGATTTCCCGCGCTTTTGCAGATAACGCTGATGATATTCTTCCGCGCGCCAGAAAGGCGGCGCACGTTCAATTTGCGTTACCACTGGCCGGTCAAAACGCCCACTGGTATCGATCTTTTTCCTGGATGCTTCCGCCGCCGACCTTTGTTCCGGTGAATGATAAAAAATTACTGAGCGATACTGTGTCCCAACGTCGGGACCCTGCCTGTTCAAGGTTGTGGGGTTATGGTTCGACCAGAATACGTCCAGGAGTTGATCGTAGGTGATTCCTGACGGATCAAATTCGACTTCGACGACTTCGGCGTGGCCGGTCTTGTCAGTGCAGACATCTTCGTAGGTCGGGTTCTCTTTCGTTCCGCCAGCATAACCGACTGCTGTGGACAAGACGCCCCTCAAATTGCGGAAAGTTTCTTCAACTCCCCAAAAACAGCCTGCACCAAACATTGCCTTTTCCGTTCTCATCAGAAGCAAAATGGAACGATTCTGGGAACCGTGCAACATCAGCGGTGCATCCGCCGAGATGCTTACTCCTTTTCTTTTTTGCGTTGATATTGCCCTAAAGTCTTAGTAGCCAACGTTTGCCAAATCTGGCAGAACAACGGCCAATCTTTTCATCGAATGAATTTCTCCATCATGACTCTTGATCAAACTCGCCCGATCCTGCCTGTTCGGCTTCTCAACGGCTGTGGCACCTTGCTGGACAAAAGCCGGATTCCGCGCACGCCCATTCGAGCAGTTGATTTAATTGAAACGGCGAAGCGCCGTTGCGGCCTTGATGATTTTGGCGGAGGCGACTTTTTCGAAGGTCTCTCACAATTGCTGGCTTCCTGTCAGCGCGAATCCCGACTCAACCTCGTCGGAAGAATTGTCCTGCGGGCCGATCTCATACGCACATTGTGTTCACGTTTGTTCATGCAACGGGATCGGCAGATGTATCCGAGCATCAGTCGGCAAGAAATTCGCGAACCGCTTTTCATCGTTGGTTTGCCACGCAGCGGCACGACTCTGTTGCATACCTTGCTCGCCTTGGACCCCGAACACCGAGTCCCCCTTACCTGGGAAGTTATGACCCCATCCCCACCTACTCGCGATAATGAAAAGCGGCGAATTCAACGGGCAATCAGCAGTTGTAATTGCTTCAACTGGCTGGCACCCACGTTTCACCACGCCCACCCAGTTGGCGCAGAGCTTCCGCAAGAGTGTGTCAGTCTCATGGCACCGACGTTCATGAGTGATCAGTTCGATGCGATGTACTATGTCCCTTCGTATCGGAGCTGGTTCTTTCGCCAGGATTTGCGACCGGCTTACGAATATCACCGCCGTTTCCTTCAACATCTGCAAGTTCGGCAGCGCGCGCCGCGTTGGGTGCTCAAAGCCCCCACGCATATGTTCGCCCTGCCAAGTCTGCTGACTGTCTATCCTGACGCGCTTTTTATCCAGACCCACCGAGCACCGCTCGATGCCATGGCTTCGGTATCCAGTTTGATAACGATTCTCCGCCGCGTGTTTAGCGATGCAGTCGATCCATTCACAGTTTGCCGCGAGGCAATCGATTACTGGTCGAAAACACTGGATAGATTCTTGCAGGATCGAGATGGATTGGGAGAGCAGCGCATTTGCGACGTAAATTATGTTGAGATCCGTCGTGATCCTCTCGCGGCGTTACGGCGTATTTACGCGCACTTCGGTTGGTCGTTGTGCCAGAAAGTAGAACAACGGATGCGCCGGGCGCTGGCAAGCCAGCCCGAGGATCGACATAGGCTTCATCGGTACGATCTCTCACAGTTTGGCGTACACGAGGCAGAAAGCGCTGCTCGATTTGCAGCGTATTGCGATCGGTTTGGCCTGGCCGCAGGCAGGAAACGTACATCTGACGCGGAAGCGGAAGAGTTACTTAAGATGTAACCACAGCAACTCGATTTCCGAGTTTCCAGACACACTGGAATTACGCCGCAGTCTTATAAGAAGGGTTTGCCGGAGCTACTGGCATGAGGAAACTTCGCTGACATGACCTTTGAAGTGCGTCGTGTGATTACGGCCGATCACCCCAGCTTGCCGGGACATTTCCCAGATGCGCCTCTCGTACCAGGCGTATTGATCCTTGATGAAGTTCTCGCAGCGTTGCGTGTTTGGCAGGACGACTATGAGCTAACTGCGATCCGGACGGTGAAGTTTTTGCATCCATTAAAACCTGGACAGCAGTTTACGATCTGTCTTTCCGCGAACAATAATGAAGCGAGTGAAATCAATTTTTCTTGCCGCATCGAAGGGCGCGTGATCGTTGAGGGCCAACTTGAAGTTTCGTGCAGGACCAAGGTGACTTCGTGAACACACCACTTTCCGACGCGCAGACCTTCAAGGTACAGCCGAGCGATCCGCGCCTGGCTGAATACCTGAAGGAATATCCAGCGCCGGTATTTAGTGAACGACTCTATCAAAGCATCGAGCTGATAGAGGCTTATAGCGTCGAAATCGCTATCGATCTGGCCTGCCAGTTGAAGTTGGTCGATTACCTCAGCCAGTGGCAATCGGTCGATGACTTATGTCGTCTCCTTTCGTTTCAGCCCTCCTTCAAGTTCGCATTACATTGGATCCTCGAACGTCTGGTCGGAATCGATTGCGTCGAGGCACGGAGCGACGGGGATACTCGCTGTTATCGTCTTCGGCGTTCGTTGCGGAAACCGAATCTTGAAAACCTGCGTGCAGCAGCTCTGCAAACCGATCCTGCGAACGCGGCAACTTTGGATCTGCTGGATCACGCCGCGAACCTCTATCCAGTTATCGCCAACGGGGAACAAAGCGGTGATCGCAATTTGCTGGGACCACAGGGGGTGCCGCTGTGGCTGAATTATTTTAACAACGACAATTCAACTTATGCAGTAAACAACTGGGTCGGCGCGGCACTCGCCGCACACCGCGTCTCCAATCGACGCGCGTTTCGAATTTTGGAAGTCGGCGCCGGCCCCGGCAGCGCCACCGAAATTTTGCTGCGCTTGTTTGAGGAGCGGGGACTTTTGCCACGAGTGGAACGTTATCTCGTCACAGAGCCGAACGCGTTTTTCCTGCGATGCGGCCAACGCAAGCTCGCAAGACAGTATCCTGGTCTTCCGCTCGAATGGGGCACACTCAACCTTGATTTGCCGTGGAGTACTCAAGGTATCAACCCGGGTGAATTCGACCTGGTATACGCCGTTAACGTGATGCACATATCCAAAGATCTCTTGTTTAGCTTGAATGAAGCGCGTTCGGCTTTAGCGAGTGACGGCTGGCTCGTGATCGGGGAATGTCTGCGCCCCTATTTCAATCAACCAATCTATCCCGAACTGATGTTTCAGATCCTTGAGAGTTTCATAAACGTCCAGACCGACCCTGAGATTCGCCCGAACCCCGGCTTTCTCACTGCAGAACATTGGCGGCGTGCGTTTGCTCGCGCAGGTTTTCAGCGCGTCGAAGTCGCGCCGGAGATCGATCGCATTCGCGAAATTTATCCACATTTCTTCACCGGCGGGATTTGCGGGCAAAACATCATTTCTGACAAATGACCTCGGACGTTCTCGAGCCAAAATCATCGGAGACCGTGCATTGGACGGGCTTGCCAGAACGCGGCACAGCGGCTTCGCTGCGGTCACTCGGTTGGATCGCGACGCACATCGGACGTTGGGCGGCAAGGCTCCTGTTATATCCGATTACATTTTATTTTGTAATTACGGCAGGCGCAGCTCGTCGGACGTCGTACGAATATTTCAAGCAAATGCGCGGCCACCCGGCGCGCTGGTGGCATGTATTTCGTCATTTTCATTGCTTCGCGGCGACAATTCTGGATCGCGTTTACCTGTTGCGCGGTGAGTTCGATCGCTTTGACGTAAAGCTTCACGGCAAAGAAATGCTTCACCGCCGAGTGGATAGCGGAAAGGGCTGCGTTCTATTAGGCTCACATTTGGGCAGTTTCGAGGTATTGCGAGCGCTTGGAGTAATGCAGCGAAACTTTCCACTCAAGGTTTTAATGGATGCAAACCACAACCAAAACGTCACCCGTTTTCTGGACGCACTGAACCCGCTGGTCGCAAGCACCGTAATAGCCCCAGATCGGGTGGACACGTTGCTGACCGTTAAGGAAAGTTTGGACGCGGGGTTCTTCGTCGGCACGTTGGGCGACCGCGTGTCGAGTGGCGATAAGACAACTCGCTGTCAATTCCTTGGCCGCCAAGCGGCGTTCCCGGTTGGGCCAATTGTGCTTGCTGCCATGACGCATTGTCCTGTTATTTTGTTTTTCGGTCTCTACCGCGGCGGGAATCGTTACGAAATTTACTTCGAACATTTTGCCGAGGAGATCACATTGGATCGCGATCGCAGGGCTGAGGAGATCCAGCTATGGATGCAACGTTACGCCGAGCGCTTGGAGCATTACGCGCGCACTGCGCCTTATAATTGGTTTAATTTCTATCCATTTTGGGATTAGGTCTGCCGTGCAGATGCCGAAGTAAGCTGCAAGCGCGAAGCAATGCGTAACGAACCGCCGATCAACAAAGCAGAAATTCGCAAGCTAATCCCCCACTCCGGTACCATGTGTTTGTTGGATGAGGTAACTCAGTGGGATGATCGATCGATTACCTGTGTGAGTAATACTCACCGTGACCGCTCTAATCCATTGCGTCGCGACGGACGATTATCTGCTCTGCACGCTTTCGAATACGGCGCGCAAGCGGCAGCAGTCCACGGCGGATTGCGAGCGCGTTCCGTGGGCGCAATCGCGCCACCTGGCTATTTGGCTGCCTTGCGCGACGCGCGCTTACATGTGGCGTCCCTGGACGACATCCAGAGCGCGCTACAAGTACACGCTGTGCGCTTATTCGGAGACCGCGTCAATTGTGTCTATGAATGTCGCGTCTCTGCGCGCGATAGGCCTCTAGCCGAAGGCCGAGTTACAATCGTCGAGCGCCAATGAATCTGCTGTAGCGCCGCTCTGCGAGCGCTGACATAACATTTAGCGTCACCGTTGCGTTGCATTACGGCGGTCATAGACCGCCGCTACAGCAGTCTCACATCACAATCCCGCCATCTACGCACAAAACCTGCCCGGTGATATAACCACCTTCACCAGACGCAAGAAATGCCACTGCGCTGGCGATGTCTTCAGGCGTCCCTGTTTTGCCGAGTGGAATTTTTGATTGAATGGTATTTTTAATCTCGTCGGAAAGTCCGGCAGTCATGTCCGTCGTAATAAATCCCGGAGCCACAGCGTTGACGGTGATATTGCGGCTCGCAAGCTCGCGGGCAAGCGACTTGGTAAGACCGATCAAGCCCGCTTTGCTGGCCGCATAATTTGTTTGCCCTGCATTGCCCATCAAACCGATGACTGAACTGATGTTGATGATGCGACCGCTGCGCTGCTTGATCATGACGCGAATGATTGCCTGCGCAAAGCTAAATGCGCCGCGCAAATTCGTGTTAAGAACTGAATCCCAATCCTCGAGCGACATTCGCATGGCAAGCACGTCGCGCGTTACACCGGCGTTGTTAACCAGAATGTCGGTCCGGCCAAAATCCTCGAGAATACGGGCACCGATTTTTTGGACTGCAGCGTGATCCGCAACATCGACCGTGTAGGCCTTCGCCGCATCAGCACGAACTGCGTTGATTTGATCAGCGATCTTCTTTGCGTTTGCTTCCGTGCGGCTCACGCATGCCACTCGCGCTCCGTCGTTCGCCAGCCGCAACGCGATGGCTTGTCCAATTCCCCGACCCGCTCCGGTAACGATCGCAACTTGATTCTCAAATCTCATATAGTTTTTCGATTTCGAAGAATAGCTTTCGATGTTGCGTTATGTCGAGGGCGCGCCCTGTACTAACGAGCCAAACGCGTTCATCGACTCGAACTAAACCGCTCCGTAGCGGCGTTGGCGGCGCCCAAATTCTTCCACAGCGGCTACAAGATCTTTTTTTGTGAAATCGGGCCACAGTTTGGGTGTGAGATACAATTCGGTGTAGGAGGTCTGCCAAAGAAGGAAGTTGGATAAACGCATTTCGCCTGAAGTGCGAATCAGTAGATCGGGATCGGGGTAGTAGCGTGTATAAAGATGTTTGCTGAACATCTCGACATCGACCATTGCCCTGTCGATGTGACCGAGCTCGATGGCGCGAAGTAAACTCTTGATGCCATCGATAATTTCGAGACGGCCGCCATAACTCAGGGCAAGAATGAGAGTCAAACCAGTATTCCCAGCGGTTTGTTCTATGGTTCTATGAAGTTGCTCCTGCGAACTCACGGGTAAATCAGTCAGCCGGCCGATCGCCTGAAGACGAACATTTTTCTCCACCAATTCAGGCGTCTTTTCCTTTAAGAATTTTTCGAGCAGGCGCATGAGCGCGAGGACTTCAGCTTTGGGTCGCTGCCAGTTTTCAGCTGAGAAAGCGTAAAGGGTGAGATATTCGACCTTTAATTCACCACATCCTTCCACGCATTCGCGAACAGCCTGGGCCCCTGCTTCGTGTCCCTTGATGCGCGGGAGACCACGCGCCCTGGCCCAGCGGCCGTTACCATCCATGATGATTGCAATGTGACGAGGAACGCTCTTCACGCTCGAAGCCATGGCTACAAAACGATCGTCTCACCCCGTGCCGGCCCGACGCTAATCATGGATAATTTTGCTCCGGTTAACTCGGAAATGTATCTGACATATTTTTTCGCTGCAGCAGGAAGCTGAGAAAAAGTTCGAGCAGAATGAGTAGGCGTATTCCAACCCCGCACATCTGCGTAGATAGGCTCGCAGTTGGCCAGCTGTCTCGCATCGCAGGGCGGAACATCGAGACGCTTGCCGTTTAACCGATACGCAATGCAAACCCGGATCGAATCAACGTGATCCAACCCGTCCAGGTTTGTGATGGCGAGCTCGTCGATCCCATTGATCATCCTGGCGTAACGGGTTGCCACAGCATCGAACCAACCACAGCGCCGCTTGCGACCCGTGGTGGCGCCGAATTCCCTGCCGAGATTGTGAAGCATCTGAGTCAATTGCATATCTTCCGTCGGCAAAGCCCCTTCGCCTACGCGAGTTGTATACGCCTTCATCACGCCTACTACACGGTCGATCCGATGAGGGGGGACGCCGGTGCCAGTACACGCGCCACCCGCAGTTGTATTTGAGGAAGTCACATATGGGTACGTTCCGTGATCGATATCGAGGAACGTTCCCTGTGCTCCTTCGAAAAGAATTTTTTTGCCCCGTTCCATCGCGCGATGGAGGTACACCACCGTGTTGCCAACGAATGGACGCAATCTTTCGCCTGCAGCGAGATAGCTTGCGTTGACCTCTCGAAAGCTGACAGGCTTCGCGCCAAGCGCCTGGAGAATTCTGTTGTTCTCGATCACCTTCGCCTGCAATTTTTTTGAGAACACAATCGGCTGAATCAAATCGGACATGCGAAGGCCGGTGCGCGCTGCTTTATCGCCATAAGCCGGTCCAATTCCGCGTTTGGTAGTTCCGATTCTGGTATGGCCTCGACGCAGTTCGCGTTGCTCATCGAGCAGCCGGTGATAAGGGAGCACCAGATGGGCACAGTCGCTGATGAGCAAATTTCTGCCGACCGTGACTCCCAGCTTGCGCAAACCATCGATCTCGCCAAGTAAGGCGATCGGGTCGATAACGACACCATTTCCAATTACGCAAACCTTCCCGCGCCTCAAAATTCCCGAGGGAATTAGATGCAAAATGTATTTAACGCCGCGGTGGAAGACAGTGTGTCCGGCGTTATTTCCGCCCTGGCTGCGAACAACGATGTCAGCCTTCGCGGTAAGCACGTCGATAATCTTGCCCTTACCTTCGTCGCCCCACTGCGCTCCAATCAAAATCGTGTTGGCCATTGCAATCAGAAATGGGCAAAAAATTTTCCCGATGCATCCGGCAGGACACAGTCGGGACTGCCTATGAATAGTATGTTGAAGCCATCTACGTGCAAGAGAATTTGCGGGGACGTGCGGTTCAATGGCAGGGGAAGCGGCCAGCTGTCCTCTGCAACCAAACAGGCGATTAAGGCGCGGGTACCTTGGGCGAGGGAGATGCGCCTGGCTGCTCTCTCCCGGATTCCATCAATGTTGGCCGGACAGCGCCACCCACGTCCGGCTTGGCAGTCCGTGAAGTCGGACGCCGGGACGTGCTTGGTTGTTCGGAACGAGTTTCCCGCTTTGCCGGCCTGGGAGTTTCTGGAACTACCGGGCTTGGCGTTGGAGCAGTCTCGGAATCTGATTCCCCAGATTTCCTCGTTTGTGATGGGCTCGGAGTGTTGAGTCGTTCGGCGGCAAGGGCACCCGCCTTTCGCATTTGCTCAAGCGTCGGTTCTGCCGCTGTAGACCTTTTGCTGTGGGGCTTGGATTTAGTTCGCTCCGGCTCAGGTGTCGCTGATTCTGAGGGGGTTTGTTCTGGAGATGGAGCTGCTTGCTTGGGAGCTTCCGGTTTCGTTTCACGAGCAACGATTACTTCCTGCGCGTGCGTCTGACCGACCAGGATGAAGCTGCAAAGCAGCGTTAAGAAAAATCCTCGCGGCATAAATCGTCGTGCGAAACAGCTCCAACCCGTTCGCAAACCCCCATTCACAAAACGTCGTTTATCCAGTTGGCCGCGCGACCTTGATCACAGGCAGTGGAAAACGCATCCGCAACTCGTTTTCCAGGTAAATCTCCACGTGATGTAGTCCGTATTGCTGAAACTGCACTCCGCCAAAATAATGGACGTTCGTCGCGTGGCCTTCCATTTCCTTCAAAGCAAATTCCACTTCCGCCTGAGCGATAACTTGTTGTTCGTCGACGCCGACAATCCGGGATTTTTGCCTGAATTTTCCGGCGCCGCTGCACCAACGCGTCCAGATGCAGAGCCGGATGTAATTAATCGGCAAGGCAGGCGCTGGAATAACACTCAGCACGCCAACGAGCGTTTGCATCCCGTTGATTTCGCACCGGACGTCCTCACAAAGAACAGCACTTTGCAGATCGGGAAGAATAACGTCAGTGCCCATCGCTAAATGATTACATGATCCCGCGCGCCAGCAGCGTCAACAATCCAATGCCGAGCACAATTCGATAAATGGCAAAAGGCACAAACCCCCGCGCGCGCACCCAATTCATAAACCAGGCCACCACGGCCAGTGCTACAAAAAACGAAACGATGAATCCGATGGCGAGTACGATCAACGCATGTGGATTCATTGCCAGCGGTGCGATGTCTCCCTCGCGATGGTGTGGCATAACTGTCTTCAAAAAATCAAATCCCGTGGCCACCACCATGGTCGGCATCGATAAGAAAAACGAAAATTCGAGCGCCGCTGGACGCGACAGACCTGCGACCTGACCTGCGGCGATTGTGGACATCGAGCGGGAAGTGCCGGGGAAGATGGCGGAAAGAATTTGTGCAGCACCGATCCAGGCCGCCTGTGGCAGAGTCATTTCTTCCATGTGCATTGTCCGCGGTCGGGTAAAAACAGTGTCAACGATCCACATCACAATTCCACCGATGAGAAGCGCAAAGGCCATTACCCATAGATTTTCCAGGTTTTTACCAATTTGTTTCGTAAGCGCCCAGGCTGGAACTGCAGTGACGACAAACGCGATTAACGTAAGGCTTAACGGATGCGTCAAAACCGTGCGATTGCCGCGTGCCCCTCTTGGAAATGTGCGAACAAATCCCAGGATGCGGTGCCAAAAATAAACTGGCAACGCCAGAATGGCGCCGAGCTGGATAACGATCGTGTACATCTTCCAGAATCCGTCGTGAAGATCGATATGCAGCAACGCCTCGCAGATACGCAAATGCGCGGTTGAACTTACCGGAAGAAATTCAGTCAGTCCTTCGACGATTCCCAGAAAAACTGACAACAGATATTCGTGCATCCTTGAATCGTTGAATGGTTAAAGGTTTAATCAGTTAAATGGTTCTGCCTCTTCCAACTCTTTGACCATTTAACTGCGTGAGCGCTCCGCGGTCACAAGGCTTCCGTTCCCCGTTCGCCTGTCCGGATACGGACCGCCTCTTCGACTTCGGTGACAAAGATTTTTCCATCGCCGATCTTGCCCGTTTTCGCCCCTCCCAAAATTGCCTCGACAGCCCGCTGTGCGCGGTCGTCGGGCACGACCATCTCGAATTTTATTTTGGGCAGAAAATCAACGGTATACTCCGTACCGCGATAAATTTCGCTATGGCCCTTTTGCCGGCCAAATCCTTTTACCTCGCTAAGAGACATTCCTTCCACGCCGGCCGCGATTAGCGCTTCTTTCACCGGCTCTGCTTTGAAGGGCTTGATGACTGCCTCGATCTTTTTCACCGCGCCAAAACTAGAACTGACACACCAAATGGCAAGCAATCCCATTCATGGAATATGCTAGTTGCGATAGCGGCATTGAAATCTCATTTGCACGGGGTCGACTCGCAGCGCATAACTTCCGCCGATGAAGTTCGTTTTTTGCATTTTTGCGGTCGCCGCAATCACATCATTCGTACAGGCGCAGGAACAAAGCCCTCCGCAGGAAAAAACCACACCGCCGCCTCGAGTTTATCCCGTTGCTTTGCCTAATTACGATGAGGAAACCGCTACGCGGTTACAAATTTTTTTGGACAACAACGATTTCGGCCCCGGGAAAATTGATGGAAGAATGGGCGAATTTTTCCGCAAAGCGCTTATCTCATACAAGCATGCCCAAGCAATGCCAAAAACTGGCGCGGTCGATCAATGGATGCTCGATCAAGTGCCCGCGACTTACACGACTTACACGATCAGGGATGAAGATCTAAAGTTGGTCGGCAACGTGCCAGGCAGTCGTGCCGAACAGGCCAAATTAAAATGGTTGCCTTATACGTCGCTGCTCGAGTTCGTCGCCGAGCGCTTTCATTCGGCCGAATCCTACATTCAAAAACTTAATCCTGGAAAAAACTGGGAACAACTTCAGCCTGGCGACACTTTGAAAGTGCCGAATGTATTGCCCTTTGAGGTTGAGAAATTCACCGAAGGAAAGGTCCCTGAAAATCCGACGTTCGCTTCCCGTAAGATTTTTGTCGATACACACGAGCATCTTCTGGAGGTCTTCGATCAGCACCGGCTGGTCTGTGTGTTTCCGATTACGCCTGGATCGAAAACATTGCCGGCGCCGGTAGGCACCTGGAAAATTCTTGGCGCAAACGTCTGGCCGTGGTTCCGCTACGATGAAGGCATGCTCAACTATGGCGTGCGCACCGAAAACTATTACAATCTGCCGCCAGGCCCGAACAATCTCGTCGGCATTCTCTGGATGGGATTGAACAAGCCTGGCATCGGTATTCACGGCACCAACAATCCCGAGACAATTGGGCGCGCTGCCAGTCACGGCTGCATTCGTCTGGCCAACTGGGACGCCGCGCGGGTAAAAGATCTGGTGAGCGTTGGCAACACCGTTCTTATCTTCTAATACTCCATTTGTCACCCGAACGAATGTGAGGGATCTCGCAGTCGAAGCTTGGCACTCTCAGATTCAAATGCATGAACAACGAGGCTATGTGTGATCCCTCGCTTCGCTCGGGATGACCGTGTGACCGCCGGCAACACCGCCCTCATTTTGTGATAACGTTGTCACCCCGAACGAATGTGAGGGACCTCACAGTCGAAGTTGAAGGTCCTGGTTGACTTGTGTGATCCATCAGCTTGTGCGAGGTCCCTCGCTCCGCTCGGGATGAGCCGGGCGGTCGGCACCACGGCCATCATGCTTGTAGCCAATAATGGACCGTCCGGCGCCTCCGGCGAGCGCGCCCTACCAAATTCCCAAAAAAATTCGCGCTGAATCGCATCCTTAGGCGTCTAGGCTTTAGATCGACCTAATGGATCCTAGTGAACGCGAACAATATCAGGCGGCCATTCACGGCGATCGAGAGGCATTTGAAATGATCATTCGTCGACATAGCCGGACACTTTTCGCAGTCGCTTACGGTATTCTGCAAAACCGCGAAGAAGCAGAGGACGTCGTGCAAGATTCGTTGGTCAAAGCGTGGAAAACGCGCTGGCGGGTCCGCGATCCTGAAAAATTTCCCGCCTGGTTCGCAACCATCGCGCGACACAAGGCCCACGACGTTTTTCGCAAACGCCGCACTGTTCCTTTGCCGAAACAACTGACGGAAGCATTCGAACCAGAAATAGCGGGCGCGAGTCCGTTAGATGAACAATTGCATTCCGCGCTTGCCGCGCTGCCAGAACTTCATCGAGCCGCGCTCACGTTGCGCTATTTCGAGGAAATGGATTATCGCACCATTGAAAACACTCTTGGTCTGACCAATGGCGCGCTGCGCGGGATTCTCGGTCGCGCCCTCTCTGCCATGCGGAAACAACTTCGTCCGGCCCTCGTCTCAATGGATTAAGCGTATGGCAACGATCCACGACGAAATCGACACCTGGGTGACTGCCGAACTGCACGGCGAGCTTTCTGAAAGCGAACGGAGCGCGCTTCATACGCACCTGGTCGATTGCGCCGCGTGCCGAAAAACCCATCAGGAAATCAAAACTATGAACAAAATTCTGGAAGAAACTCTCGCACAGGAAAAACCCGATCCGGTGTTTGAACAGCGCATGCTGGCTGGTTTTCGGAGTCGCGTTCCTCAACGAAGCGGACTTGTAAAACTGCTCGTCGATCTAATGCGCTTTCGCGCAACCCAAATCGCGGCAGTCGCCGCTGTGTTGCTCGGGCTTGTACAGATTGGACGCTTGGTCACTGGCGAAACGTTTAATGTGTCCCGCGGTCGTGAGCGCGATGCGGGAACGGAATTCGCCGCACCGCAGCCGCCAGAATCACGTCCAAGTCAGGCCGGAGCGCTGAGCAGATCAGAGCAGATCGGCGGGGGACGACCACAAGACCTTGCCATTGAGGCGCCGGCCCCGCCGGCCGCAGCCAGATCAAAATTCCGCGAAGAAGACAAAGCAGCTGCGACGGTTGCGCCGGCCAAAACCGCGCAGTCGGAAGCCAGTGATGTCGCAGCGAACGTAGTTCCAGAGAACACTACCGTTGGAAAAGAAGGTGCGGCAAGCACGGTTGAAACGCCCGCTGGGGAAGCGGCCAATCGCAAACTGATCCGCAACGCAACTGTCGAGCTGGAGATCGTCAGCTTTGATACCGCCGTCCAGAAGATCACTGCATTCGCGAACGAAGAACGCGGGTATGTCGCTACGACGGATTCCGAGAAACAGGCAAACGGCAAACTGAAGGGCCAGGTTGTCGTTAAGGTGCTGCCGCAGAACCTGGATCACTTTCTCCAAAAGATTCGAAGCCTTGGTGAATTAAAAAACCAGACGCTTGGAACTGAGGACGTGACCAAGGCATATTTCGATACCGATGCGCGCCTGAAAAACGCGCGCGTTATGGAGCAGCGTTTGATCGAGATGCTCAAGACGAAGACCGGCAAGGTCTCCGATCTGTTGCAGGTGGAAAAAGAACTTGGGCGTGTGCGCGAAGAGATCGAGAAGATGCAGGGCGAGTTAAAATACTGGGACTCTCAGGTTCAATTCGCCACCGTGACGATTTCGCTGGCAGAAAAGGATATGGAAGAACCGGCGGCCTTCCTGTTGAGGGAGCGCGCTCAGCTGGCACTCTACGCGCCCGATGTCGAGAAGATTTACAACGAAATCAAAAGCACGGCCTCGCCAAAGGTCCAGATTACCAACGCGCAACTAAACCGTGACTATTCCGGCCGCGTCTCTGCGCAGGTGAGCATGTTGATCGCTCCGGAAGAAAGCGACGGGGTCATTGGCCGTGTCAAAGCTGCCGGACGCGTGGAAAATTTCCAAACGCAGATCCAACGCATCGCGCAAGGTGGCACCGGCATGTCACCAAATGCCAGGACCAAGCGTGACAAGGTGGAACTCAACGTCACCATCTCTCGCGAGGAACAGGAGCAAGCTCTCCAGCAAACAAGCTTGCGCATTCGCACGTCGTCCGTGGACGACAAGGCAAAGCAGCTTCGAGCTCTCACGGAGAAACAAGGCGGACGCATTCGCAGTTCTACCTTCAGTCGCGATCCGGATGGCCGCGCAGTAGCGAATGTTTCTATTCGCGTACCGATGAAAAATTATGGGGCGCTCATGCAATCATTCGACTCGTTAGGCAAAGTCGAGAACGTCAGTGTGCAACGCCAGGACCGTACGGATGCGCAGGTCAACGAAGCAAACGCACCGGCGGACGTTTCGATCCAGGTTTACAGTCAGGGCAATATCGTTGCCGAAGAGAGCGGCTTGCTTGCCACGCTGCGGCGCACACTTGCGCAAAGCGCCGGCGCAATCGCGTGGAGCTTGCGCATGATTGGTGTTGCGGTCGCGTTTCTCGCGCCCTGGGCGATTGCTTTTGTCGCCGCTATTTGGATCACGCGACGCGCGATTCGCGCGCGATCGAAGCTGTAGCGGCGCTCTATGAGCGCCGGCGGCGGTCACAGACCGCCGCTACTGGAAAAGGGAATCATTCTTGCCCCCTCGGCAAACGAGTCATAGGTTACTTATATTTTCCGGAGGTTGCCGATGAAATCTCAAGGCGGTATCAGCTATAGCAACGCGGCGGTCGCTGCTTGTCCTAAACATTTGCTCCAATTCGCAGTCGATCAGCGATACGACGATTACACATCGGTCGACCATGCGGTCTGGCGATTCATCATGCGCCAGAACATTTTTTTCCTGAAGGAATACGCCCACAAGGTTTATTTCCAGGGTCTTCTCAACACGGGCATTTCGTTCGAGCGCATCCCGCGTATCGAAGAAATGAACGATATCCTGGCGAAAATCGATTGGGGCGCGGTGGCAGTAGACGGTTTCATTCCGCCGGCGGCGTTCATGGAGTTTCAAGCCTATAAGGTGCTCGTGATCGCCTGCGACATGCGGCAAATACATCACATCGAATACACGCCTGCGCCGGACATTGTACACGAAGCCGCAGGCCACGCTCCAATCATTGTCGATCGTGAATACTCAAATTATTTGCAGCGCTTCGGTGAAGTGGGCGCGAAAGCAATGTCGTCCAGGAAAGATTTCGAGCTGTACCAAGCGATCCGCCACTTATCGATCTTGAAGGAGCGCCCGAATGTCGATCCGAAGGAACTCGATGAAGCAACCAAACTGGTGGAACATCGCCAGAAAAATCTCGGCGAACCCTCGGAGATGGCGCTACTCTCCCGTTTGCACTGGTGGACCGTCGAATATGGGCTCATCGGTACGCTCGAGAATCCAAAAATTTACGGCGCTGGTCTGCTTTCCTCGATCGGTGAATCGGTCTCGTGCCTCGAACCTGAGGTAAAGAAAATCCCCTACTCTATCGACGCTCAGAACTACGCGTTCGATATCACTACGAGGCAACCCCAGCTTTTCGTCTGCCGCGATTTTCAGCATCTCAAGGACGTTCTTGAAGAATTTGCCAGCAAGATGGCGTTCAAAGTTGGCGGACTCGAAGGCATCAACAAAGCCGTTGAATGTAATAACACCGCGACCTGTGAATATTCATCCGGTCTCCAGGTCAGCGGGATTTTCACCGAGGTTATCACGGACGAAAATAATTCTCCCATTTATTTGCGCACAACGGGCAAGACCGCGCTGGCGTTCCAAAGCAAAGAACTCGAAGGGCACGGTATTGATTATCACAAGGACGGTTTTGGTTCGCCAGTCGGCAAATGGAAACAAACCTCAACGGCGCCAAAGGCGCTCACCAACGATCAACTGCACGCGCTTGGGATTGTCGAGGGTAAGAAAGCGAAGATTGAGTTTGTCAGCGGCGTAGTTGTGTCAGGAAAGGTTGAGAAAATTTTGCGAGGCGACGGGAAACTGTTGTTGATCACATTCTCAAACTGCAAGGCCAAGTACCGTGACCAAGTCCTCTTCCAGCCCGAGTGGGGTGTTTACGACATGGCCGTTGGCGAACGAATCAGTTCGGTATTTAACGGAGCAGCAGATAAGGACGCCTACAATCAGGTGGCGCTCGTTCCAAAGGAACGCACCATCAAGATTCCTTCTACGCCGGAGCGCGAGCGACTCGAGAATCTTTACGCTCAGGTCCGCAAGATTCGCGAGAGCAAAACCGGTTATGAACGGCTTGGCGAAATTTGGGAGACACAGCAAGCCGAACATCCCGAAGACTGGCTGTTGTCGATGGAAATTTTTGAAATCCTCGACACAACCGACCAACAGCCGGAATTGAAAGCCAGGATCGAGAAGTTTCTGAACGAGAAAAAATCGAAGAGCAAAGATCTGGCGACGCTGATCAGTTGGGGGTTCCGCCTGGTGAAATACCATAAGAAGCCGGAATACCAGTCTGCGTTGCACGGCTCGTCGAAATAGTTTGAGCAGCGCCGCGGCGCCACCGGAATTTGTGATGTCGAGCCATCTCTGGTCCTAGTTTTTAAGAGTTAGAGATTCCTCGACTTCACCGGGTTCCGCTCGGGAACGACAGGCGGACTAGGCGTGGTTTAGTTTCGCTCGTTACTTCCCGACGACTAGACTTGAACCGTAAGCTCCGGATAGCTTTCCGCTTCGCGCAAAGTCGCGCATCATGACGAAGTAGCCCGGCGCATACCGCGTTGAAACACGCTCACCATTTGGGGCGACTTCGTACTCGGTCATTCCATGCTCGGCGTGAGGAAATAGTGCGAGCGTGATTGGTTTCCCTTCCGTAATCAGGATCCTGACGCGGCGGCTGGTCTCAGCGCTGGTCGCTTCGAGATCGTCCTCTCCGAGAATCCACAACTGTGGGGCTTTGACGGAGCGAAGCGTTGGCATGGGATCATAACGGAATGGCGTTCCCCAGATGAACTCCTTGCCCTTCTCTCGAAGCTCAGCTTCGGAGTACGGCAAAAAGAAGTGTGTATAATTGCCATGCAGGTCTTTGTACCAAGGTTCATGTCGGTACTTGGCTCTTATAGCATCGAAACGTTCGAAGCCGTTGGTGAAATTGCTCTCGAATATCGCTTCGGCCGCGGATGCTACCTCCAGCGCTTTGGAAATTTCTTCCTGAGTATGACCTTTGAGGCGCATCTCAAGCGCAACCTCCTCTTGGTCTTCATCGATGACGGAGACGGCCAGACCGAAGCTAACAATAACGAAATCGACCGGCGCGCGTGTCGCAGCGAGTGGCGCGACCCATCCGCCCTGGCTGCCGCCTTGATATCCGATCCTGCCGCAGCGCGTACCCGCGATTCGCTTTGCTTCTCGCATCGCAGCGACGGCGTCATCTGCGAGTGTATCGAAATCCTGCGTGTATTTGCCTCCCGAGCCACCGGTCCCGCGCTTGTCATAAACAAAGACGCCGACGTTCTCGGCCGGTAACAGTCGTTGGAGCGCGTAGGATTCGCGCGCAGGTTCTCGTTCCGCTCCGTGAATGAGAACCACGATCGGAACCGGGTTTTCGCCTTTAGGCAGCACTAGTCGGCCAGCAAGCTTAATTCCGCCACGACCCTCAAACACTGTGTCAGTCACATCGAACGGGATCCGGGACGCCTTTTTGCCGTCGAATTGAATCCCACCCTTCGCACAGGTGGTGAACGACGCGGTATGACCGTCTGGATGATCCGTCCACCCCAGCGTGCTTGTCCACGAGCCGTCGTGCGCCTGGTGCAAAACGCCGGTCGTCCCATCGAATTTACGCCAACGAAATGTTTTGTCTTCAGATGGTGCGATGTCGACGATTCCTCCGTCCGGAAAGCGGTAAGCGCCTGCTTGGCAATCATCGCCGGTGCTTTCCGTCGCAAGAGCACCGCCGAAAGAGGCTGAGAGACTGAAAATGACAAACCCAAACAACAAGAAGTGAACCTTGAAACAATGCATTTCCCTTTATGATGCAATCTGGTCCTGTTCCAGATTCGAAAATTCGCGACAACAGGATGAATGATCGCGATGGGCCACGCCAAAAACTCAGGTGAGATAGAGCGCGACTTTTAGATTCTTTCGTCTTTGAAGTGCCGTTTGCCTTTCAGCGCCTTTGCGTATTCGTCCTTGCTCAGAATATTCTCATCGAGTTGCATGTCGGTGCGAAGAAAGTTTTGGAACCAATTTTCGATTCGCTGTCGATCTTTGAGCACTTCCTCCGTAATGTAATTGGCGTCGATGTTAATGCAGATTGCGCCAACGATTCCGAATTCTTTTCGTTTGATTGGAATCGTGGTGCATTTGAATTTTCGCGCTCCGATGTTCAGCTCGTAATTCAATTTGTCTTCGTTCAACAGCTGTCGGCGTTTGAGATCAATTAGCAGATTCGTTGTACCATCGCGTAAATGGCGCCCCGTGACATTGTTTTCGAGCGTGATCAACGAGTGCGCCGGATCTGCCAGGTTGTGTAGCAAAATCTCGATTCCGGTATTCGGAAACGATTTCCCAATCAAACGCACAATCCGCGCGTAGTTTTCGAGAAATTCCTGTGTGTCGTCGGCGATCGTTTTGCCGTCGTATTTCTCGAACAACTGCGCGTAAACCTTTTGTTCAGCTGGTTCGAGTTGTGCGCGCACGTTATTTTGTTCTCCGATGAAAATGAGCTGCCGTGCGGCGGTGTGATCCCGGTTCTTGAGGAAGTAATGCATGCCCAACCGAAAATCTTTCAGGCTGAATTCTCCGAAGTTTTCGCGCGTGACCGTGAATGGATAGAAGTCGTAATCTTCCAGATTCCGGCCAAATTTGCGGCGTTGTTCCTTGTACTTGCCCCAAACAAACCCTATCGTCAGAAAGAGCACCGACACAATGATCGACGCGACGACGTTGACGCTGAGTTCGCTTTGCAGGGCTTTGATCATGGGAAAAACATTTTCGGTGCCGCTCTAGCCATCGGTCTGCAGCCGATGCCTGCCTGGAACGCAGTCCTTAGCGAAAATGGCTCACAGAGCTGTGGCTACAACGTACTGCTGACGCCGAGACTAACGGGTTACAGATTTCCGGCCAAGCTGGAAATACTGATATTCTCCAGTGTAACGGCTGCGGGACGAGAGAGCGCGTATGCCACGGCACTGGCGACATCCTCTGGCGAGATCATCTTATGTCTAGGCCATTTCCCTTCGATCTGAGTCCAGATGTCGGTGTCTGTCGCGGCGGGGTAAACGTTAATCACTCGTATCTTGCGGTCGCGCAATTCTTCGCGCACGCATTGCGAGAATCCTTCAAGCGCGAATTTGCTCATGCAATAAGCGCTCCAGTTGGCGAACCCAGTCTTCGCCGCGATGGAAAGTATGTTGACGACGCTGGAGCCAGGCGGCATCGCCGGGGCAAGGTGCTGCATTAACATAAACGGCGCGGTGATATTGACTCCCACCGTTTGCTCCCATTCAACCGCTGTGATTTCACAAAAGGGCTTCACGACCGCGATGCCTGCATTGTTAACGAGCAGATCCACGGGCTTCGTTCCAACCTGCTCAATGAGGTCGGAAACACCGGACGGGACAGCAAGGTCATGGATCAGGCGAACCACACGCCCGCAATGCTGCTTCACTGCATTGCAAACGTCGGCTAAAGCAACGGTATCGCGTCCGTGGAGAAGCAATTCGACATTCGGTGCCGCCAGTTTCTCGGCAATTGCGCGACCAATTCCGCGACTCGCCCCGGTGATTAGATAGCGTGTCATAAAAATTGCCAGAGCGCGACGGTCACTCGACCCTGAGCTCGTGGCCGAAGGGCCGGGCGCGCCGGACGGCTCGGCGAGCCGTCCCTATCATTGCGTTACATTCGCCGCAAGGTAAACCGGTTATTGGCTGTTTCCCATAAGCGCAGCCTAACGAGTTGTTGATTCACGCGATTGTCGATCTTCGGCCAGAGCGCGCGGACGATGTTCTCCCCGGTCGAAGGCGCCTTGCGGAAATCTTCTGTTTCCAGATCGAGATGCCGATCCCGCCACGGTTCCAACGATTTCTGTATGGCGTTCCTCAACGCAACAAAATCGTAGAGCGTTCCGCTGCGCTCATCGTAGTCGCCGCCGATTGTAGTTTCCGTCAGATAACCATGGCCATGACCCAGCGGATTGTTGCACTTGCCATAAAGCTTTGCGTTTTCGGCATCCGACAGAGTCGCGGCGTACAAACGGTGTGCAGCATAAAATCCCATCTGCATTCCAAGAAACACCCTTCCGTTCTTCCAAACCTCGGCAAAAAAATCTGCGCGCTCGTGCAGGCGCACGCGATCCAGCAGCGCCATCGAGCTCGCACGTTGGTAGATGTAACCCGCCAAACTCTCCGTCGTGATGGGACGGTTGGCCAAACCAGCTACATCGTCATTGAGATAACGGTGGTCAAGCTCGTCGGTTAAACGACGCAAACAAGCATCGATCGCGTCGTAACGGACCAGCGGTTGGACAGTGAAGGCTTTCGCCGATCGGTAGGTCAGTCGAACGCGATAATTATGCCCGTGAATGGAAGTGGCCGATCCAAACATACGCGCGTTTTCATCAGCGTTTAACCGGGGCGACATCGTTTTGCGTGCCGCTGAAAATTCGAACCAGTAATTCGCCTCGCAGGCGCCGTTGGAGTAAAAAGTCGCGCTACGCTCGGGCGACTCAGTCAGATGACAGGCAACGAGCTTAGCATTGTCGTCGGAAAACGAAGAGGCAACATCGACATACAGTTGCTGCGCGATATTTTCGGCGGTCGGAGGAACGTCACGGAAGGAAGGATTGTCTTCGTTCAGGAACTTGTGATCAAATCGCTGCCGCACAATTTTGCCGGCACGCTCCTTGATTTCGCTGATGTTAATCAGCATTCCCGTATTCGAATCAACGGGACCGGCGAACACAAAATAGGCTGCGAAATTGCGACCGCTCCCGTGGCGCGCGTTCGTTTCGGGACCAAAGGCGGCCAGATTTTCGTTGTCGCTCCACTGGGCGACATGCAAGCGGCGAGAAGCCGAAAATTCGAGACGCTTGCTGACTGTCAGGAGCATGATTCAGCAAACACGTTGCTGGTCATTGCGCAACTTATCGGAAGTCAGGCATCTTGTCGCCAGAGGACGCGTTTGCCGTGGCGAACCTGACTGGACGGGCGGCATCTTGCCGTCCATGATATTTCGACAAGCGAGCCGCTTGTTACCCAAAACAGGCTAGAAGCATGTCTTCCAAGAATTAGTCAAACATTCTTTTGACTTACTCGGAATCCTCATATCTTAAAATCAATGAAACATATGGGATGGCGGCAGCGATTGTTCAAAAGCACGAGAGGGAAAATTCTCGACCTCCTGCGAACACGAGAGCGAACAGTGAACGAACTCGCAGCAGAGTTGCGGCTGACCGATAACGCCGTGCGAGCGCACCTTGCCAGCCTCGAGCGCGATAGACTCGTGTCCCAGTCAGGTCTCAAACGAGGCGTTCGCAAACCGCACACGACTTATTCTCTTGGGCCGGAAGCCGAACAACTGTTTCCGAAGGCATACGGGCGGCTGGTGTCGCTTCTCATGTCAATATTCTCATGGCAGATTAAGCCAGGAAACCTGCGCGCCGGGATGCGCTCCGCTGGGCGAGCAGTAGCCCGGGAACACCTGCCTGGGTTGAAGGGCAAAACCCGTCGGCAAAGAATCGATGCTGCACTACGCATTCTCAAGGAACTCGGAGGTGCGGCCACTTTTCGTGAAGAAGACGGCAAGCACTTTATCCATGGCAACGGCTGCCCGATTGCTGCGGCTACGGCGAACCATCCCGAAGCATGCTTGCTTGCGGAATCATTGCTCACCAGCGTCATCGGCTCGCCCGTAAAAGAACGTTGTATCCGGGGACCGACGCCCTCCTGCCGGTTCGAGGTGAAATAGGTATTCCTTCGCCCGTTTGGCGGAACGAAAGACATCCGTTCATTGCGCCAGTTTCGTAATTTAGAATACAATAAATAGTCAAATAATTAATTGACTTATTACGATAGAATCAACCACCATTGCCAGCCATGAATACAACCGATAACCAATCACACGCCGCGACGAATTCGCCTTCATATCAAGCATATTGGATCCTTCATTTTGGATTCACCGTTGCCCCGATCCTCGCCGGGTTGGACAAGTTTTTCCACCTGCTGACGAATTGGGACCAGTACCTTCCTGGAGTAGTAGCGAATGCGTCGCCAATAGCGCCGCACACGCTGATGCTTATTGTTGGCGTGATCGAGATTGTGGCCGGACTTGGAGTTTGGCTTAAACCACGGATTTTCGCCTACGTCGTGGCCGCCTGGCTTGCGGTGATCATAGTAAATCTGTTACTGATCCCCGGGTACTTCGATGTGGCGCTGCGGGACTTTGGACTATTACTTGGCGCCCTTGCCCTGGCTCGATTGAGCCAGCAGTTCTCGCGCGGCTAATCGATCGTCCGCTAACGGCGCAAAGTAGGCGGAAGTCAGGCAGCTTGTCCACCACAGGACGGATTCGCCGTGGCGAACCTGACCGGACGGACGGCATCTTGCCGTCCATCTGTAAAGCTGGAAGCTTTACTTCCCCCGGCCGGCGGGTTTCCAGCCTGCCGAGCCTATTGCCGGTTCGACAAGCAAGATGCTTGTCGGTCGAGACAAGCTGGAAGCATGTCTTCCTAATCTTTCAACAGCGAAAGGAACTCAGACCGGGTGCGCGCGTCGTCCTTGAAAACACCGAGCAGACAGGATGTTTTCATGACTGAGTTCTGCTTTTCAACACCTCGCATCATCATGCAGAGATGCTTAGCCTCCACCACCACCGCCACGCCAGAGGGCTCAAGGCAATTCATGAGTGACTCGGCAATCTGCGTGGTGAGATTCTCCTGAATCTGCAAGCGCCGGGCAAAAACGTCGACAATACGCGCAACCTTGGAAAGGCCGATTACCTTTCCGTTTGGAATGTACGCCACGTGCGCGCGGCCAATGAACGGAAGCAGATGATGCTCGCATAGCGAATAAAGTTCGATGTCTTTTACCAGAATGATCTCGCTCGCGCTGGACTCGAACACAGCGTCGTTAATGATCTCATCGAGATCCTGGCGATAACCTTGCGTGAGAAATTCCAAAGCATGTGCCGCTCGATCTGGAGTCCGACGCAGCCCTTCGCGGTCGACGTCTTCGCCAATGCTGTGAAGTAATTCCCGATACGCTTTCGCGATCTTATCGAGGTCCTTTTCCTGGAGTCGATTGTTCTCGCGCGCGAAGGGCTCCTCAACATCGAGATCGGAATTGCGTCGTTGAATCATAAGTTGTGTTGGAATTAACTTAGCACAATCTCAATGTGTCATGTCGAGCGAAGTCGAGATATCCCGTGACGGCACTGGCCAGTCATTTCACGCGATTCTTCAACGTCGTTTGGATGCCACTGCAGCTAATCGAGCCAGCTCTGAGGATATTTTGGATCATCCAACGCCAGCGACTCTTCGGTCAGATCAAGCGTGTGCTGGGTGTCGAACATCACGGCGAGCTCTTCCGTGCGCGTTGCATTCCTGCTTGCCAGGATCGTCCCCGGGTGTGGCCCGTGCGGAATCCCGCGAGGATGCAGCGTAATCGAACCGCTCTCAATTCCGCGCCGTGAACCAAAATTCCCGCGCACGTAAAAGAGAACCTCATCAGCTTCCACGTTGTCGTGCACCCACGGAATTCTTACCGCTTCTGGATGCGTATCGAGCATCCGCGGCGCAAAAGTGCAAACTACATAACCGCGAATTTCAAAAGTCTGATGAATCGGTGGCGGCTGATGGACCGTACCGGTGATCGGCTCGAAATCCTGTGCGTTGAACGTGAACGGGTAGAGATAACCATCCCAGCCGACCGCGTCGAACGGATGATGAGCCAGCGTGACCCGCGTGAGTCGTGCCCCATCTTTTACGAGAACATCGGCGTCTTCCTCCTTATCGACCGTAATTATTTCGCGAGGGCCGTGAAGGTCGCGCTCGGAGTACGGCGCGCCCATTTTGATTTGCCCTTCGTGGTTCAGGTAGCGCTGCGGGATCCGAACAGGGCCGACTGATTCGAGAATGAGATAGTCCTCCTCTTCAATCTGGTCCGGCACGAGCCTGTAGGTGATTCCGCGCGGTATGACGATGTAATCCTCGGCGCGGTACGGTAGTTTGCCGAAGACCGATTCCATTACGCCGCCGCCGTGAAACACGAAAATGATTTCGTCGGCGCCGCCGTTTTTGTAATATTGAAATTTGTCGTACGCCTTCGCTGGCCTGCCGCGATAGGCGATTACATCTTGATTAAACAACATGGGGACGCGTCCCGTGTAGAGATCGCCGCGCCGCGGGATATTTGCGGTCTTCAAATGGTGATGTCGCAGCGGGCTGTCAGTCACCTTTTTCGGTTCCCAGTGTTTGAGTAACTCGACATTGCGCACGCGCGTAGGCGGCCGCAGGTGATACATAATCGAGTACGCCTCATCAAATCCCTGTGTTGTGAAGACGTGCTCATAGGCGATGCCTTCGTTCTTGTACGAAGGTGTCGATCCGTTGCGATGGAACCAGATATGATGTTTCCTCGGAATCTCTCCGAGTCTTTGATAATACGGCATTGTCGTTTCCTCCCCTTTTACAAATTACCTCTGGCTTCTTGTTCGCGTTCAATGGCTTCGAAGAGCGCCTTGAAATTGCCTTTGCCAAAGCTCTTTGCGCCTTTGCGTTGAATAATTTCGAAAAAGAGCGTGGGACGGTCCTCTACCGGTTTGGTAAATATTTGCAGCAAATAACCTTCATCATCGCGATCAACAAGGATGCCCAGGCGCTTTAGAGCGTTGAGCTCTTCATCGATATGACCCACACGATCGAGCAACGTTTCATAGTAAGTCGAAGGAATCTGCAAGAATTCGACGCCGCGTTTTTGCAGGCCCGTTACCGTTTCGATGATGTTGTTTGTCGCCATGGCGATGTGCTGCACACCTTCGCCGTCATAAAACTCAAGATATTCTTCCACCTGCGATTTCTTTTTACCTTCTGCTGGCTCATTGATCGGAAACTTCACGAATCCGTTCCCATTGCTCATTACCTTGCTCATCAGTGCAGAGTACTCGGTGGAAATATCTTTATCGTCGAAAGTGAGAATGTTCCGAAATCCCATCACCTCTTCGTAAAACTTTACCCATGGATTCATCTGACCCCATCCAACATTGCCCACGCAATGATCGACATGTTGCAGTCCGGTCTCAGGCGGGTTGTAGGCCGATTCCCATCTGCGGAACCCAGGCAGGAACGGGCCGCGGTAATTGTCGCGCTCAACGAAAAGATGAACGACATCGCCATAGGTGTGGATGCCGCTTACGACAACCTCGCCATGCTCATCTGACAGTGTCTTGGGCTCCATGTAACTCTTTCCGCCACGCTTCGTGGTTTCTTTCCAGGCAGAGGTAGCGTCCCCCACGCGCAACGCCAGCGTCTTTACACCATCTCCATGCTTGTAAATGTGATCCGCGATCGGGTTCTTCGCTCGGATCGGCGTCGTTAGCACGAACGTGATTTTGTTCTGTCGAATCGCGTAGCTCGCTCGATCTCGTACGCCAGTCTCAGGCCCAGAGTAGGCAAGGCTCTGAAATCCAAAGGCTGTTTTGTAAAAATTCGCCGCCTGTTTGGCGTTACCGACGTAGAACTCAACGTAATCGGTGCCGTGCAGCGGCAGAAAATCTTCCTCGATTACCGGTGCTTTCTTAGTTTTTGGAGCAGCAATTGTCGTTGGCATAATGACCTCCCGAATCTCTGGCGCTGAATACGCCTCCAACTATAAGTTCGGCGCCCACGCGTCGCAAGGTTGCTTGCTTGTCATTCCGAGCGAGCTCGAGATACAGCACCCGGGAGGAGCGACATGGTTGGTGGCGCAACTACGAGAGAGTCAGCGACAAACGCGCGAGTGCCGATCTCGCCCGTCTCAATCCGCCGTTTAACGCGAATGTCGGTTAAATGTCCTTTTTGCCGGGAGGGCTATCTCAACGAGACATCGTCTATCCGGAAGGTCGTGGACAACGAATAATCGGTTGTACAGCGGAATTGCAGTCGGATCGTCTGCCCCCGGTAAGCAGCAAGGCTAAACGATTTTTGTGAATAATTCCCAGGGGTTGTTTTGTCCCTGTTGCTGTAGGTGGCGATGGTTTGAAGTAATGTGCCGCTGGCATTGCGGACCTCCACGTACAAGAAATCATAGGCCTGTGTCGTACCCTCCTGAGAGCTGCAGTTGAACCAGAAAGTTAGGCTTCCTGTAGCCGTGGTGGGGATGCTGACTGTTTGATAAGTGTGTCCGCACACGTTGTTGTTCACGCCAAAATAGATGTAACCCGTGCCGCCGTGAGGATAATTGCCGTTGTTGGTATAAAAGGCGCCAGAACCCGACATGACCCAGGGCGATATGCTGCCTTCAAGTCCGCCATTAACGATCAATTGACTCGGAGTCCCTGTGGGCGTTGCCGTCGCGGTTGCGGTAGCAGTCGGAGTAGCTGTAGCTGTAGCCGTCGCGGTAGGAGTCGCAACCGGGGTCGCCGTGGGAGTTGCCGTTGCTGTCGCTGTTGCCGTTGGTGTCGGTGTCGGGCTGCCAGTTGCGAGCTTGAAGCTGCCAATGCGTGTGCGCCAGTTGTACGAGGTGTTCGAGGAATAGTATTCGTTTGTGTACCAGAAGGTCATGTCGTCCACAGGATCGATCGTCAACGAGCTGTAATCGCCCCAGCGATTACCGCTGCCGGTTTGGCTGCCCGCGCCGTCATAAAGATGAGCTTCGCCTTGAGCCAGAGTGTTGAGCGGGTCTGATCGCCAAACGCCCCGCATAACGAAGCTGGGGATGAATACTTGAGCTCGAAGCGCTAAAGCCGATGGCGAGATTCCCCTGCCCATCCATCGCCGCACTCCCCATCCAGCGCCAGGTTGTGTCAGGCTGATAAGTGCTCTGCTGATAGATGGTGACTGGTCCGGAAGTCACGTTGCGCAGTTCAAACCAGCGAATTCCCGCCACGCCGCCAGAGCTTGCAGTAAAATTGCCGACCACCGATTCGTGATCGCCGAAATTCCGATAAGCCAGGCGAAACATCAAACGGTCCCCAATGCCGTCGAGATAATTTGAGCTGGTGACTCCGCTTTGAGGTACACAGGCCCGGCTGGTAGGACAAAGCGCGGTAAAACCGGCCGCCGGCGGATTGGCAAAGGTGGTAAAAGTCGAGTTCGCAGGAGTAACGAAATCCACATGGAAATGATAGGTGGTGTAATTTGGATTCGTGGCTTGGCCGGGAAATCCCACGAAACTGTTTGGAGCACCGGTTGGCGGTAATCTCGACCCATCGAGATCTGCGGGCAGAAACGGATCGACTGATCCACCAAGAGGTCCCACCGGACTAACAAATGTAGCAGGTTGTCCGGCCAGCATTTTCGTCCGGTCAAAGGCAAACGGCTGAGGACTGAGGTACTGCGTGCCCGACGAATTGAAAACGTTCATGCTCGTGTAATAGGCAT
>JBKPLD010000090.1:0-6455 GCA_046731415.1 Verrucomicrobiota bacterium
CCGGACTATGTATCGGCACGCCCACCAGCCAGCCGTGATAACGCTCGCAATCCCGCATGCTCCCATATCCGACATAAACAATGTTATCTACAATGGCCAGAGCCGGTCGCTGCTGTTGGAACCCGGCAGTGAACGTTAGACTGTTGTACGTTGCTGTCTCCTCCACGTCTACGGGCCAGCCGGGATTGATGTCCCCGTTATCTACGTTCAGGGAGATGATGTAATGCTTTATGGTCATTCCGCCATCGGGTGTGGTCATCGCGTCCAAAAAGAGCGCCCGCGACGCTAGATCGATGACGGGGGTGCCGGTGATTCCCATGGGATCAAATTTGGGCGTGCACTCGAGATCGACTGACGGAACGGGAGGGCCGACATTTCGCTGCCAGATCACCGTGCCAGTCGTGGCGTTGAGCGCGTACACATTATTCGATTCGGTCGCCGCAATAACCATTGGGCCGTTTGGACCTCCCTCGACGTAAAGTGCCTGCGCGTAAACGTTGCCTATGATCGTCCCATCGAAGTTCAAGTCGCGCGTCAGGTTCGCGGCAGCTGATTGCGTGAACGCCGAATCGATATAGAGACCGTCACGCGAGCTATTGTTGTGATACTGGGTAACGTTGACCCGCCCATCTACTGGGAGGATTGCGCTCCACATAACAGCAGCGGCAACCGGAGAGATGGGAAATAAAGATTTCAAACGTCCGTTGTTGATAATTGCGAGCTCCCCGGCACCGTTCTACCACAATGCGCTGGCTGCGTGTCAAGTGCCCCGAGAAGACAATGTTTTCCAGTGCATAAGGTTTCAGCCGCAGATGTGCGAAGTTCCCACATGCACATGCGAGACATGCACCTCTAAATTGGGAGAAAGCACCTTGAATTTGTAAACAGGCGGCGCCCAATCCGTGCCGGAGCGGAGCTTCTCAGGCGCATCTGGCTTCTGCATGCGCATCGCGAGACGCGCCTGGACGCTTTGCACCGTGTTATAGCGATGGCACAGCGGTTCGGCATCACTTACGGCCGCGGCGCCGGTGTCGGACGGTGCCGGTGTCTCGGGCGCGGGCGCGGTGTTGCTCTGGGAGTAGCGCTAGGCGTAGGACTAACTGTGGCCGTTGGTGTAACCGAAGGAGCTCCTGTTGGTGTAGGTGTAGCAGCGGGTGTTCCGGTCGGAGTTCCTGTTGGGCTGGATGTGGGGATGGGAGTGGGAGTCGGTGTCGGTGTCAGCGTCGGCGTAGGTGTAGCAGTCGGGGTAGGAGTAGGAGTGGGCGTTCCCCCCGGCAACGTGAAAGCATAGACCTTGTTATCTCCGGCAACGTAGATGCGCCCGCGGGCAACTATGCCGGTAGTGCTGTAGGAATGCGTTCCCGCCATCAACTCGTTCGCGCCGCCACCGGCATAAATAACAGTACCAGTATCGCCGTCGTAGCCATGCAATCGCTGGTCGCCTTCGGTGCCTACTGTCCAGACGATCATGTTATTAGTACCGTCCGTCGAGGTGACAAAAGGTGACCCGCATCGGCCATTGGTCCGGTCCACAGTCCAGCCGACGGCGATGGTAGGCGGACTAGTTGCAGTAATGCGGAAAGCCCGGAGTTTGTTGTCGCCGGCACGCAACGCAACATACGTGCTTTGATTAGTTCGGTAGGCGGCCGCTGCCTGAATTATGAAGCTAAAGGATTCCGGAGCTGATGCTACCGGCGCGGTGATACCACCAAGGTTGTCGCGATTTAGGAGATACGCGTTGCCATCTTTTCCCAAAGCAACCACTAGACCGGATGGTGTTGCGCCGGGCACGTCCACCAGCAATGGGCCAGAGCTCCCAATATCCGTGTCCGAACCGTCCAGGCTTAACCAATCAAGAGGCGCCCAGAAATCGGCGGTATTGCCTGTGAAGACGGGCCCGGGTTGGAAGCATATCACCGCTTCACCCCCGCTCCATACGCTGGTATTAGAAGTGTTACCGGTAGTAACAAAGGGATTTGTGCCGTCAGTGGCGACACCGCCTACAGCCCATATACCGCCGCCAATGGCGCTAGTAGCCCATGCCGTTACTGCGAGGGATGGATTTGGACTATCTATCGGCACGCCTACTAGCCAGCCGTGCCACAGACTACAATCCGACAGACTCCCGTACCCGACATAGAGAATGTTGCTCACAATGCCGAGCGCTCCTCTTTGCAGCTCGATCCCCGCCGTGAAAGTCATGCCATTGAATACGGCGGTGTCACCTACGTCCACAGGCCAGCCGGCATTGGTCGCGCCCGTATCCACGTTCAGGGAGAAGATGAGATGTTTCTTGGTCGGGCCGCCATCTGGCGTGATCATTGCGTTGAGAAACAGCGCTCGGGAGGCAACATCGACAATAGGTGTGCCAGTAATACCCACGGGATCAACGACAGTGGGGCACGTTAGATCACCTGCCAAAAGCGGCGCACCGAGGTTGCGTTCCCAAATAACGCTGCCATCAATGGCGTCGAGCGCGTACACGTTGTTCGATTCGGTCACCACAATCACTATTGGGCCATTCGAGCCACCCTCGATGTACAGCGGTTGCGCATAAACGTTGCCGACAATTGACCCATCGAAGTTCAGATCGCGCGTCAGAGTGGCGGCAGCACCCTGCGTAAATGCGGGATCAACGTACAGGCCATCCCGTGATCCATGATTGTGAAATTGAGTAACATTGGTCTGCGCGTTTGTGGGGACAACTCCGCTGTACAAAGCTGCAGCGATAAGAGAAGGTATGGAAAATAAAGCTTTCAAGTGTCTCAGCGCGATAATCCCGCGCCTCTTCTACCATACTGCGCTGCACACTTGTCAAGTGCTGCGGAACGGAATTTTTCCCGTGGCATAACACGTTGTTAAGTTTTCCGACAGAAGTTGCCGTGCCGGGCGATGACCCTTAGGCCTCACGCAAACCGAATCTCACTACCATTTCAGCGTTGTTTCGTCTTTACCTTAACAACGTTAGAATTGGGACTGGCGCCGCCTCCGTTATATGCTCGTAACCGATAGTAATAGAACGTGTTCGCACCCAAGCCTGTCACATTGTAGCTAGTCCTGTTACCGACATCCAAATTCTGATACCCCGGCACGTAGGTGTTAAACGAACTGTTCGTCGAGACATCCAATCGATAGCCGATCGCGCCGCTTACGCTTGTCCAGTTCGCAGTGAAACTGGTGGTGGTCACGTTAGTCCCCTTGAGTGCAACGGGAGCAGCGGGCGTAGGCACCGGTGTTGGCGTTAGGGTTGGGGTTGGAGTTGGGGTTAGAGTCGGTGTTACAGTTGGAGTAGGAGTAATCGTCAGCGTAGGTGTAGGTGTGGCGGTCGGGGTCGGTGTAGGCGTTGGAGTCCCTCCAGGTACGCGGAACGCATAAACTTTGTTGTCATTGGCGACGTATATGCTTCCCTGAGCTACGATGCCACTGTTCCACTTGCGAGTACCAGTCATCAATTCGTTGGCACCGCCGCCTGCATAAATCACTGCGCCGACGTGGCTCCTAAAGAACGGATAAGATAAATTTCACGCAGCCATTAGACGGCGCAGGATGCTACTCCGCCCTTTTCGGCATCTTGCCAAAAAGCTTTTTGAGCGGATCGCTAATCACCCACTACCGAAAAGGAAATGTTACGGACGAGGATGCGGCGTCGGGCGTACCCTGGGGGTTGCTCTAGGCCTGGGCGTTGGGGTCGGTCGCGGAGTAGCTGTCGGCGTGCCGGTTGGACTTGCCGTAGGAGTACCTGTCGGCGATGGCGTAGCTGTAGGTGTCGGTGTCACCGGCGGGGTTGGAGTAACAGGTGGTGTCGCACTTGGAGTCGGCGTCGGTGTTGCTATCGGTGTTACAGAAGGTGTAGGCGTAGGTGTAGTTGCTCCTCCTGGCACATCGAACTTGTAAACCTTGTTATCATTAGCGACGTAAATGCTTCCCCGACCTACCATGCCGCTGTTCCACTTGCGTGTACCAGTCATCAATTCGTTGTTGCCACCGCCATCATAAACAACAGCGCCCGTGTCGCCATCGTAACCGTGCAAGCGATTGTCCCCCTGGGCACCAACCACCCATACGATCGCGTTGTGGGTGCCGTCAGTCGTGGTGACCCATGGGGAGCCCTGGCCGTTCTGGCTCGCAGTCCAAGCGGGGATCATTGTCGGTGGATTTGTCGCCGTAACCTTGTAGGCCTTAATTTGGCTGCCTCCGCCGGCGCGAAAAACAAAATAGGTTCCTTGTGAGGTCGTGTAAGTGGCAGACGATTGACCTATCATGGTACCATCAACGCCTGCCGATGCGACTGGCGAGCTAACGCCACTCAGGTTGTTACGGTTAATTAAGTAGCCGTTACCATCCTTACCCAGTGCGAGCACTAGCTGCGAAGGCGTTGCACCTGGCGCATCAACAAGTATGGCGCTGCAACCGCCTAGGTCAGTGTCGCCTACGTCGAGATCGTGCCAATTGAGGGGCGCCCAATAGTCGGTGGGTTGACCACTGAAGACAGGTCCAGCTTGCAAACGAATGATTGCTTCGCCCCCCATCCAGTTGCCGGGAGTAGTGTTAAACGTATTGCCTGTGATCACGAACATGTTAGTGCCGTCACTAGCAACGCCGCTGTGCCCCCAGATGCCACCACCGGTGGCTGCTGTGGCCCACCCCCCCACAATAGACGGATTGTCGATATGCACACCTACGACCCAGCCATGATAATTCCCGCAGTCGCCCGCGTATCCAGAAAACGACACGTACACAATTCCATTTACGACAGCGAGCGCGCCCCGTTCTTCCTGCACGAGAGACGTGAAGGTACCCGGCGCGGGCGGTACCGCGGCGTTTAGGTCCACCGGCCACCCGGAATTCGTCGCGCCTGTGTCCACGTTCAATGAGAAAACGAAATGCTTAATGGGATTCCCGCTGATCAATGCGTCGAAAAAAAGCGATCGAGACGCGAGATCGACAACCGGCGTCCCAATAATGCCAACCGGGTTGATATTGCCACACGGGAGACCCGAGGTAACCGGCGGGCCGATATCGGTGCGCGACCAGATGGGAAGACCAGTGTCGGCGTGAAGCGCATACACATTGTTTGATGCAGTCACAACAATGACCATCGGACCGTTTGGACCACCTTCGATGTAAAGCGGCTGGGCGTGCACGTTGCCGACGATTGTACCGTCGAAATTCATGTCGCGCGTTAGATTAGCTGCATTGCCCGGCGTGAACGCGGCGTCGACATAATGACCGTCGCGGGAAGGATTATTGTTTTTCTGAGTGACGTTAACCTGCGCGTTTGCTGGAAAGACTGCAGTGCACAAAAGAATACTGGTGAGTAATGAAAAGGAAGTTAAGGCCTTCATAAGATCGGCGGTGAAAAACCGCCCTCCCTTCTACGCAGCGAGCCGCACCGTTGTCAAGCGTCGACAACACAATGTAACAATCGGATTACCTTTTGCAGGCGGTACCGCTGCCCTGCATAATGCAACGCTCTTATCGCAACGTTGCCAAAAACATGCGGCATTGCCGTCTGATATTTGCACCGTCAGTCGTCATTTGCCATCGCCTTGAGGACAAGGCGATCCACCTTTCATTGCGGCTACTGAGGAGCGCTGGCGAGTTTTCCATAGCGCTTTCATTTCAATCTAATCTGATTAACCAGCTTCCTTCGTCGGTTTCTTGTCAGGTTTGCTCGTCTCAGCGGGCGACGAAGTTTTTGCGGATTCTTTCGGCTTGGTGGATTTCTCTCCACTAGCCGAAGTGGCAGGTGATTCCTTTTTGGCTGCCTCTTTATAGGAATCGCTTCGGTAATCGGTGATATAAAATCCCGATCCTTTGAAGATCAGACCTGCGCCGGTACCGGGAAGGCGCTTCACCTTGCCATGTCCCCACTTGGGCAAACGGCAAAGCTCTTTGGGGCATTGGCGATAGGGTTCGTCGCGCATCGATTGAAACGCGTCGAAGTTCTGACCGCATTTTTCACAGGAGTACTCGTAAGTTGGCATCAGGAAACGCTGGGAAGTCTCCCTCAAAGAACCTACAATTCAACCCAAACACGGTCGCGCAATTGACGACGGGCTCCGCAAACGCATGCTTCTGAGTGTAACGACATCAATCCGCGCCTGGGAAAAAGATTCTGGAGAAGATTACGAATGTCAGAAGAGAAAATCCTTACCAAACATCCCCGGGGCAAAAGCGGGAAGAATATCAGTAAGCAAAAGTACGACACGCTCAAGGGAGCCATCGTGGCGGTTTTGAAGAATAGCGAGCTCACTCACACAGAATTATTCGACCGTCTCAACGAGAGCTTAAAGGACAGATTTTCAGGGAACATTAGCTGGTACGGAGAAACCGTTAAACTCGATCTGGAAGCTAGAAGAATTATAGAAAGAACGTCTTCAAAACCTCAGAAATATCGGCTGAAATCGATCTGATCATCATGACAACCAAACCAATTACCCACGGCGTGAAAG
>JBKPLD010000091.1:0-3675 GCA_046731415.1 Verrucomicrobiota bacterium
GTAATGAACTCGGCGTGCGATCCGGCAGTAATTGATTGAGGCTCACCGAATGCGCTCATCTTAAGAAATTCCCACTTTCTCCCGCGTCGCCAGGAGTATTCGACACTCAGTCTGGCATCAACGTGCTCTATCTCGTGCTTCATCGGGACGGCAACATAGCGCTCTCCGTAAAATGCACGGGCAATTAGAGCGATCGCACGGAGAGGCACAAGCTCGCGTACAAAAACTACGCCCCGTCGCCAGGTGTCGGCCGATTTTCTCCTTACATAGAAACGCAGGTTCACCTCCTCAAAATCGCGATGCAGCGGGATGGGAAAGCCGAGAAGACGCGTATCTAAAAAGAGAAATCCGACGATACTGACAAACGTCTCATCGTTTTCATAATCAATCTCGGTGCCCGCCGGAAGGAGCGGTGCGACCAAAGCGGGATCGACCACGTAATTCAGCATCGCCAGGTAACGCCAGTTAGCGGTGAGAAATGGTTGCATGCACATTTCGGCGGTCGCAGACCGCCCGCTACAGATCAATCACCAATTGGTTGAACACGATAACGGAGCGCCATTCGCTCGTGCTCGGCGACCGGACTGAGATCGGCTCGTTGCGTGGCGAAAATCCATTCGGACCATGTTTCGTCTTCCTTCCGTGGGGCAGGCGGAATTTTTAATTCAATAAATTGTGACGCGACCGGTTCATTACCAATTGAGGCCAGGAGCGACCGGGTTCTGCTGTGCGTCAATAACGGGACATGTCCGCGAATGGTGGCGCGTTCAGCATCTTTTGCGATCCCACTCCAATCAATGAAAGCGTACTGATTCTGCTGATTGTCAGTATAAAGACTTACTCGAATGCTATAACCGTCGGGTTCGTCTGGAATTTTGAATGTTGCCGGCGCGCGAACCTCGAATTGCAACTCGAGGTGCTTGCCATCAATGGTTGGAGGTTTGTCTGATAACAAATACGGCACGCCGGCCAATAGACCGGCGAGGCCACAAATAATCACAAGCGACCAGCCTTGCGCGATGAGAAATCCAGTAAGTCCTTGCCGCCGAACCGCGATTGCTGAAATGATTCCAACTGCGATGCCCGCGAAAATCCCAAGCGGCACGCATAGAAAAAAGACAGTTATGCCCCGCTGGCCCTCCATCTCGGGGCACGTGCGCGAGTCTGGTTAAGTAGTCGCCGACAAAGAACGCAAGAAGACAGCCAGCGAAGGCCGTGAGAAGCGCAATAAATAAAGCACGAAGAACGCGCATGAAGATCTGCGGCTAGCTTGGGAGAGCGTTGATCGAATAAATCGCCGTTAAATGTTGCGGCGAACCACACCAAACCTGCAAAGCGCGTGAAGGTCATTCAGATCCCTGGTCGGGACTTCCACGTTTTTGGCGTTCGGTACCCGTGCCGCTAAAACTCTCCCGGGCGGCGTGCGCGACGCTCTGCGGATCGTCGCGTTCATTCCGTTTTGATCCGCCGGAATTGTTCGTTGTCGTCTCGCCCTCGACTGAATCTGCCGCGGATTTTTTCGCAAAAATAAAACTCGCGGTCAATACGCCGTGATTCTGGCCCGAAACTGAGACCACAGGCTGGCGCAGCAGACTGAGTTCTTCGGTACTCAGTTTTGTAACCGGCTGGGCAAGAAGTTCGATCTGGTTATTCAGGGCATTCGATCTGATTTTTAATCTGTCCAACTCCGCCAGTACCAACTTTCTTGCTTCGTCCCGACGCGCTTCTTCCTCTCTTTCGCGCACCACAATGTTTCGCAGGAGTTCGTTTTCTCTCATCAACCGATCCGTCTCCTCGCTGTTTTTGCCGGTTGCCTTCGCACTCTGGAGCTGCGCGCCAGCCTCATCCAACTGCACCCAAACCTCCGCAATTCTGGCTACGAGATACTGATTCTGTTTCTGACTTTCGACCAGTTGCTGCTGCAGCTCCGTCACCTGCTGTTGTAATCTCGTTAATTCTTCCGCGTTTGCTGAGTCGTCTTCGTTAAGCTCACGGACGTAATCTTTCACGTTTGCCAAAAGCAGTTTCAGATCACCATTGTCGGCAAGGAACGCCTCCGCGTGCTGTTTCGCTTCGCTTCCCCGGTTTAGCTTGGCAAAAGCTTCATCGCGCTGTTGCTCTACTGCTGCGATTTGCTGATTTGCCTCGGCGAGCTTCGAGTCGGCCTCGTCCCTTTGCCTTTCTGCTGTAGCACGCGCCTCTTCCGCAACAGTAACGGCATCTTTCAAATGAGCGTTTTCCGCGCGCAACTGCTCAATAGTGCTCTGTTCTTGTGATGACTGAAGCGCTTTGAGCGAGGCCTGCGTCTGCGCGAGTTCATCGCGTGTCTGCCGTTCTGACTCCTTCGACGTCTCGATTTCCTTTTTTGCATCCTCCAGCCTGGAGTTTGTGTCCTGCAGTCGCGTGTTGATGGCCGCCTTTTCCTTGTGCGCGGTTTCGAGATCGCTGCGCGACCTCTCGAGCGCCGTCTGGAGTTGATCGACTTTCCGGCGCAATTTTTTGGTTGCCTCTTCGATCGTCCCATCAAGCGATCCTTGGGAAATCGTATCGAGTCCTTGCGGAGCTACCACCTCGAGACCGGGTTCTGACCAGGCGTCATTCTCGGGAAGCGAAGGAACAACCTCGGGCAGAGGACTTGCAGCCGCGGTTAGATCATTATGTCTCGATATGCGTTCCTGAACTCGCAAGATTCCTTCGCCGATCTTACGGCCGCGATATTCCACAATCGCAGGCTGCCAATCGGAGTGTGATCGCCGTAACTCTTCAATGAGGCTTCCTGCAAATCGAAATTTGGCCAGAGCAGCTTTAAATCGGTTCTCCTGTTCCAGTTTTTCGCCCTGCTGCGCTGACAGATAAGCTTTCAGAAAAATATCGCTCGGATCGTCGACCTGTCCCGGAAGAACGCCGACCAAGACAATAGGAAAGATACAAAAGAGCAAAGCTCGACCAACTCGCCGCACCACCTGATGACGCGGGAGAGCGAACCGGCTCCAGGTAGATCTTTGTTCCACCGGCGCCGACAATTAGTGGAGTCACCGGGAAAAGTCGAGTCCTTTGTTTGCAAAAAAGAATTGAAATTTTAAGGTCTTACTTCCGCGTTAGGATGGTGGCCGTAGCTCAATGGTAGAGCCCCAGATTGTGGTTCTGGTTGTTGCGGGTTCGAGTCCCGTCGGCCACCCGGCTTTGCAAAACGGTGAGATGTGAGAAGTGATTAATGAGAAGTTCTGGCGTTTGATCTCTGTTTCTCACTTTTCATGTCTCACCAATCACTTCCCATAAACAGTGCCTGTAGCTCAACCGGATAGAGCTTCTGACTTCGGATCAGAAGGTTGGGGGTTCGAATCCCTCCAGGCACGCGGTTGCTGACTAGAGATTTACGCGGATTGCGGCAGTACAAATAAAAAATTGGTTTGCCGTTTGCGTGCCACTTTTAGGGCGAAAGTCTGGATTCCGGTCCCGGGCGTTTGCGGCTTGTCTTTGCCGCTGTCGGCTGATGTAATGCCGGCCCCGCCGCAACACGAGGAAAACGTTTCTAGCTGTCGGCTTGGCCGTGCTCGTCGATGATGCTTGCGCCGCACGGTGGCAAGCATGGCATCGAGGGATGGGCGCCCTTCTTTTCCGAAACAGGTTTTGAGGTATCAGCGAATGAATTCGGTTCGGCGGCGTAGGCAGGGT
>JBKPLD010000092.1:0-15296 GCA_046731415.1 Verrucomicrobiota bacterium
TACCATGATAATGCAGGATTTTTTTTGAAATGCCTTTGTGTTTGCAAAGCGTGAGACCAGTCGAGCCGCAACCGGTGAATGGCAGGCCTTGCATTTCGAAAAACGAAACGATGTTTTGATCGAACCCCGGGTTATTCCGGAACTGTTCGACGAGATTGAATAGAATATCAGGAGCGAAGGTTTCCAGTTTTTGGCGCACGAGATCGACATCGTCGTAAATGGCAAGGTGCTCCGCTGTGTGACCGACCGCGCCGAGTGCGGCCATGACGTCCGCCTCGGTTTTCCAGTCCTTCGTCTTCAGCTCCTTCGTGAAATCCTGATCGACGGTGGTGGGGCTTGTGCCGTCAAAAAGCACGAGAACTTTGAGTTTCTTTTTCACGCTACTTCGTGCGTTTGAATTTGCCGGTGAAAAGATAATTCATTACCAACGTCGTGATAAACGCGGAGACGCGAAAATCCTGTTGCGGGTCGTCATTGAGCACATGAAGCCCAAGCTGGTCGCAGCGGCGGGTAAGCCGGGCAAGAAGCTGGTTCACCCGGAACTTTTTCTCGTTCGTCCATTGGCAGACCGCGTTCAATAATCGCCGCCGCCGCCGTTGCAGATATACGCTCGCTTTGATTCCCGCCGGCGCCGCGAACAGCTGCCGTAAATCGGCGTCGTAGAAATTCGGATACGTATCTTCGTAAAGCTTTCGTTTGCGCGCGTAGTAAGTTTTGAGCTTGACGTTCAAGCAATCGTAATCAGCGACGCGATACTCAGGCGTATGAACTGGGGGCTTGCCTGCTAACGAGCGCATTAGCTCGTCGACGTATTCCAGCTTTTGGAGCGCACGCCAGCGCGCGTAACGCTTGCGCCAATCGAGCCCGGGCGTAAGCCAAACCGCGAATGTCTCCGCGAAATCTTCGTCAGGATGACTTTGCGCGTACCAATCCTCGAGATGCATGACATAGCTGCGGCTGAACGGGCGCGGCCGGTAACTGTCCGGAGTTTCCTCACGTGAAGTTTGCCCGAAAAGCTCCTGCCATTTCTTCTTCCGGGTAAGTCGGTACGCATACATGTAAGCGTGACCCGCTTCATGTCGCATCAGTTTCATGAACCATTCGGGCGTCTCTCCCTCGACCTCGAGCATCATCGTCCGCTCCAGCGCGCGCAACCGATCGTGCACGAGAAAAAACGGAATGAAAATAGCCGGGATACCAATTGGTACAAACCATTCGTCTCCGACGTGACACGGGGAATGAAACACGAGTCCACGCGCCGACAGTTCGTCATATAACTGCCGGATAAGCGGTTCCAGTGCGGTGCCTTCGAGCCGTAGGCCAAGCGTGGAAATGCGACGCTCGAGAAGTTCCTCGTCGCTCAGCGATGCCCAATCGGCAGTGTCCATTTTGCGCATGGTATCATTGGGAAACGGCCTGTCACGCCTTGCTAAGGCCTGAGTTCAACGTTGGACGTTGAGCGTTGAGCGCTAAATATTGAACCGCGAACATCAGGTAGGTCTGAATGAAAAGAGCTAAAGGAAAGCACGAAGACGGTCCTCTGGTGTTGCGAGTTTCGTCCGGCGCCTTCCAGATTCGTCGCGCCACGGGGCGGGATGCCGACATCATCGCATGGCATCGCGCGCGAATGTTTCAAGACATGGGAGACGTTTGGGGTGATGCCTTTGAAATTTTACGTGCAAAAGCGCGGACACGACTGGAACAATGGATCGATGGCGGCCGCTACATCGGCTGGCTTGCAAGTCCGGTCGATAAACCCGAAGTGATTGTGGGAGGCGCCGGTGTGCAGTTGCAACCGATTCTGCCACGCCCAGTCGAGGCATCAACAATCGGCGAAGGCCGGCAGGGAACAATTGTAAATGTTTTTACCGAACCGCAATGGCGACGGCGCGGTATCGCGGGCCTGCTTGTTAAAGAGATTATCGTCTGGTCCAAGAGCGAGCAGATCGATCGACTCACTCTTCACGCTTCCGACGAAGGCCGCTCGATTTACGAGAGGTTAGGATTCATCGCCAGCAACGAAATGCGCTTCGTCGGGCGATCGGTAATGCTCAGGCCAGGCAGGCGCGATGGGTAGCTTTGATGATTCGGCCTGACTGCGGCGTGAAAAATTACAACTTGGCGTAAACGCCCAACAAAGGACGGCGCGATGGCGTTTTCGAACGGAAATCGCTAACGAAGCCGTCGCGCGTGCGGAGCTCGACATGACCGACGCTGCGGGCCGTGCCATACACGAGCACCGAACCAACTGGCGCGGAGAACGGATCTGACACAGGAAGTCTCTTGAATCCATAATTACTGACGAGCTCTGATGCGGCGTCCCTAGCGAGCTCGGTCCTCGGGCGGGAATCGATAACACCGGAAGCAAGCAATGCGTCTTTTACGTAATGCCAGCATCTCGAGCGCGAATGCGCATGGGCGCGTTCCTGCGCGATGGTTGCAGCTTGCATCAATCGGCTGTCAATGTGCCGGTCAATCTTGCCATACGGGTAAACAATCTGCTTGGGATAATACTGTGTGATAATTGGGATGGACTCGCTTTTGCCTCCCGGGGTCTTAAAGCTGAAGCGGGAATACGGTTGTGTTGTATGGGTTACGCTCTGTTGCCCCATTGGTCGCACCGGGTCCATCGCGAATGTTCGTCCCGATTCCCTGGCGACTGTGTGCGCCGGTTCTTTAACGACTGTTCGCGCAGGTTCTTTGGCGGCCGTTTGCGCCGGCTCCTTCGCGGCCACTTGTTCCGGTTCTTTGTTGATCGGTAACTTCGGCTTCCTTGAGGTCACCGCCGCTCGCTTTTTCGTGATTGCTTTTATCGGCTTATCCGGTGTGCTCGCTCCCGACTTCTGCGTGATCACCTGAACCATGTCGTCCGCTTTCTTTTGATCGGGACCGGCGAGATCCAGCGACGAAGGGGCCAACGCCTGCGCGCGAAGCGCCGCGCTGGAAATCACAAAAAGAGATGCAGTTGCGAATGCCCAGAGGGCAGGTCGTTTCCCCACGGAGGCGAGGTTATGCCGGTAATGGTACCGCTAGGCAAGCTTTTTTTTCTTATTTTTTCGCCAGGTTCCTGAGCCAAAACCTGACCAGTTGGAAAGCAAATCCGTCGCGTTTCCGTGTCTCTCGCGCGCGTGTGTCTTCTTTTATGAACTAATCGTAAGGAAAGTAATCCGGGCCAGATTGAGGCGGAGGCGCAAAGATTTGATCGCGCTGGATCAAAGCTCGGTGACGTCTCCGCGGAACAAATTCATTTTCGTTCGAGTCGGGAGCCACGATTCTGGTACGGCCCGAGGGCAAACGGTAAATCAATCTCCCATCTGAGGTAATTCCAAGCATTCGGACACGCATCGAACCCTGGCGAGGCGATGATGTTGAAGCTAGGCGTTTTTTGCTGCGCGAACTCGACTGAGTGGTAGTCGTCGTTTGCGCAGCCTTGGAATCCTGCGGAGATGCCGCAGGCGTCTCGTTTTCGGCAGAGTTTTCCATAACCGCGCCCGGGGAAGCAGCGGCGATAGAATCCGGGGCCGCAGCGACCTGCGGTTGCCCGCTCGGGGTTTGGCCTTGCTGGATGTCCGCTGCTGGAGTCTGAGACGAATTTGGGACGGCCGCGCTGTCCGTCGCTGGCTGGTTCGCTAACGCCAAAGCTGAATTTGCCGCTTGTGATAGCACAGTTGCGGGAGCAACTGGCGTCGAAGGATTTTGGACCGCTCCAGGCGTTGGCGAAGACTCGGGAACGCCAACCAGAACGCCAATCGACTTTGTTGCGCGACGCTGGTGCAAGATTACGCCCACCGATTCCGGAAACAGGACCGCGGCAACCACAGCGGCAGCTACAAAGAGCGCGCCAACGGCCAACGCTGTTCGCAGCAAGTGCCGCGGTCGAGGCTGGGCCGGCCGCCGAATTGCTGTCCTGAACGGGATGCCGTATCGGTTGGCAAGTGCGAGTCGCCGCTCGATTTTCAGTAGACAGCTTCGAATCATCTCTCCAAGCAAAACCAGGTCCTTTGGCCGTTTCTCGGGATTGGGATGCAAAAGCTGGCCAAGCAAGTTCCGCAGCGGCTTTGGGAAACCTGAAAACTTAAGAGATTGCCGACCTGTCTCAGCTGAAAGCGCTACGCCAGTGAGAAGAAAGTACATTGTCGCGCCGAGTGAATAAATTTCCGAACGCAAATCCGATACTCCATAATCTCGCCCGGGCGTTCTGGACTCGGGATCCACAGACTCCGCCGAGGAAGGTGTTGGGTGTAATTCCGTATCTTTCCGTTGGAGTTCGCCCGCCCCAGCGGAAAGTGAGGGTTCGCGGCTCGTCGAGCTGTCACGATCACTCTTCAATCCAGCCAGGCCGAAGTTGGTCAACTTCACCAGCGGCCAGCCGCCTTCGGGGGTCTGCCCCGGCACAACAACGATGCCAGCGGGATCAATTGGCAGATACGGAAGCTTGTGAAAACTGGAAGACGAAAGAACGCTCACGATTTGTTCCGCCACTCGTAACGTGGCGTCAGCCGGCATCGGGCCGTGCTGACCTACCCACGCAGCCAGTGTTTCGCCCGGCAGTCGCTCGGAAACGTAAACGTAATCTTCGCCGTCGCGTCCAAAGTCAAAAACCTTGGCAATATTGACATGACGCAGCCTTTGAACAGCGCGTGCCTGTTCCTCGAATTGCTCCCGGAATGAAGGATCGATGCTCGCTACCGGAACTAAAGTTAGCGCAACCGGTTCGCCGGATCTTTCGTCCACGGCTTCGTAAGCAATCACGGCGCCGTCGCGTCCAAGTTCATTCGGTGATCGATCAGAGCCAAGGCAGACCCGGTAGTGCTCAAGGAAGGTTGTCCGCTCCATAACCGAGTCCCATTAACCGCATTGAGATGATATGCGCCGCACGACCGGTAATTCAACCGCGATTTTGCCGGCGAGTTGCTCCAGCCGCGAAATCACTCGTGAATTTTGAACATTGCACTTGAATCGAAAATCGCGAATCTAAAATCGAAAATCCGTTTACCCCGTGGTGTAACGGTAACACAGCGCCCTTTGGAGGCGTTATTCTTGGTTCGAATCCAAGCGGGGTAGCCACTCCAAGTACATTCGCGAATCTATCAAATCAGGGTATATTTGTTGTTCCCTGTTATGAAGGAATTGAACATTGAGAAACTACACATTGCGGTGGGCGACCAGGAGATCGTGCGGGGACTGACTCTTCGCGTTCCGCAGGGCGAGGTGCATGCCCTCATGGGCCCAAATGGCTCAGGAAAAAGCACGCTGGCTAAGGTCCTGGCTGGTCACCCGGATTATCACGTCACCGGCGGCAAGATGTTAATGGATGGTGAGGATCTTCTGGCGCTTGAACCCGACGAACGCGCGCGACGCGGCCTATTCCTGGCATTCCAATATCCAAGCGAAATTCCAGGCGTAACAATCGCCAACTTTCTCCGCGCCGCGTTACAATCGCGTTTGCCGGAAGGCGAAGAGCTCGAGGCCACCGATTACTATGCGAGGCTTTACGAAAAGATGGAATTGCTTCGGATGGATCGCTCGTTTACGTCGCGCGCAGTTAACGAAGGCTTTTCCGGGGGCGAAAAGAAGCGCACGGAAATTTTACAAATGGCGATGCTAGAACCCAGGTATGCCGTACTCGATGAGACTGACAGCGGCCTCGACATCGACGCTCTGAAGACCGTGGCGCATGGGGTAAATTCGTTGCGCGGACCCAATCTTGGCATATTGTTAATCACGCACTATCAGCGCCTCCTCAACTACATCGTCCCCGATAACGTCCATGTGATGGTAGCAGGGCGAATCGTTAGAAGCGGGCGAAAAGAACTTGCTCTCGAACTCGAGGAACGAGGCTACGATTGGGCACGGGAGGCAGCCGCCGAACCAGCGTATACGAGGTAAACAATGAAAACCGAAACAGCAGCCATCGATATCGATCGAGGGAAAGGTGATTTCTCTTATCCGGAAGCACACGTGCGCGATGCCGGCGTGGGACTGAGCGAACGAACCATTCACTACATCGCAGACGTCAAGGAAGATCCGGATTGGGTGCGCGAGTTTCGCTTGCGCGGCCTGAAGACGTTCCTGGAAAAACCGCTGCCCACGCATTGGGCTAGTAAGGACCTCGAAGCAATCGACTTTGACAAAATCCGCTACTACCTCTCCCCAGGCACGGAACCGAAACGCAGCTGGGAAGAAGTACCGGCTGACATCAAGCGCACATTCGAGCGGCTCGGTATTCCGGAGCAGGAACGGAAGTTCCTCGCAGGCGTGGAAGCACAGTTTGATAGCGAAGCGGTCTATTCAAATATTAAGAAAGCCGTTGGCGAACAGGGTGTCATTTTCGTTGGATCAAGAGAGGGCCTGAAGAATTATCCGGAAATTTTCCGGAAGTGGTTCGGCAAAGTTATTCCGATCGCCGATAACAAATTCAGCGCGCTGAATTCCGCTGTTTTCAGCGGCGGCTCGTTTATTTACGTTCCGCCCGGCGTGAAAGTGAAGCACCCCCTGCAGGCTTACTTCCGCATCAACGCAGAAAATTTCGGACAATTCGAGCGCACGCTTATTATTGCCGATGAAGGCTCGGAAGTGACGTACATGGAGGGTTGTACCGCTCCCAAATTCAACACTCCCACGTTGCATAGCGCTGTGGTGGAACTGGTCGCACTGAAGGGGGCAAAGATTCAGTACATCACTGTCCAGAACTGGGCGTCAAACGTATTCAACCTTGTCACCAAACGTGGTCTCGCTCAGGAAAACGCAGAAGTGAAATGGATCGATTGCAACATCGGTTCGCGTCTCACGATGAAATATCCCGGCGTGATCATGAAAGGGCGCAAAGCGCGTGGCGAGGTTCTTTCCATCGCGCTCGCCAACGATGGGCAACACCAGGATACGGGCGCAAAAATGATCCACGCCGCCGACGAGACGACCAGTAACATCATTTCCAAATCAATCTCAATCGGTAAAGGCCGTGCCACTTATCGTGGCTTGGTTCACGTGCCTAAGCATCTGAAGAATTGCAAGAACAACACCGAATGCGACGCCCTGCTTATCAACGCGACCTCGCGAACCGATACCTATCCGGCGATCACCGTCCGTGGAACCGGCAACGCTGTTCAGCACGAAGCAAGTGTCAGTCAGGTCAGCGCGGAGCAGATCTTCTACATGCAACAGCGCGGTCTCACCGAAGCTCAGGCGATGAGCTTGAGCGTTAATGGTTTTGTCAACGATCTCGTCCGCCAATTCCCAATGGAATATAGCGTGGAGCTCAAGCGGCTTATCGAGCTGGAGATGGAAGGGTCGGTCGGGTAATCCCCTACCCGACCCACGTGAGTAACGATGAGACGAATGGATCCTGGGTGTCCTATATCGAAATGACCAGAAACCAGACGGCGACAATTGAAATGGAGGTCGTGCCAATTCTATCTGGCGTTCGTGAGACAGGAGAATTTCCGGATTGGTTCCGTGATCAGCAGCGCGCGGCGTGGACTCAATTTGAGGAATTACCCAGGCCGACACGAAAAGATCAGGCATGGCGATTTGCCAATGTCGGTCTTCTGGATCTAAGCCCATTCAACCATGGTGGCACGTTAACTGAAAGGGGGCGCGCAACCATTCTCGAGCAATCGCGCGGACTCGAAGAAGTGGCTGGGCGCATGATTTTCGCTGGCGACCAGCTTCTTGAGCGGGACGTCATTTCGGATCAGCTGAAAAGGCGCGGCGTCATTTTCCAATCACTCGAGCGAGCGATGGTTGAACACGCCGAGTTGTTCCGCAAACATTTCATGTCGCAACCGACTACCCTGGGCTCCGCCAAGTTCGCTGCCCTGCACCAGGCGCTGGTTTCATCAGGAACATTTCTTTACGTGCCGCGCGGCGTCGAAATCGAGCAGCCGATCGAGATTTTTCATTGGCTGACCGGTGAAAATACTTGCGCCTTTCCGCATTTGCTCCTCGTCACCGATGAGCTGGCCAAAGTCACGGTGATCGAGCACTTTTGCTCGGTGGAGGAACGCGCACCCGGCTTTGCCTGCGGCGTAAACGATCTCGTCGCCGGTCCCGGAGCGAAGGTGACCTATGTGTGCGCACAAAACTGGGCCGACAACGTCATCGCGCTGCAAATGAACACCACAACAGTCGATCACGATGCGTCGGCCATGAGTCTGAACTTGCATCTCGGTTCGCGTTATTCGCGTTTCGAAAGTCTTAGCCGACTGATTGGCGAAGGCGGTCGCAGTGATCTGCTCGCCGTCGCTGTCGCGAAAAACCAGCAGGAATTCGATGCGCGCACGTTGCAGGACCATGTCTCACCGCATACCGCGAGCGATCTCCTGTACAAAAACGCGCTGGACGATCGTGCCCGCACCATTTTCGGTGGCCTGATCCGCGTGGAACCGCACGCCCATTTTACGGATGCGTACCAAAAGGTTCGCAACCTTCTGTTGAGCGATGAGGCGGAGGCCAACTCGATGCCGGGGTTGGAGATCCTCGCGGACAACGTCCGTTGCACTCACGGGGCAACGTCCGGTCAAATCGATGAAGATGAGCTCTTCTATCTACGGACCCGCGGTATTCCCGTCCCGGTCGCCCAGCGGCTCATTGTGACTGGGTTTCTGGACGAAGTCGTTCAGCGTCTCGATCATCCAGCGATAGCGGAGTATTTACACCGAGCGATCGAGAAAGAATTTTCGAAAAATCGCGGTTGAATCGCCGATATCTTGTTCGTATCCGTCGTTATCCCTGCGCTTAACGAGGAGGAACCGATCGCCGGCGTTGTCCACGAATGTCTCGCAACAGGTTTGCCTAACGAAGTAATCGTCGTTGATAACGGCAGCACGGATCGAACTGCCGAGCGCGCATGTAAAGCGGGCGCGAGCGTGGTGAACGCGCCGCGCGGATACGGACGCGCTTGCGCGGCAGGTGTTCGTGCGCTTTCGCCTGAATGCGACATTGTGCTTTTTCTCGATGGAGACGGGAGCGACGTGCCGGCGTTTATGAATCAGCTTGTCGAACCCATCGCAAACGGGACGTACGATTTTGTGATTGGCTCGCGCACCCGCGGACAACGCGAACCGGGCAGCATGAATCTCCAGCAAATTCTTGCCGGACGGCTTGCCGGGTTGATTTTGCGACTGCTGTACGGGGTTCGTTATACCGATATGTCCCCATTTCGTGCCATTCGTCGTGATGCGCTCGTGCGGCTCAACATGCGGGAGCAGACTTACGGCTGGAATTTGGAGATGCAGATGAAAGCCGCGCGAGCTGGGCTGCGCATCCTCGAAATCCCTGTAAACCATCGTCGGCGCGCCGGCGGCGAATCCAAAGTGTCAGGCACTTTGCGCGGTACATTTGTCGCGGGCGCCCGTATTGTTGCGACATTGTTTCGGGTTGCTCTCAGATAGCCGTTTCCATCTAGAAGTTCTCGAGTTTTCGTGTAGCGTCGCTCAATGGTTTCCATGCTTGATCTGGAGAGATTTCGCACCACGCCGCTCAGCCGTGAGCCGTTCGAGTTTTTGGTTGTTCCAGAGTTTGTCAAAGCGGAGGCGCGTGCTGCGATCGACAAGGATTACCCGGAAGTCGCCCGGGCGGGTAGCTTTCCGCTTCGAGAAGTGACGTATGGCCCGGTGTTCGCAGAGCTGATTGAGGAGATGCGCAGCGAAGAATTTCGCAAAGCGTTTGAGGAAAAGTTTAACATCGATCTGACTAATCGCCCGGACATGATCACCGTGCGCGGGCGTTGCAGCGAGAAAGATGGCAAAATTCACACCGATTCCGAGACAAAAATCATCACTATTCTTATTTACATGAATTCGGCTTGGGAATCTCCGGGTGGTCAGCTTCGTTTGTTGCGTTCAGGAACGAACCTGGACGACGTCATTCTTGAAGTACCGCCGACCGAAGGCACATTGCTGGCCTTTCGCCGCAGCAATAATTCATGGCACGGCCATAAACCGTTTTCCGGCACACGCCGTGTCATTCAATTCAACTGGGTGACAAGTGAGGCGGTAGTCCGGCGCGAGCAAAACCGGCATCGACTTTCCGCGTGGATGAAAAAACTCCGCAGCGCATTCTCATCGGAACAAAAGGCGGCATAATCCCGCGGAGTGCGCCCGAAGCGAAAGAAACGTATATCCCAAGGCTCATCTGTCTGAATTTGACCTTGGGCATTGAGCGTTGAGCATTTGGCGTTGAAACCCCTTTGTGAGCAGTCAGATTGAAACCCCACAGAAAAAGAATCTCGACGCATTAGGGCTGCGGTCCGCCGAATTTTCGCGGATCTTGCTGATTAAACCTTCGGCGCTTGGCGATGTGGTTCATACACTGCCGGTACTCGTCAAGCTTCGTGCGCGGTATCCGCGGGCACGGATCGACTGGTTGATCACGCCGGAAAACGCCGAAGTCGTGCGCTATCATCCTGCGCTTTCCAACGTCATCCTTTTTGCGCGCCGCGATTTTTCAAAGCGCGGCCATCGGTGGCGCGCGTTCGTATCGTTCCTCGATCTGCTCAAACAAATTCGTCGCGCGAAGTACGATCTGGTGATCGACATGCATGGCCAGGTGCGTTCGGCTTTTTTCACGCTCATCAGCGGCGCACGCGTGCGCATCGGGTTTGATCGACCGGTCAAACGGACACTTACAATTTCCCCTGAACATGATCTGAAAAATGTACCCAGCCATGGCTGGCGCGGTGCGCGCGAGGGCTCGTGGATTGCGTACACGCATCGCATCCCGATTCGGACGCTCGATGTGCATGCAATCGATCGTTATCTATGGGTCGGAGAGCTGCTTGGATTCGACGACACCCCGGCAGATCTAGCCATTCATCTTTCTCCGGAAACCGTACGAAACGTTGAGCGCTTGCTGAAAGAGAAGGGTGTGGATGCGTCGCAGCCGTTGATTGTTCTGGTGCCCGGAACCATCTGGGAGACGAAACACTGGACTATTGAAGGGTTCGCAGGCGTCGCGCGGCATTTTCTCCGCGAAGGTTTTGCCGTCGCGTTGGCAGGCACCAAACGCGACCAGCCGCGCTGTCGGCAAATCGCCGCCGCAGCGCCCGGGACATGCGATCTTTCGGGTCAAACAACGCCGGCAGATTTAGCGGCGCTTATTCGACGCGCTGAGGTCGGGGTCACGAACGATTCCGGTTCCATGCACGTTGCCGCGTCACTGGACAAACCAATGGTCAGCGTCTTTGGACCGACCAACCCAGTTCACATCGGCCCGTACGAACGACCAGAGTCCGTCGTGCGCGTGGACTTACCGTGTTCGCCATGCAACTACCGTCGCCTGAGCCAATGCCCATTTGGTCACGCCTGCATGAAGCAAGTTACTTCCGCAATGGTGGTGAAGCGCGTACAGAAAATTCTTTCGACTGCAAAGCCGGAGCTCAGCCGGCTCTAGCGTGTGCGCAGTTTTCAGCGGGTTCGGTTGGAGTTAAATCGACAGAGTCCCGACTTCCGCGGAGGACAGCGGACGCTACAGCTCCGCGGGGTGATCTCCGCTGGCAAGCGCGTAATTTGATTCCACTCTCGTGCCGGGACTGTAAGATCGGCAGCTGCCGTGAGTAGAACGAATGTAATTTCCGCCGGCCTACTTGCTGGATTGTTCGCCGGAGTGGTGATGACAGCGACCATGCTGCTGCTCGCTGTGTTTGGAGTGGCCACACCTCTTGTAATCATCGGCGATCGACTTTCGGTTTTCATCCCGCCCGGTCCATTTCTTTCCCTTATGGGCAAAGTCCGCGGCTACAATCACCTCAAGCAACTCGGATTTGGGTCTACGATAGCTGGTCAACTCGTCGTTGGCGCAATTGGCGGAGCGATCCTGGGATTGTTCTCGCGACGCAATCTTGCGCGCGCTTCAGTGCCGTGGACCATGTCGATATTCGTTTTGTTGCCAATCGTCCTGTTTGCAATCGGGCTTTGGCCAGTTTTGGGCACGAGTTACATTGGCCTGCCCATCGGGGCTGCGCGCCTGGTCACGCTAGTCGGTTTTGCGCTGAGCGTTTTTGTGTTCGAGCGCACACTGGTGACTGGTTTTCGATTTCTCACACAAGGAAGAATTGGAAAAGGCGATTACGAATTCAGTCCCGCGATTGGCCGACGCGCTTTTGTGCTCGGCGTGATCGGAGCAGCAGTTACCGGCGGCGGGATCGCCCTGGCTCGCAAGCTTTATCGTGCTGCCACATTCAGCTATGACGGCACGCAGTACAAAGGCGGAGTAGTACAGCCGATCACACCTAACGAATTGTTTTATTGCGTGACAAAAAACGTGGTCGATCCGCTGGTGGACCTCGATCTTTGGCACCTTGAAGTAGGCGGACTCGTGAAGAATATCGCCACGTGGCGATTCGACGATTTATTAGGACTAGAGACGACGGAGCAGGAGACAACACTGATGTGTATTAGCAATGGTTTGGATGCGGGCCTCATCAGCAACGCCGTTTGGAAGGGCTTTCCATTGCGGGACCTTCTGGACCGGGCGATCCCGTTTTCCGGCGCCGCGCGAGTGCGCTTTCAGGGTGTCGATAATTACGCCGACACAATTCCGCTCGATAAAGCGCTGCAACCTACCACCCTGCTTGCCTATGAAATGAACGGCGCGGAATTGCCCGAGCGCCACGGCTACCCGTTGCGCCTCATCGTACCGGGTTACTTCGGCGAGAAACATGTGAAATGGCTTACTCGAATCGAAGTGACCGACGCGAACGCAAAAGGATTTTATGAGGCACAAGGTTGGGGCCCCGATTTTATCACGCCCACAAGATCGAGAATCGACGTGCCGGACGCCTGGTCGTCATTTTCGTTAGGCAAACTGAACGGGCCGATTGAAGTGAAGGGGATGGCTTACGGAGGTGACCGCGGTGTCTCGCGCGTTGAATTTAGCAGTGATGGGGGCAAATTATGGCGCGACGCTGAGATCTATTATTCCGGCGGTAATCTGGCGTGGTCACTCTGGAAAGCTGAATGGATGCCGGATGCAACAGGTGATTATATGCTAGTCGTCCGGGCCACCGACGGCGAAGGCCGTACTCAGAAATGGCAAGAAGATCGAGGTCCCTTTTCCGGCACAGCGGGATTGCATGAGATTGACGTGCAAGTGACGGCGTAGCCTGCCGTGTCCCAAACGCTCCTGGCGTAGCAGGGCGCTTGACGATGGGGACTTAGCTCCCAACAACTTGCGCTGTGTGTTAGATTTTATCGATGGAAAGACTGATCATTATTGGGAGCGGCTGCGCCGGATTGACGGCGGCAATTTACGCCGCGCGTGCGAATCTGAATCCGTTAGTGCTGGAAGGCCGCCAGCCGGGCGGACAACTGTCAACTACTACGCTCGTTGAAAATTATCCCGGTTTTCCAGAAGGGATCGATGGACCGCAGCTCATCCTGAACATGCATAAACAGGCCGAGAAATTTGGCGCAAGATTTTCATATGCCGAGGCGACCGATTTCGATGCCAAAAACCGGCATATTCGAATCAAAGCCGATGATGAATGGTTGGAGACGGAAGCGCTTATCATTGCCAGTGGAGCTTCGGCGCGGTATCTGGGGCTCGAGGATGAACAAAAACTGATCGGCCACGGACTGACTTCGTGCGCCACGTGCGACGGCGCATTTTACAAAAACGTGCCAGTTTGCGTCATTGGTGGAGGCGATTCTGCGGCAGAAGAATCGTTGTTCCTCACCCGGTTTGCTTCAAAGGTCTATTTGATTCATCGACGCGATAAGATGCGGGCTTCAAAAATCATGCAAGACCGCGTATTTGCTAACAAGAAGATTGAACCGATCTGGGACACCGTCGTCACCGAATATATCCCCGACGAAAAAGGCGAAATGCGAGCCGTGCGCCTGCGCAATGTAAAGACGAATGAAGAGCGTGAATTAGCGGTGGCCTGTGTGTTCGTGGCGATTGGTCACGACCCCAATACCAAGGCATATCGCGGCAAACTCGACATGGATTCAGACGGTTATTTGATCACGAAAAAGCTGGTGGAGAGCAGGCACCCCGGCGTGTTCGTGGCGGGCGACGTGGCTGATCGCATTTACAAGCAGGCGGTAACGGCAGCTGGATCGGGTTGCGCGGCAGCGATGGACGCGGAGAGATACCTGAGCGGACTGGAATCCGGTGCCTGACTCCGCGCCGCGTGATTGCCCTGCTGTAGCCGCTTCGCTGTGCGAAGCGCGGCGCTGATACATTCAACATCTCTGCGTTGCGTCGGCGACAGAGCGACGGCTACAGTGCCAGCTTGAAAATCTGTGATCTGACCCAGTTTTACTCTCCGCTAAGCGGGGGAGTAAAAAGGTACGTGCACGAGAAAATTGCGTACATCAGGAATTGTTCGCCTGATGACGAGCACCTCCTCGTTGTCCCCGGTCCAAAAACTGAGGTGACAACGAATGGGCGATCACGAGTCTATTCGATTCGATCGCCGTTAGTATCGAGAAGCTCGCGTTATCGCGCCCTGCTGAATCTCCGTGCCATCGAAGAAATCCTGGATCGCGAGCGCCCTGATCTCATCGAATCGAGCGATCCGTATCAGATCGGCTGGAAAGCGATTGCCGCGGGTCGCGCGCTGAGAGTGCCAGTCGTTGGTTTTTATCACTCGCATTTCCCGGAAGCTTATCTCCGCGGCAGCACAAAATTTCTGGGCAAACGCGGCACGCAGCGAGCGATGAAATTGACCCGTGCTTACGTGCGCAAACTTTATAATCGTTTTCAAGCAACGCTGGTTCCGTCCGAAAAACTGGCAACCCTCCTTTCCGATTGGGGCGTGCGCAATGTGCGACCGGTGCGGCTCGGGGTGAATACTGCCGTTTTCAAGCCTTTGCCTGATGACGGGGCCGCGACTCGCCGGTCGTTAGGCATCGGGCGCGGAGAAACGCTGCTTCTCTATGCCGGGCGACTTGCCAGAGAAAAAAACACACAAACATTGTTTCGAGCTTTCGAGATTCTGCGCCAAAGAGAGCACAATAAGTTTCATCTCCTGGTGATTGGTGATGGACCGGAACGCAGCAAAATCCAAAAATTGCAACGCCGCACTGGAAAGGTCTCATGGATCTCGTACTGCGCAGACTCTGTCGATCTCGCCCGTTACTATCGCGCCGCTGATCTCTTCGTTCATCCAGGCGTGCAGGAGACGTTTGGACTCGTGGCCCTGGAAAGTCAGGCATGCGGTACTCCGGTCGTAGGATTTCGCGGGAGTTACATGGACCGGATTATTTGTCACGACCAGAAATCATGGGCGCAGGAGAACAGCCCGGAAGCGCTGGCGGCCGCTATCGAAGATTTTAGCGCCAAGAAATTGT
>JBKPLD010000093.1:0-8794 GCA_046731415.1 Verrucomicrobiota bacterium
GCGTTTTGAGAACGGCGCTTTCTTTTGCCATGGTCGAAAATAATCGTACGACTGCCCGGTCACGTTTACGCGGACCAGCGCAAGCTGTTTTTGCTTGCTCAGGACCGAGGAAACGGCGGACTCCTTTTTCGCCAGCGCCCCAGTGGCTGTGAAAAGGATGAGTCCGAAGGCGATAAGAGAATTCCTGGTCATCTTAGATTTTGTTTGCCTGTTCCGTTCCTTTCGACGCCGGTTGATCTTCGAGATTTTGCTCTTTCAGCACGTTGTAGCGCGTCTTGATGCGTTCGCGTGCAGCTCCCACCTGGCTTCGATTAAGGACTAGCGGAGGCCCGTCTCCAATCATTCGAATCACCAGCCGCTCCGGCGATTCAGCGAAAGCATTCGCCAATTCGTCGAGCGTCCGAATCTTCTTGCCATTTACTTCATCCACAATCCCGCCGCGGTACGGAGCAAGATAGGTGTTAATCGGATCTGGCAGGATGTTTGCGAGCACAATGACATCGGGATGCTGCAGGTAGAGCTGATCAAGAACGAAGTATTCGAAGAAATGGCGCACCCGCAGGTCGGCGCTTCGATATGCCTCGAGCATGTCCAGGTTTAAGGGTTGAAAAAGCAGACCGCCGTAAAGGACATAACGTGGCCGCACGTCGTAGGTATGGCCCTGCACCGAGTACGGCCAGGGTTTGTACAACTTAATTGTTACGGTCCGCGGCTGCTTGTTGCGCAAGACGTCGAGCTTGACCGAATCGTTCTTGAACTTTCGCTCGACGACTTCTTCGAACTGAGCGCGCTCACCCTCTAGTTCAACATTCGCGTCGCTGGCGATAGGATGGCCGTCGATGGCAAGAAGAACGTCACCCGGGTAGAGAATCCCATCCGATGGTCCGGCTGCGACCACAGAACTTACCAGCACGCCGCGATCGTCATCCTTTAACCCGAGAAACTTTCGTTGTGCTGGATTTTGTAATTTTGCATAGGTGATTGCGAGGTCGGGGTATTCATCGTAATGCCCGTTGCCGATATCCTGCAAAAACCGCTTTATCACCGGCGTCGGAATCATGTAGGCCACTCCCTGAGCGACGTCACCGCTGTAACCCTGAAACGCTACACCAACGACTTTGCCGTCTTGCATTACCGGGCCGCCGCTGTTTCCTGGGTTAATCTGAGCACTGATTTGAATCGCCAGATGCTGATCGACCGACGAGTGCGTGTAGAGCTGAAAATCAATCCGCGACACGATACCCGTGGTAACCGACATCCGCTCTCCTCCAATTGGATAACCGTACGCTGAGACAGTCGATTCCAGTGCAGGAATTCCGCCAAATTGCAACGGCAACATGTTCTTGAAAAAGTCAGGAGCCGCTACTGTGATCACCGCCAAATCACAATCATTCGCAATGAATTGCACTTTGGCCGGATATTTGTTGGGATCGCCGTCGCGCTCCACGGTAAGGTAGCGGCTGTTGGCGACCACGTGCGCGTTGGTCATAATTCGATTGCCGCTTATGACGAAGCCAGCGCCGACGCCGCGCTCGAGACCTCCAGCGTTCCAAGGCGCTTTGTAATCTGGCTCCACGGAAGTCGCTGTAATCCGGACCAAACTCTTTTGAACAGGTCCGTTAGGCTTTGGTGGCGCAATTGGAACTGGGACTGGAACGACGTCTTGCGCAGGTGGGTTCGATCTCCTTGGGCCCGGAGCTTGCGGTACCTGTGGACCTTGTTGCTCCATGGGCGGGCGAACGGGGGAACTTTCCTGCCCGTCCAGAACCGACCGGAACAGCAAGGTGGCGCAAGTTAGAACAAGGAAACGCTTCATCGGCGGAAAGGCTGCAAACTTAAATAGCGTACTCGAAAATCAAGATTCGGATTTGCATTACGAAGTGGCCTTTTCGGACACAACTGACACGATACATGCGTTCTACGTTCAAATCTCTGACGAATCAGGACGGGCTAGCGCGGCTCCTCAGATTCCGGCGCGTTCGAGAATTGATCTCACCACAGCTTCGGCCTCAAACACCTCCCGAGCCAGGGAATAAGCGGCTCGGGAATGTTTCCTGTAATCAGCATTAATTAGCCTCACCGCTTCCACAATTTCACCGAGCGTTCGGAAAGACAAAAGGCCTGCCTCACCACCGTAGAATTTCGTAAAGCCAGTTTCCTGAGTTATAACCGGTCGCCCCGCCGCGAGATAACACACGCTCCTGTCACTGAACCACGCGGTGTTTAGGCGTACGTATTGGTCCTTTGCGACGGTGAACTCTCCCTTCGAGCGCTGGACGTAGTCACGGTAAAGCCAGTAATCGACGCTCATCTGTAGCGGCGAAGTCAGTCGCCAGCCGTTTCGTTCGAATTTCGCGCGGATCGAGGCGTGCTCGATGTTTGTGGTCAGCTCAAATGTCTCACCCGCTTTTTTTGGCGCTGCAATAAACCGCAGAAATTCGCGCGATTTGCTCCAGAGATACTTTTTACCGCGCCACGTAATGTCTTTTAGACCACTAGTGGACCAGTTGGCTACAGATGTGAACACCGCCGCTCGAGAAGGCGAGCGCCTCGTTCGCCAAAGATCACTCACTACCGGCTGGCGCGTAGGCAGCCATTTCAATCCGTGGATCGGCACCGGAAAACTTTTGCTGCCGATATTCTCTCCGAAGCTGAACAGCGCATGATGTCGCCCTAGATATTGCTTTGTCGATTTCACACCCTTATCGATTTTGATTTGCTCGACACCTGGATCGCTTTCGATGTAGAGAAGGCGATCGGAAACGAGCAGATCCTCGTTAAACTCCTGTGCGCCACAAATGTTCAGGATGGCGTCGGCGTCGCGATAAAGCTGACGAATGTTCTTTAACCGCAAGCCAGCAGTTGGATTTCCCGGCGAATAACGCGCGCAAAACCCCCAGCGATTTCGGAATTCGAATTCTTGCGACAACCGGTTCAGAACCCGCGCTGTGTAATCAAATTCAGTGGTGACTTCAAATGTTTCCGGATTGTAGGGAATGCGAGCTGAATCTTCGATGTAATAGACATCGTGACCGAGTCGTTGCAGTCCGACGATGTAATGTATGTGCTGCCAGATTACACCGGCGATCGGCATTGAACCCATGAAGCCCATGACGACGATACGCTTGCGTTTCATTGAGCGTTGAGCGCCTGCTCGCGATTTATCGAAGTTGCGCGTCGGAAGTTGAAACCGATCATTCTGTAAACTTCTTGACAACAACGGCTGGATTTCCGGCGACGACGGTGTTCGGGTCCACACTCTTTGTCACTACTGATCCCGCCGCGACCACGGAGTTTTCACCTATCGTTACGCCCTTCAAAATCACTGCGTTCATACCGATCCAGACGTTGTTTGCGATTTTCACGGGAGCGGTTTTCAACTTGGGCCGGGTGGGGCGATTTTTGAAATACGGTGCGAGAGCTTGCGCGTCGATGAGACGCTGGGCCGGTTCGAGCGGATGAAAATCCGAGTCAGCGATTCCGACGTTCCAGGAAACAAGGCAATATGATCCAATCTCGATCTTCTCATCTGCCATGATCAAAGCGCCATTGAGAAGGGTGAAATCGCCGATCGTGCACCGGCCATTTTCGCCGACAGAAAACGAACAGCCGGCATAACAGGAAACGTGTTTGCCGATAATGACGGCGCCTGATTTCTCGCTCCGAAGCCTTCGAAAGATTTGCGCGCTCTCGCAATAGAATCCCTCGCCGAACTCGACATTTGATGGAATTGGATCCGGCCACCAGTCGCCCTCGACGTGTCGATCTTTTTTGACGTTGCTCAATGCGCCACCTCTGTCGGGAATTTTCCCGAAGCGTATAATTTTGCGTAAATCCCGCCGCGCGCGATGAGCTCTGGGCCGCGCCCCTTTTCGACGACACGCCCGTGTTCAAGCACAATGATTTGATCGAGGCCATGAATCGTAGCCAGGCGATGCGTGGCGATCAAGGTTGTCCGGCCGCGCATTAATTCCTGGATCGTATCCATGATCGCAGCTTCGGTTGCGGGATCGAGCGCTGACGTGGGCTCATCCAGCAGCAAAATCGGCGCATTCTTCAAAAATGCCCGGGCAATACCAATCCGCTGTCGTTGGCCAACGCTCAAGTGTCCGCCTCGTTCGCCGACAGTGCTTGAATATCCATCGGGCAATTGCTGAATAAACTCATCTGCCTGCGCCCGGCGCGCCGCTTCGATGATTTCTTCTTCCGTCGCATCAGGCCGACCGTATGCGATGTTCTCGCGGACCGTCGTAGAAAAGAGCAGAGTATCTTGCAAAACGATTGCGATCTGTGCGCGCAAACTTTTCTTTGTGATCTCCCGCACATCACGGTCATCGAGCATGACGTAACCCGTTGAAGGATCGTAAAATCGCGGCACCAAACTCATCAATGTGCTTTTGCCTGCGCCGGTACCGCCCACCAGACCAACGATCTGGTTTGGTTCGATCCGCAGATCGATGTCTCGCAAGACGTGTCGATCGCCTGCGTAACCAAAATTTACCGATTGAAATGCAATTGCGCCTCTAGCGGACGAAATGGCAATCGCATTTGGTGAATCGCGTACGTCGTCTTCGCGGTCCAACACTTCGAAACAACGTCGCGCGCCGGCGGTAGCGCCTTCCATTGCCCAGGCGGTGTAGGTGAGCGACTCAAGTGGCTGGTAAAGCATCAGCAGATACGCGCTGAAAACGAGTAGCGATCCGAGGGTAAGGGTGCCGTCGAGAACGTGCAGCGAGCCGATGTAGTACATGGCAGCCGTTCCCACAACCATCAGCGTGCTGATCACCAGTGCGCTGTTTACGTTCGTCAAAGTGAGCCGCAGGTTCGCTTGCAAACTTTGCCGGGCTTGTTGCTGGAATTGGAGCACTTCGAATTCCTCGCGGCCAAACGCGTGGACCATCCGAATCGAGCTGAGACCTTCCTGTGCCTGAGTGAGGACCGCGCTTTCCTGTTCCTGGATCGTTGTTGATTCCCGACGGATCCGTTGTGCAAACAGATAGATTGTGCCAACGACCAGGGGAACGATTGCCAGAGAAACTAATGTGAGCTGCCAATCCAGCCGCAACATGATCAGAAAGGTTCCGATCAATGTGATTACGGACGAAAAGATGTTGGTGAACCCTTTGTTGTAGATCGTCTGGATCGATTGCGAGTCGTACGCCACGCGAAAACTGGAATCGCTCGAACGGCGCGCATCGTGGAATTTGAGCGAGAGAGATTGCAAATACGAATAGAGGTCGGTGCGCAATTTGAGTAATGCTTGCAGGCCAATCTTCACAAAGAGATAGTTCGTGATCCAATTCATCATTCCCCACAAAAGCTGTATCAGGACGAGACCAAGACAGAGTAGCGGGATCCAGATGTGCCAGTCATTGCGCACTGCCTCGCCGGGCCGAAGGAAATTGTCCACGATCAGCTTGAATGGCCAGGGTTTGAGCAGATTCAGGCCAACCGCTAAGAGCGAAAGAACCAATCCCACGAAAGTTTGCCCAAGGAACGGCCTGTAATAACGAAGAACGCGCCGGTAGATCGACATCTCAATTTGGGATTGCGGATTTTCGTTTTTAGACTGAACTAGGGCGAACTTTATTGCGGCTCGACATCGAGAGATTCTTCCAGGCTTCGCATAACGCTACGGCTTGGCAGGCGACGTCGCTGGGAACGACAATATGCATCATCTTCTTGAAACCTGGTTCCATTGGGTGCTCACCGGTGGCTACATCGGAATCATAGTGTTAATGGCGATGGAAAGCTCCATCTTTCCGGTGCCGAGCGAGATCGTCATTCCGCCCGCTGCATTTCTGGCCGCACAAGGAAAACTCAGTTTCACAGGGGTAGTGCTGGCGGGCGTCATCGGCTCGTATCTTGGTTCTGCTATCACTTATTGGGCATCGCGGGTAATCGGACGTCCGCTGATCGTAAAGTACGGGCGTCTTGTGCTTGTGACTCCAAAAAAACTGGAGCAAGCCGAGCAATGGCTGGCTCGCTACGAGGCAGGTGGCGTTTTTTTTGCGCGGCTACTTCCCGTGGTTCGCCATCTGATCTCGATTCCTGCCGGGATTATTCGGATGAACTTCGGGCTTTTCAGTCTCATGACGATTGCTGGATCGGCGCTCTGGTGTTGGATTCTTGCTTATCTCGGCGACAAAGCTTACCGCCTTGAGCCGGAGCTTTTGACGAATCCAGACGCATTGGTTCGATTTATCCACGGACAATCCAGGGGAATCCTGATCGTAATCGCGCTTTTTGGGGCTCTGTACATGTTGAGCCTTCGGTTGATGAAGCCGCGTTCCAGCGCATAGGCAGCAAAAGGCGGGACCATTGCCTGCCGCGTTTAAATTCCGACGGCTGCTCGCGCTTTCGCCAATGCTACGGCGGCCATACAAGCCGGCTTTCTTTCGTGAGCGCTTCTTGCCTCCGTGAAACGGGCGCACCCACTATTTTGTGTTTGAAAATTGAACAAAAGTGTCGGTGAGCGGTCAGTCATACAGTGCATAAAGATGAATAACTACATAGGGCTTATGGATGAGATATTCACAAATCGAGATGGTATCGGAATTGCTTCTCAAAACCGAGGCAATCGTATGAAAAGAAATCGACAAATTTTAAAGCCGCGGAGGTTTTCGGGTCTGTCACTGGGTGATCTCATCCTGGCAGTCAGTTCGTGCACGAGTAGCAATCGAGAAACGGTCGCGACCGTTGCAGACCTTTTCGCCAGTGGCAAGGTGCGTTTGCAAGACAACGGACGCTTCCTGCGCGCGCGGGTTTGCTGACCGGCCTTCGCGAAGGGATTGAACGCTCCGGTGATTGGTTGCCGGAGCGCCTTTTGTTTTCGATCTCATTAACGCTTCGCTTCAGCGAGTGGAACGACCGATCCCGTGGAACGTGAACCGCTTCAGCGCTTGTAACGCAACATGACTGAGGAAATTGCTAACGCGGTTGGGAATATCCCGCGCAGCTTCACACCGGGCTGAAGCGCGGTGTTAATGAAACAAAAACAAAACGCTTTTCCCTCACAGGCACCCCTTTTATGTTGCGCAGGTGATCGATCGATATTCCCGGCCAGAGATGAGCAGAGTCTGGTCGGACGAGCGAAAGTTTCAGATCTGGCTGGATATTGAAGTTCTCGCCTGCGAGGCGATGGCTGAGCTTGGCCAGATTCCGAAAAATGACGCCGCGGAGATTCGGAAGCGCGCGAGATTTTCAATTCCTGAAATCCTGGAGATTGAGAAAAGGACCAATCACGATGTAATTGCCTTCCTGGAAAACGTTGCCGTCTCGGTCGGACCTGCAGCGCGTTGGATTCACCAGGGGCTTACATCGTCAGACATTCTAGATACGACGCTGGCTGTGCAGTTGAACGAGTCGTGCGACATTCTTCTGGCCGATCTGAAATCTCTCCGGACCGCGATCGCGAACCAGGCGCGGCGGTTCAAAATGACCCCTATGATCGGGCGCAGCCATGGGGTACATGCCGAGCCAATCACGTTCGGTCTGAAACTCGCGCTGATGTATGACGAATTTGGCCGCGCGGAAGAACGCCTCACACAGACGCGCCAGCGAATTCGCGTTGGCAAAATCAGTGGCGCGGTAGGCACGCACGCGCATATCGACCCGAAGATTGAGCGCGCTGTGTGCGAGAAGCTAGGATTAAAACCAGCGACGCTTTCGACTCAGATCGTGCAGCGCGACCGGCACGCGGAGTTCATGACAACGCTGGCCGTGATCGCTTCAAGCATTGACCGTTGGGCGACCGAATTCCGTCACCTTCAGCGGACTGAAGTGCTGGAAGTGGAAGAATTCTTCGGCGAAGGGCAAAAGGGCAGTTCGGCGATGCCGCACAAACGCAATCCTATTACCGGCGAGCGGTTGAGCGGGCTGGCCCGCGTCGTTCGCGGTAACGCTGTTGTGGCATTGGAAAACGTCGCGCTCTGGCACGAACGCGACATCAGCCATTCAAGCGCAGAGCGCATCATTCTGCCGGATTCATGCATTCTTCTCGACTACATGCTGGCAAAGTTGCGCGATATTGTCGAAAAGCTGCAAGTTTACCCCGAGCGGATGCAACAAAATCTCGAGCTCACGAAGGGACTGTATTTTAGCCAGTCAATCTTACTGGCACTGACGAGTCTAGGTACAGAACGCAAAGTCGCATATGAAGCGGTGCAGCGCGCCGCGATGAAAACCTGGAAAGGCGAGGGGACATTTGCTGAAAACGCAAAACGCGAACCGGAAATCGCCGCGAAACTTTCGGCGAAGGAGATCGACAGTCTTTGCTCACTCGAGATTCATTTCAAACACGTCGATGCGACATTCAAGGCGCTCGGATTAGAGTAGCACTTCGTGATTTGTGCAGCGAGTCATGCACGTGCATGACGGGCATAGCCGCCAGCAAAAGCAAAATCGCTCATTCGTATCGCAGCGCTTCGATCGGATCGAGGTTCGCTGCGCGATAGGCCGGGTAAAGACCGAAGCCGATCCCGATCGCTGAGCACACAAGTAGACCGGCGATGGCCCAACCGTAGGGAAAAATTAGATCCACTTTGAGCCACATCGCCAGTAAATCGCCGACGATGATCCCAAAAATGATTCCCAGCACACCGCCAGCCTCGGAAATGAAAACAGCTTCGGTCAAGAATTGCCGCAAGATGTCGCGGCTACGGGCGCCGATCGATTTGCGAACGCCGATCTCCTTGGTCCGTTCAGTCACGCTCACCAGCATGATGTTCATGATGCCGATTCCAGCCGCGACGAGCGCGATGAAGCTAATGACGAATGCGCCCACTCGAACATA
>JBKPLD010000094.1:0-20667 GCA_046731415.1 Verrucomicrobiota bacterium
ACTAATTGCTGTTTCAAACGAATCAATGCCCTCAGGTTGTCGTTTCCGGATGCGGCCTTTGATGTCGTCCTGGCTTCACGGTTACTCACCATCTTGCCCGAACAAACAGGCATTATTGCCGAGATGTATCGTGTATTGAAGCCTGGAGGTCGCTGTTTCGTTGCCGAACCACGCTATGCCTTTTGGGCATCGATTCCGCTCCTGGCGATGTGGCTTCTCGTAGGGTTCATTCCCTCCGAAAATGGTTATCGAGAACCATATAAAGCAACGGTATTTTCTGCCGACGCGTTCGCGAATCTTTTCCCCGCTCAACCATGGAAAACAGTCAGAACGTGGCAGGATGGACGCTACCAGTACGCTCTTTGCGAAAAGGGATAGCGACCAACAACGCAACGAATGAGAAGGGAGCACAGCGTTGTTGATCCGGGTACAGCGGATAAAAAATTTGCGGGCTGCTCCGCCTTGGCCCTGATGACCAAGGCACCCCGCGCAGGGGAAGTAAAAACACGCCTTGTCCCGTCGCTCACGAACGAGGAAGCCGCGCAACTGAACAAGTGTTTTTTACAGGACGCCGCCGCGGCGATCTCAGTTAGTTGCAACGGCCTGACTGCGTCGAACGCCGGCCGATTAAGCGTACATGGAATTGCCGTTTACACTCCGGTCGGTGCCGAATCAGACTATGCCGAAATTTTGCCTCCTGATTTCAGTTTACTGCCACAACGCGGCGAAGATTTCGGTGAACGCCTCTATTTTGCGGCTGAGGACTTGTTCAAGAGCGGGTTCGGAACCGTTTGTCTGATTGATTCTGACAGCCCGACGATTCCCGCCGAGAATTTTACCCGAGCTATACAGCTCCTTTCGTTGCCGGGAGACCGGATCGTCTTGGGTCCCTGCGATGACGGAGGGTATTATTTAATTGGATTGAAACGCTTACACCGCGAAGTGTTCGAGCGAATCGAATGGAGTACGGAACGGGTTTTCGAGCAAACATTGCAGCGCGCGGATGAAATTGGCCTTGAAGTGAAATCTTTACCGGTCGGATACGATGTCGATGATAGCGTGGCGTTGCGACGGCTACGCAATGAATTGCTTGATCAATATAAGGGTGACGCAGTGGCTCCAAACACGCGGCAATTTCTCGCGAGCGTAGTTGCGAATAGAAAATTGTAGGGCGGGGCTCCGTCTGCTGACCTGAAACCGGCAACCGATGCGGTTGCCCTGCAACGGCTGCACAGATAGCCTGAGATTCGCATGACAAGATGCGCATTAGTCACCGGCGGCGCAGGCTTAATCGGCTCACATGTAGTCGATCTTCTCGTGAGTGAAGGCTGGCAGGTTCGGGCAGTCGATAATCTGGAACCGCAAACCCACCGTCGCGGAGAGCCGGCCTGGCTCAACCGGAAAGCGGAATTCATTCACGGCGATTTGCGTGATCGAGACACGATTGTCGGCGCGTTAGACAAAATAGACGTCGTTTTTCACCAAGCTGCCTACGGCGGTTACATGCCGGAGATTACAAAGTTTGTGCATGTAAATTCGCTGGGGACTGCCCAAATGCTTGAAGTCATCCGTGAGAGAAAGCTGCCGGTCAGGAAGGTCGTGGTTGCGAGTTCGCAGGCCGTTTACAGTGAAGGCGCCGGCGATTGCCCCAAACACGGATTGGTCTTTCCGATGGTGCGATCGGTCGAGCAGTTGCGCCGCGGCGATTGGCATGTGCATTGCCCCATCTGTGGCGCGACCACGACAAGCGTTCCAACTCCGGAAAACGCGCCGATCGGTGGCGAAACCGTTTACGGCCTGACCAAAGTTGATCAAGAGCGGCTCGTCCTCCTATGGGGGAAACAGCTCGGTATTCCCACGGTCGCGCTGCGTTACTCATGCACATACGGACCGCGCCAATCGATCTTTAATCCTTACACCGGTGTTATCGCGATTTTTTGCACGCGTTTGCTGAACAATTTGCCGCCTGTTCTGTACGAGGACGGCGAACAGACCCGCGACTTTTCGTTCGTGGCGGACATCGCGCGCGCCAATTTGCTTGCCGGTGAAACGGACAAGCTCGACGGACTGCCGGTAAACATTGGCAGCGGACGCGGCACGCCGATTCGCGAAGTCGCCGAGCAACTTTCCGATGTTCTGAAGATCGATATCGCGCCTGAGGTCAACGGCGAATTTCGTCCGGGCGAAATGCGGCATCTCATCAGCGACACCGCGCTGGCACGGTCCGCTGGATACAAACCGACTGTCGATCTCAGGGACGGCATCGGTCGTTACATTGATTGGATACGCGCACAATCAGACATTCGTGATTACTTCAGCGAAGCCAGCGAAATTTTGAAGAACAAAGGCATCGTTCATCGAGTAGTGAGATGAACATCGCGGCCGCCATTCCCGATATTAATGCGGCCGTTGTCGATCACGCGCGTAAGGATTTTCCGTTACTGCGGGCGGGCATGACAGTGGGTGAAGCGCTGGAGCGCATCCGGCGCGAAGGCGTGGGTGAACGCGTCATTTATTTTTATGCAATCGATGATCAGGAACGACTCGTTGGTGTGGTCCCCACGCGCCGTTTGCTGACCGCGTCTCTGGAAGCGCCGTTGCGCGAAATCATGGTGCCCCGTGTGGTGGCTGTTCCCGCGACGGCGACGATTCTTGACGCCTGCGAATTTTTTGTGCTCTACAAATTTCTCGCATTCCCCGTCGTGGACGAGCAACGCCGCGTAGTCGGCATCATCGATGCCAACCTTTTCGCGGAAGAAATTTTACAGGCAGGCGACAGTGAAGCCGGAGAAGCGAGGAGTTCTATCGCGCAAGTGAGTCCGGAATTCTTTGAAGCGCTCGGCTTTCACATCGAACAAATCCGCGGCGCCTCGCCCTGGCGCGTTTTTCGGTTCCGCTTTCCCTGGTTACTGGTCACGGTTGCAGGCGGGACGCTCTCAGCAATTCTGGCCGGCTTTTTTGAAGCGACTTTGGCCCGCAGTCTAGTGCTGGCGTTCTTTCTTACAATGGTATTGGGGCTAAACGAAAGCGTGAGCATGCAATCGATGAGCGTAACAATTCACGCATTACGTTCTGCTCCGGTCACCTGGCACTGGCTGGCTACAGCATTTCGTCGAGAATTGATGACCGCGCTCCTTCTCGGCGCTGCGTGCGGTCTGGTGGTGGGCTTGGTTGTTTGGTTGTGGCGGAATAATGCGGCTGCGGCCTTCGTCATCGGCGGCAGCATCGCGCTTTCGCTTGTCACGGCGTGCGTGTTTGGCCTGGGTGTGGCCTCGCTTCTTCATCGGTTCAAGCTGGATCCAAAAATTGCGGCAGGGCCAATAACCCTGGCTTTGGCGGACTTTTTTGCCCTCGTGATTTATTTCACCAGCGCCTGGCTGACTTTACGATGAGCAAACGTGCCTCACGTACGCTCCGTTCCGGCAACACCAATGCGACGAGGGGCGATATTATTACTGCACCGTCTAGTGGTTCGTATTTAGCTCGAAATTGATTTTTACGTCGTAATGATTGCCAGTGCCAAGCCCGGCCGGTGGCGGGTCAACTTCGGTCACGCGCCTCGCAATTGCCGCAACCGATTCGTTCACGACAACATTTTCGGAGGGTTTGATGATATCGAATTTGGAAACGCGTCCGTCCTTTTCGATTCGAACCTTCACCAGCGTCGAAATTTTCGCGCCAGAAGCGACCGTAGTCGTCGGCTGGATCCATGCGCTGTAAAAACGGTCGTGGAGCATGTTGCCATACCAACTGAATTCGGATGCGCTGCTGCCACCGCTTGAGCTGCCGCCTTTGCCGGTTGATCCTGTTTTCATCGAGCCGCTATCGGATGAGGATTCAGTTTTCGCACTCTTCTTTTTCTCGTTCCTCATTTCGGTTTGTTCTGCCGTGGATTTTGGCAGGCTGGACTTGGCGTGCGTCGATGATTTGGTCGCTTTCGCCAGTACAGCTTTTTTAGGAGTCGAGTTGGGTTTTGGCTTCGGAGTAGGGTTCGCCATTGCCTTCGGTTTTGGAGTTGCCTTCGGCGCAGGGGTTTCCAATGGCGTCGGTTTCGGCAATTCGATTTCGCTCTTTGCTTGAGTTACAGGCGACTTTTCCTTTTCTTCGTCATCCGGCCTTAAAGGTTCTGAGTCAACGGACGCAACTGAAACCTTTGTTGGTGGCGCCCCACCGCTTTCTCGACTTGCAGCGGCCGCGAGATCTTCCGCACCACTCAACCAAATCAGGCTTTCCGCGTCTGGCGCGCTTCGCGCTGCTAAACTCCAGCGAATCAACCCTGCGATCAGTGCGATATGCGCCAGCGCAATTAGCGTGACGTTTCGCCAAAAGCGCGAGTTCTTCGACATCTATTTCGACTCAGCCTTTGTGGCGATGCCAACCTTCGTAATCTGCGCCTGCTTCAGCGCATCTATCAGTGCGATCAATTTTTGCACAGGCAACTGGCGGTCCGGCCGAATCACAACAGCGACATCTGGATTCGTCTGTTTTAGTTCCGCCAGTCGCGCTGCGAGGGTTTTCAAATCGACTGCCTGATTGTTAAACCGAATCGTCTCATTGCGGTCGATTGAGACAATTTGTACTTGCCCTGACTTGATCGGCGGATTTGTGGCGCCGCTCGATGGAATGACGAGGTTCATGCTGCTTTCGAGCAACGGTGTCGTTATCATGAAAATGATGAGCAGCACGAACGCCAGGTCGAGCAGCGGCGTGATGTTAATCTCGCTGAGCGTGGAAAGGCTCTGACGCTGCGAATAGCGTCTCATCGGCGAAACGCAGATTCACCCGCCTGCGCCGAGGTTACGGCGGGCAGGCGCGAGCTGTGATCGACGTATTTGTGCTCGAATTCTGAAGCGAGCTCCGCGGCAAAATTGTCCATCTCGACAATGATCCCGCGAATACTGGTGACGAGAAAGTTGTAACCGAACATTGCTGGAATCGCGACACAGAGCGCGGTGACTGTAGTAATGAGTGCGCCGGAAACGCCAGGCGCCATCGAAACAAGGTTAGGCGAGCCCGCTTCGGCGACGCCGGTGAAAGCGTCCATCACGCCCCAGACGGTACCGAGCAAGCCGAGAAAAGGCGAACCACTCACCGCGGTTGCCAGCAAAATCATCTGCGATTCCAGGGAAAGCGCCCTTTCGCCCACGGCTCGTTCCATCGCCGCGTTTACCGCGCCCATTTGTGCCGGCGAAATTTTATCGGCGATTCCCAGTCGCGCGCGAAAGGTGTCGTCCACCTCTGGAGAACCGAGCAAATGAAATGTCATTTCCTCGCAACCGGCGCGATAGACGTTGAATACCGGCGATCCCGGAAAGCGGGCGTTTTTCTCGAACAGCCGCAGCGGTTGTCGATCTTGTCGAAAAGCGGCGAGAAAACGCGCGTTCTGTCTTCGGGCAAACCGGATCACGCGCAACTTCGTGATCATGATCGACCAACTGAAGATGGAGGCGACAGCAAGCAGAGTGAGAACGAGCTTTCCTGCGATCGTCGCGTGATCGAACGCAAAAAGGAGACCGCTGCCGGCTGCTACGATTTCAAGCATTCCCGCGTCACCGGCTTAAGTAATAACGCCGTTTCGCAGAAACGAAAGTAAGATTCGCGGAAATGGCGAATTTCGAAGTAGAAACATAGGCTACAAGCCTATGTTCCAATCCTTCTTGGATACGTCGGATGCATTTTCGTCGCTGCGACAAATCCAAAACCAATCACAATTAGGAAGAACGAAAAGAATTGGCCGCGTGTGAAGGGACCGACCAGTGTTGCATCTGGTTCACGGAAATATTCGACTACGATTCGAAAAATTGCGTAACAGATAAAGAACAGTGCAGTCAATATGCCATTTGGCTCGCGCCTGCGAGTACGCACGAACCATAATATCGCGAACAAAACGATTCCTTCGAAAAACGCCTCGTAAAGTTGCGAGGGATGACGTGGTGACAGAATTGAGCGCAATGCGGTGGCCACTGGTGGCTGGCTGCGAACTGCGTCGACGACAGCATCCGCCGTTGTGAGCGATGGATTGATTCGTCCGCAAGCGGTCACCGCGCGCTCAGCTTCCTGGGGATGATCGAATAGTTCCTTGGGGAATTGCATCGCCCAGGGGACTTTTGCGATCCGTCCGTAAAGTTCCCCGTTGATGAAATTGGCACAGCGCCCGAAGAACAAGCCGATCGGCGCCGTCACAACAAGGTTATCGCCAAGATTCAACCAGGAGATTTTGTGCCGGCGCGCATAATACAAAGTGAACAGCAACACTCCCAGCATTCCGCCGTGGCTGGACATTCCGCCTTCCCAAACACGGAAGATCGACAAAGGCTCGCGGAGCATTTCAGGCTTGTAGAAGAACACGTAGCCGAGGCGCCCGCCGATGATCACGCCAAACAATGCGCAGCCGGTGATGAAGTCGCCTACTCGTTGCGGTGGCAGATCAGCATAGCCGCGCTTGGCAAGCCAGAGGAGAAGAAGATAGCTTGAAACAAAAGCGAGCACGTAGGCCAAGCCGTACCATCGGGGACCGACATTGTCGTAAATCCGAAAAATAACCGGATCGAGATTGTGCAGGTAGTAGGCGAGCATTGCGCCGATTGTCGCTGTCATTCCGAGCGAAGTCGAGGAGTCCCGTTACGGAACCCATCGCTAATTCCACGGGATCCTTCGACTCCGCTTCGCTACGCTCAGGATGACCCCGCGGTTTGTTGGCGCGTTGTTCTTAACATCTTTCGCAAGAACGGCGCGGTGCGGCTTACGCGGTTTTTTGCAACTTGTTCCGGTGTGCCGGCGGCGACGACTTCGCCTCCATCCGGGCCCGCTTCTGGGCCAAGATCAACAATGTAATCGGCTTCCGCGATCACACTGAGGTTGTGTTCGATCACGATCACTGTGTTTCCTTCGTCGACGAGTCGATGCAGCACGTTGAGAAGCAACTCGATATCGGCCATGTGGAGACCGATGGTGGGTTCCTCGAGCAAATACAATGTCGAGCCTGGTTTTCGCATCTTGCGAATTCGCTCATCGGCGGCGCGGCTGATACCACGCTTAAGTTGCGTGACCAGCTTCAGCCGCTGCGCTTCGCCACCGCTCAGCGTTGGGCTCGGTTGCCCCAGCTTGAGATAGCCCAGGCCTGTATCGACCAGTAGTGACAGGGGGCGCGCAATTTTCGGATGCGCCGAAAAAAATTGCGCCGCCTCCTCGACCGTCATTTCCATCACGTCACCGATCGATTTGTCGTTGTACAGTACCTCGAGCGTCTGAGGATTGTAGCGTTTGCCGTCGCATTCTTCGCACGGCACATGGCTGCGCGGTAGAAAATTCATCTCCAGTTTGATCACGCCCTGACCCTTGCAAGTCTCACATCGACCTCCTTCGGAGTTGAACGAGAATCTGCTCGCGGAATATCCGCGCACGCGCGAGACCGGTAATTGGGCGTAAAGATTCCGGATCTCGTCGAACACTTTAACGTACGTACCAGGTGTCGAGCGCGATGTCTTACCGATCGGTGATTGATCGACTTCGTAAACGGCTTCGATCTCTTGTGCACCACTAACCAGTTTGAACAGCTCGCCATTCCCTGCCCGTTTTGTTTGTTTCAGCTGCTCACAGACCGCAGGCCAAATGACCTCGTGCATCAATGTCGATTTGCCGCTGCCGGAAATTCCTGTGATCACGGAAAGCCTGCCAACCGGGAATCGAACATCGACGTCTTTCAAATTATTGGCTCTCGCGCCACGAACTTCGATCCAATTTTCGATGCTCTGCAGGGACCGGCGTGATCCGCGGATCGGATGACGAGGCGGCGATTTCAAGCAACGTGCCGTCTCAGAATGCGTATTCCGTTCGACGTCGCGCAGCGTGCCGGCAGCGACCACTTCGCCGCCATGGATTCCAGCGCGTGGACCAAGGTCGACGATGTGATCGGCGCGCCGCATCGTCTCCTCATCATGCTCGACAATAATCAGCGAGTTCCCTTTGTTGCGCAGCGCGGTGAGCGTGTCGAGCAATCGCAAGTTATCTCGTGGATGAAGGCCGATCGTCGGCTCATCCAGTACATAAAGGACGCCTCGCAGGTTCGAGCCGAGTTGTGCTGCTAACCGAATCCGCTGCGATTCCCCCCCGCTTAATGTTTTTGCCGAGCGCCCGAGGGCGAGATAACCCAGCCCAACTTTCTCCATGAAACGCAATCGCTGCTGAATTTCGGGAACCAAACCGGCGGCGATCGTTTGATAGGTGCCGCGAAACCTCAACTTCTCAACCTTGCGTGCTGCTTCGCTGGCCGAAAGATTCGTGAACTGATCGATGGTGTAATCTTGAACGCGCACGTGGCGCGCGACCGCGTTCAAGCGCGAGGCGCGACAACTTGGACATTCGCGCGCTTCGCCTTCTTCGATCCATTCTGACTCACGCTCGGCAGCGAGCTCGGTTTCCAAGACCGATTCGCCGTCGGGATTGGCCGCCGTTTGCAAATCCTGATCCCAAATTTCGCCGAATCCGCCGCATTCTTCGCACGCACCATGAGGTGAATTAAATGAAAACAAACGCGGATCGAGCTCCTCAAACGCGCGGCCACAGCTTGGGCAGCTCATTTCAGTGCTTAAGACTGTCAGTCGATTTTTTGAATCAAGTAGACGCGCAGTGCCGCGGCCAATGTCCAGAGCCCGACGAACGATCTCGCGCGTTTCCGTGATTCGCTTTCGATCGATCAGACCAACGACCACATCAATCGTATGCTCTTTGAACCTCTCCAATTTTCGAAAATGTGGAATGGGAACCAGTTTTCCATCCACATACAGGGTGTCGAATCCCTGGCGTTCCGCCCAGCGGGCAACTTCGGTGTGAAAACCTTTTCGAGCCTTGACCAGCGGCGCGAGCACTCTCACCGGCCCACGTCTCGCTGTTGATTCAATTTGCCTGGTAATGGCAGACTGGCTTTGCTTCTCCACGGGCAAATCGCAGTCCGGGCAGAATTGAGTTCCGGTTTTTGCGAAAAGCAGCCGAAGAAAATGGTAGACTTCCGTCACGGTAGCGACAGTCGATTTTCCTCCGCCGCGTGTGACTCGTTGCTCAATCGCGATACTGGGAGGCAACCCACTGACAAGGTCGACATCCGGTTTTTCAAGCTGCTCGACAAATTGGCGCGCATACGGCGACATGCTGTCTAGAAAACGTCGTTGCCCTTCCGCGAAGAGAATATCAAATGCGAGAGTGGATTTTCCGGAGCCACTCAGGCCCGTAACCACCACGATTTGTTCTCTCGGGATTTTGAGGTCGATGTTCTTCAGGTTGTGCTCGCGTGCACCGTGGACGTGGATTGCGCCGTTCACTCCATTGGTCCGAAATCGTGGAGCTGTTTCCGCTGCTGGCGCTAGTTGCTCGTGGTCATCCTGAGCGTAAGCGAAGGATCTCTCCGACTCGCGCGGCGTCTTGCGGGGCCCCTCGCCGTCTTCGCAACTCGGGATGACGCGCAATCGTTTGTGAGATTGCGCGATCACATTTCTTAAGAATCGCCCTGTATGCGAATTGTCCATCTTCGCGATTTGCTCTGGAGTTCCGAGAGCTACCACCTCGCCGCCTGCATCTCCTGCTTCCGGGCCAAGATCAACAATCCAATCGGCACACTTGATCACTTCGAGATTGTGCTCAATCACCACGATGGAATGACCGCTGGCGACGAGACGCTGAAATAATCGCAGCAGCATTGCAACATCATCGAAGTGAAGTCCGGTGGTCGGTTCATCGAAGATAAACAAATTGCCGATTGCCTTCCCGGTTGGGGTTTTAGGGTTTTCTGTTTCCGCCAGATGGCCAACCAGTTTGAGTCTTTGCGATTCGCCACCGCTGAGAGTGTTCAGCGGCTGACCTAACCGCAGGTAGCCGAGCCCGACTTCCTCAAGTACGCCAAGCGGTTCTGACAAGGTCCTGACTTCGCCGATTTGCGCCAGAAATTCGATCGCTTCGCTTACGGTCAGCTTGAGCAGGTCGTGAATCGATTTTCCGTGCAGTTGAACTTTCAGAACATGCGACTGAAATCGTTTGCCTTCGCATTCTGCGCAACGCACAAAAAGATCGCTCAAAAATTGCATCTCAATTTTCTCGTATCCTGTGCCAGAGCAACGTTCACAGCGGCCGCTGCCGGAATTGAACGAAAATGTCCCCGCTGTAAGTCCCTGCGACATTGCTTCCGGTTGAGCGGCAAACAATTCGCGAACACGATCGTAAAGTCCCAAATAAAGCAGCGGTGTTGACCGCGGCGTGCGCGCGAGCGGCGCTTGATCGACCATGATTACTTCGCGGATGCGATGCGCCCCGGTTACGGATCTGCACGCACCTGGCTCAGAATGGGACGACTGGCCTTTTGCAATCACCAGATTTCGGTAGAGCACGTCGTGAATCAGGGTGGATTTCCCCGAACCAGAAACGCCGGTAACGCACGTGAAAACCCCCAGTGGAAGTTCGACGTCGATGTTCTTAAGGTTGTGCTGGCGGGCGCCAATAATCTTGATCGAGGATGTCGATATTCGGCGCGACTCCGGCACCGAAATCGATTTGCGATTCGTTAGGTAATCACGCGTGAGTGACTGCCTGTAGGCGGCGCCCTGTGGGCGGTGCAACGCTGACATTCGATTCGCGCCATCATCTGTGCTTCCCACAGGGAAGCGGCTACAGAATTCATTTACCGCCCCGTTCCACACCAGTTCGCCGCCGTGTTCGCCGCGGCCCGGGCCGATATCAATTAGATTATCACCGGCGCGAATGATTTGTTCCTCGTGCTCGACCACGAGCAACGTATTGCCTTTGTCGCGCAAGTTATGCATCAGGCGCACGAGCTTGCCGACGTCGCGGGGATGCAAACCGATGCTCGGCTCATCCATGACGAAGAGTGTGTTGACCAGCGATGCACCCAGGCATGTCGTGAGGTTTACGCGTTGGACTTCGCCGCCGCTCAAAGTGCGCGTGGATCGATCAAGTGTCAGATAGCCAAGGCCGACTTCGCAGAGATAATTCAGGCGCGCGCAGATTTCATCGCGTAACATTCGCGCGGTCGAATCGTTCGATGAGATCTCGATTGCGCGGAGAAAATCCCGCGCCTCAGAAATCGAAAGGGCTTGAAATTCTGGAAGCGTTAACTGTAGCGGCGCTCTGCGAACGCCGTCTGGGCGGTCATAGAGCCCCACTACAATTTTATAATTGAGCGCTTCGGGCTGGTATCGCCCTCCCTTGCAGGTAGGACAGGTGACGTAAGCACGATAGCGGCTGAGCAAGACGCGCACATGCATCTTGTAAGTCTTGCTCTCGAGCCACCGGAAGAAACCGCGGACACCATACCACCGATCATTCTCGTAATCGTCTTCCGTGTAATCGGCTGATCGTTTCTCACCTTCGATGACGAAGTCCTGGTCGGGCTTTGGCAATTCTTCGAATGGAACATTAATATCGACCTCTTCGCGCGCGCAGGCTCGAAGCAGATCTTTGTGCGATTCGCCGAACTCGGCGCCGCGAAAAACGCGCACTACGCCTTGTTTGATGCTCAGGCTGCGATTAGGAATCGCCTTGTTTAGATCGATGGCGATGGTACGACCAAAGCCTCGACACTCCGGACACGCGCCGAGTGGATTATTAAAACTGAACAGTCCAGGCGTGGGCGAACGAACGTCGAGATCGCAATGAGCGCAATGCCAACCGGTGGAGAATGGGAGGTGGTGATCGGTGATCGCTGATCCACCTTCGCCGAGGCTACGGCGGACAGGTCCGTGATTAGTTGAACGTTGTGCGTTGTGCGTTGTGCGTTGGGCGTTTTCTGAAAGCGCAATAATGTTGATCTTGCCCTTCCCAAAGCGCAGTGCCGTTTCGATTGCCTCGGTCAATCGTGGACGGTTTTCCTCCGAGTTTGCAATGCGATCCTGAATTACCTGCACACGCGCGCCCAGTCGCTTGAATTTTGGTTCGGCATCGACCCGCACGATTTGGTTGTCGATCCATACGCGAAGATAACCTTGTTGCTGAAGAAATTCGAAGAACGTGCGCGGCTCCGTTTTGGGTGGGACGGCAACCCAGAAAGTGACGAAAACAGTTTTCCCGGCACAGTCGTGCAATACCTGGTGAGCGATTGACTGCGCGGTTTCCGGGCGAATTTCACGGCTGCAATTCGGACAAAATGCGCGAGCAACGCGTGGCCAGAGCAATTTCAGATAATCGTTAATCTCCGTCATCGTGCCGACGGTCGAGCGCGAGGTCTTGACTGGGTTCGCTTGTTCGATGGCGATCGCCGGAGGGATACCGCGGATGTCGTCCACGCGCGGCTTGTCCATGCGGTCGAGAAATTGCCGCATATATGGGCTGAAGGTTTCGACGTAACGGCGCTGGCCTTCAGCATAAATCGTCTCGAATGCCAGACTCGATTTGCCGCTTCCGCTTGGGCCGGTGACGACCGTCAGTTTCCCCAGCGGAAGATCGACATCGATCCCTTTGAGATTGTTCTGGCGCGCTCCCCGGATCTCGATGCAATCTTTCGCTACCGATCTTCTCAGGCGCTCCGTGCTCGCGGTCTTCGAACCCACTGGAAATAGTCGCTGCCAGTCAAGCGGTTCGCAAATTTCTGTAGCCGCTTCGCTACGCCAAGTGTTGCCGATGCAGAATACTCGCCGTGTCGCCCACAGGGCGACAGTTACAGCTTAAATCGCGCTGCCAGTTCTTCGCATTGCTTCTGCAATTCTTCCGGAACGACGCGACTGAGCGAATCGAAAAACGTCCTGTGCTCGGCGAGTTCTTTTTGCCATTCCTCGTGATCGATTCCCAGAAGGTCGGCCACACTGGTGTGATCGATGTCTAAGCCATCCAGATCGAGATCGTGCGGGCTGGGTAACCAGCCAACAGGCGATTTGACGGCTCCGCCCTTTTGTTCGCAGCGATCGATGATCCATTTGAGCACGCGCATGTTTTCGCCGAAACCGGGCCACAGGAATTTTCCATTCGCGCCTTTGCGGAACCAATTCACGTTGAAGATGAGCGGCGGACTGGTGAGACGCTTTCCGATGCCGATCCAATGGCGGAAATAATCGCCGATGTTGTATCCGCAGAAAGGCAACATCGCCATCGGATCGCGCCGGACTTTTCCGACAGTACCGGTCGCGGCTGCCGTTGTCTCGGAGGCCATGGTGGCCCCGAGATACACGCCGTGATTCCAACCGAATGCCTCATAAACCAGCGGCACGGTGTCACTGCGACGACCGCCGAAAATGATGGCGCTGATCGGAACGCCTTCGCCTTTCTCCACATTAGCATCGAGAGCAGGATTGTTCCCCATCGGCGTGGCAAAGCGGCTATTAGGATGCGCGGCTTTTTCTTTTGAGTCCGGTGTCCAATCGTTCCCGCGCCAATCGATTGCGTGTTTCGGCGGCGCGCCGTCTTTTCCTTCCCACCAAACATCACCGTCATCAGTTAGCGCGACATTCGTGTAAAGAGTGTCGTGCTCGATTGATCTCATGGCATTCGGATTCGATTTGTAACTCGTGCCGGGAACCACACCGAAGTATCCGTTCTCCGGATTCACAGCGAACAAACGCCCGTCACGAATTTCCATCCACGCGATGTCGTCGCCAACAGTCGTAACTTTCCACCCGTTGAAGTGCGCGGGCGGAATCAACATCGCGAAATTTGTTTTGCCGCATGCGCTCGGGAACGCCGCAGCCACATAATGTTTTTTTCCTTCGGGCGATTCAACGCCAAGAATCAGCATGTGCTCCGCCATCCAGCCTTGCTTACGCGCGAGATACGATCCAATGCGCAGCGCAAGGCATTTTTTGCTTAGCAAAACATTGCCGCCGTAACCGGAGCCAACCGAAATAATCGTGTTGTCCTGGGGGAAATGACAGATGAATCGCCGCTCGGGATCGACCTCCAACAAGGAATGCACCCCGCGGTTCCATTCCGCCTTTGGATCGTTGCCAAGCCGGTTCAGAGCGATTTTGCCCATGCGCGTCATGATTCGCATGCTGAGTGCGACATATTTTGAATCGGTGATTTCGAACCCCACTTTCGTGAGCGGCGAATCGGGCGGGCCCATGATGTAAGGCACAACAAACATGGTGCGTCCCCGCATGGCGCCATCCAGGAGCTGAAATAGCTTCGAATACGTATCCGACGGTTCCGACCAGTTGTTTGTTGGCCCGGCTTCCTCCCTGGTCGGGGTGCAAATAAACGTGACCTTCTCGACCCGCGCGACGTCGTTAGGGTTGGATCGGTGCAAATAGGACCGCGGAACTTTTTGCTCGTTCAGCTTGATCAGCACGTTCTGTTTTAATGATTCCGCGATCAGGAATTCATTCTCGCGCTCGGAACCGTCACACCAGAAAATATTCTCGGGTTTTGTCAGTTTTCCGATTTCGTGTACCCAATCAAGCACGGCCTCGTTCGTTGGCTTCGAATCGCCGATTCCGTTCGGCGGAAATATGGCAGGTGCGATATTTTTCATGAAACGAAGGTGTCCATCTTAAACACGAATGAACGGGTGCGCCACGCTGAATCGTTTAGTGCTTATTTGTTTCACGCTTGCGTAAGAACAGTGCGCGGCATTAATTGAAAGCATGTTCGGGGTCACCACCTCCGATGATTATCGGCCGGTTGCGTGGATGGGCCGCTATCCCGTCGATGTGACCACGATGCTTGTCGGGGTGCATGTTGCGGCGGCGATTCTCACGGCGATTCTCGTCGCGATTGGGGCCGGATCGATCTTAACGTCTCTACAATTCGACAGTGCGGCAGTCTCGTACGGTCAGGTGTGGCGCCTTTTCACGTATGCGTTCGTGCACGCGCCATCAGGTCTGCTCTGGTTCGCGATCGAAATGTATATGTTGTTCGTGTTCGGCCGCGAAGTGGAACGCTTTATTGGGCGGCGCGCTTACATTGGGCTCTATCTTGTTTTGCTCGTGACGCCCGTAGCGCTTCTAACGATTTGGGGTCTTTGGCAACGTTCAGCTCTGGCCGGTTCGCCTGCACTGCACTTTGGCATTTTTGTTGCCTTCGCTACCATCTATCCGCGGGCTGAATTGTTCCTGCGAATCATGACCAAATGGGTGGTATTGATTCTTGCTGCTGTTTACACCTTTCAGCTGCTCGCCTATCACGCCTGGAGCGACCTGATGGTCGTTTGGACAAGCATAGGTGCGGCGTTCCTTTTCATTGAGATGCGTGGGGCCGGGCCGGAACTTGCCTGGTGGGATTCGTTGAAAACGCGGTTCGCGCCCAAGCCGAAGTTCCATGTTGTTCCCAAAATGCGTTCCGGACGTTCGGCTGAGCCAGATGACGTTTATCCCTCGATCGATCCGATCCTTGATAAGATTTCGAAATTTGGGATTGGTAGTTTGACGGCGAGAGAACGCCGCCAGCTAGATCGCGAGCGCGAACGCCTTTTAAAAAAATCAGAGTGAGCTGGATTTTTCGGCCCACGAAATACGCGAAAGTGAAGAACTGTATCGCGAATCCGCTACTTGAAATTTCGTATTTTTCGCGTGTTTAGTGGGCTTATTTCTTTCGGGCGAGACGGTCCTCAACCACTTCACACAAAACGTGGAGAAGAAGTTGATGAGCTTCCTGAATCCGAGCAGTTGTATCATTGCGAACGAGGATGTCGACGTCTGCCATCCCGATGGTTGATCCACCGTCGCGACCGAGGAAGGCAATCGTCTTAAGCTCGCGCGCTTTTGCTTCCTTCAGTGCGCGCTCAACGTTCCTGGATTTCCCAGAGGTCGTCAGGCAAATCAGCACGTCTCCGGAAAGGCCGAACGCCGCTACCTGGCGGGCGAAAATCTCGTCGAAGCCATAATCGTTTCCTGCGGCGGTAAGAAGCCCGCCGTCGCCGGCGAGACAGATTGCCGGATATGCGGGGCGATCTTTCATGAAGCGCACCACAAACTCCGTTGCAAAATGCGACGCATCAGCCGCGCTGCCGCCGTTACCGCAAACGAGCAATTTGTTTCCCGCACGCAAACATTCTTCGATCAACTCTGCAGCCTTTGCGACCTCGGAATCGAGGTCGAGGAGTGATTGCAGCGTCTGTTTCGCTGCTTCGATTGCGGTTTTTAAGACTTCAGAGGGCTTGCCCATAGCTCAGTTCAAAACCGTAATTGAAACAATCATGTAAAAACTAGACCTTTTTGCGTTGGGGATGAGTTTTTTTAGAACTTCGCGCGTGAGTTTCCGTAGAACTGCTTGTGCAGGGTGCAACGCTTGACCTCACATGTAAGCTTCTCGCTCTCCGTGCTCTAGCGGGAACTTGGGTCTGGCGAAGGAATCGCCCAGCCTTAATCAACCAAAGGAGCGCGCCCAGCAACCACCGGAAGCTGGGACAATGAAAATGGATTTTACTAGCCTTTCTGATTCTCTTTCAGCCAATCCCCACGACGACGACGAATGCCCGCACTGTTACGGCGTGGTACGTGTGCACCATAACGGACTTTGCCTCGGCTGTTTGGTGCAGGCTGGACTGACAGACGGTGAAGGCGCCGAGTGCGAGAATCTCGACACTCTCCTCTCCGAGATTGTATAGGTGCGCTGATCGGTCAACAGCGATCGCCCCTTTCGCAGATTTCGAAGCGTGATCTTCCGATTGTGACAGTCGCGTTAAATTCCGCCGTCCTGCAAAATAATCGGAACCTTGGCTCCCCAGTTTCCGTAGAAGTAAGCGTGCGGGAAATTACATCAATCCAACACTCTCTTTCGTCATGCCATCCCGCTTGCGATCAAACATCGTTCGACTGGCCTGATTGCGATTTTCATTTTCTGCTTTGCCCCCCCGTTTTCACATTTTTGAGGGTGAGTTTTTCGAGGTCCCGCTCCTCGGTCACGTTTCCTTGATGGACCGAAGACCTAGCTGCGGGGTGCTTGCTCACTTACACAATCCCGCACGATTAGCGGGTTAACAGTAGTTGGAGGAACCCATCAGATGAGGATAGAAGGTCATCTCCCGCATATTGGGCGAGCGACCAAGGGCGGCAGCTTGCCCTACAACAGCTCGAACGGGAACGGAGCAAAAGCTCCTTGTGTTGCGATCGACTTCCCAGAGGTGGTTGTAAGCAGGATACCTGCCTGGAAATCGGCTCTCGACAGCACGTGCATTTTCCTCGCGCTGCCGATTTGGTTGCCGCTGATGATCTTCCTCATGATAGTGACACGACTCGCTTCGCCTGGGCCAATTTTCTACCGACAGAAACGCGTCGGATTGGGTGGAAGACATTTTCTTATCTGGAAGTTTCGGACAATGAAGATGAGCGCCGAAACACAAACTCACGAGCGCCACTTGGAAGAATTGATCCGGATCGATTGCCCCATGACAAAACTTGACGCGTATGGCGATCCCCGTCTGGCGCCTTTGGGGCGATTTCTGCGCGCCAGTGGTCTGGATGAATTACCGCAAATTTTCAACGTCCTTTGTGGCGAGATGAGTCTGGTTGGCCCTCGACCGTGCCTGCCAAATGAATTTGCCCATTATCAGCCATGGCAACGAGAGCGGGTAAACGGTTTGCCAGGTCTCACCGGATACTGGCAGGTGAATGGGAAAAACAAAACAACCTTCAATGAGATGATCGCCATGGACCTGTATTATTTAAAGAACCTATCGTTCCTGCTGGACGTGAAGATCATTTTCAAGACTTGCGCCGTTATGGCTGGACAGGTCTTCGAATCCCGAGCGGCAGCACAGCCCGCTCGCGAGGGTGCGGGCCTTACCGCACCCGTGCCAACTTTGTCAGGCCTCGCTGTTTCGCCTCAAAAGAGTCATAGCTCACCGGCCACGCAGATCTTGCAAGCCTGAGGGATCAGCTCGAAGAGTATGAAGAAGCAAATCAGCGTCGGCATAATCGGATGCGGTTACTGGGGACCGCTTCTTGTTCGCAACTTCAAAGGTCTTTCGGACTGCCAGCTCAAAGCTGTCTGCGATCTCAATACGGAGCGCTTAAAACATGTCCGCGCGCTCTATCCGGATATCGAGGGCATGACACAGACCCAGCAGCTTCTCAACGGCTCAAACGTGGACGCTGTGGTCATTGCCACCCCGGTGAAGCATCATTATTCATTGGCCAAAGCAGCGCTCCTGGCGGGTAAACATACGTTGATCGAAAAACCGATGGCCTCCTCTTCGGCGGAATGCGAGGAACTGATCGAAATCGCCGACCGTAATGGTCTGATTTTGATGCTCGATCACACTTTCCTCTACTCTTCGCCAGTGCAGAAGATCGCCCAAATCGTTCAAGCCGGAGATCTCGGCGAAATCCGCTACATCAATTGCCGGCGCCTCAATCTCGGATTGTTCCAAAAAGACATCAATGTCGCGTGGGACCTGGCCCCGCACGATATCTCAATCATTCTCCATATTCTGAATGAATTTCCTACTACCATTAACTGCCAGGGAAACGCTCATATTACGCCGGGAGTAGAAGACGTAACCAACATGTCATTGTCCTTCTCGCGGAAACGCTTCGCGACCATTCAAAGCAGCTGGCTCGAGCCGCGGAAGATCCGCGAAATGACGATCGTCGGTACGCGCCGCATGATTGTGTATGACGATTTGCGAACACGCGAGAAAATCCGCATCTACGATGCACGGGTAGAACGTCCGCCGCACTACGACACATTCGCTGAATTTCAATATTCGTATCATTACGGAGACAGCTACATCCCGTACCTTCATCAGGAGGAACCGTTAAAGCTGGCGTGTCAGCATTTTGTTGACTGCATCAAGACGAATTCTCAGCCGCTAACGGATGGCCGTCGGGGTTTGGAGATGGTCAGGATCCTCGAGGCAGCCAGCGCTTCGCTCAAGATGAACGGTGCCCCGGTGACATTTTCTCAACCGGGTAGCGCAGCACCAGCTCGCCCCCCCATTAAGGACGAAGAGATTTTTCAGGTCGAAGCATTCGCTGGATGAGTATCGGGCGAGCTTTACATCTGCTCAGTGTGAGCGTGTGAAGCCTGACCTCAACGCCCAGATCTCCACCGCATACCTAGATCACACCACAAAATGAAAGTCCCTTTTCTCGATTTGAAGGCGCATCACGCCCCGTTTGTTGAAGAATTCAATCGCGCTATTTGTGAAGTGATCGAGAGCAGCGCCTTCGCTGGAGGGCCATTCGTCGAAAGATTTGAAGAAGAGTTCGCGGCATTCTGCGGCTCTTCCTATGCAATCGCGGTGGGCAATGGCACTGACGCGCTTTGGCTTAGCCTGCTGGCGCTTGGAATCGGCGAGGGCGACGAAGTCATTACGGTTCCAAACACGTTTATCGCCACCGCCGAGGCGATCACATACTGCAAAGCCCGACCAGTGTTTGTGGATGTCGACCAGGACACATTCACGATGAACCCGGCGGAACTTGAGAAAAGTCTGACCGAGAGAACCAAAGCGATCATTCCGGTTCACCTTTTCGGCCAACCAGCGGACATGGACCCAATTTTGGACTTCGCCCGCGTAAACGGCCTTTTCGTCATTGAAGATGCCGCCCAGGCTCACGGAGCTAAGTACAAAGGCCGAAAAGCAGGCACGATGGGCGACGCGGGTTCTTTCAGTTTTTATCCCGGAAAAAATCTCGGCGCCTTTGGCGAAGCTGGCGCAGTCGTGACGAACGACCCCGAATTACGGAAGCAAATCCAGATGTTACGAGATCATGGTCAGTCGCAAAAATATTACCACACCCTGATGGGATGGAACTGTCGGATGGACGGGATTCAGGCGGCGATCTTGTCCGTCAAACTGCGTCATCTTGACGAAGCAAATTCTCTCCGGCGCAAACATGCCTTGGAATACAATGAGGCATTTGGCGGAATCGAAGAGGTTCTCACACCGTTGGAGGCAAAGTACGCGCGGCACGTTTATCACGTCTACGCCGTTCGAGTAAAGGAGCGCGACTCCGCCTTGCGATATCTCCAGGAAAAAGGAGTCGGGTGTGCAGTGCATTATCCGGTTCCGATTCATCTCCAGGAGGCCGGCAGAAATCTCGGCTACACAAAGGGCGCATTCCCGATTTCGGAGAATCTGGCTAACGAATTTCTTTCCTTGCCGATGTTTCCGGAATTGACCAAGGAACAGATCGAGTACGTCGCCGACTGCGTTAGCGAAGCGGTTGGTGCGGAAGCACTGGCCTAGAAAAAGATCTTTTTGAAAACTCTCCCATCAGACGAAGCCCAAGCCGTAGAAGCGCCGCCCTTTTCTGCCGACGATTCCCTGGTAGAGCCGAAGCCGCGCGAGGAATCGCTGCGAATGGGAATTATTAATCCCGTCCACAATCCAGGCTGGGATCTTGTGATTGCCTTGAATCGCGACGCCGGTTGCTTCCACACCAGCGCCTGGGCAAAGGTGCTTCATAAGACTTACAACCATCAACCTTTTTATCTTCAATTTTCCCGCGGACGCAGATTAGCCGCGTTGGTGCCGCTGATGGAAGTGCACAGTGTGCTCACCGGGCGGCGCGGTGTCTGCCTCCCATTCAGCGATGTGTGCGAGCCCCTTATCTTTGATCCAGAAGTAGCCGACGTAGTACGAGATTGCCTCATCCGCTTCGCGCGGGAACGCCACTGGAAATATCTCGAAATTCGCGGAGGCAAATGGTTCCAACCCGGCTCGACTTCGGCCGCGAAATTTTACGGACATACGCTCGATTTCCGCCGCCGGGTCGACGAGATCGCCAA
>JBKPLD010000095.1:0-33793 GCA_046731415.1 Verrucomicrobiota bacterium
ATTCTTCGCTGCCTTCGTTCCCTTCTGTTTGAAAAATTCCCGAAGTTCTCCGCGTAAGATTTCACCAGTTTTCCTGCAGTACACCCGTGAATGGCCAGAACTGACTCGAAAGATTTCGAAATCAAAGAAGGCCAAACCAACAAACAAAGGAAAGAATTAAAAACAGGTGATCTTCACCTATTTAGGAAATACCCATGAAAGCAAACAACGTAAACAGATCAATAAATAACCAGTGCGAAATCCAAACTGTAAAGCCGGCCTTTAGACGGATTGCCGCGAAACCCAAGCTGGCGCGCTACGGAACTCTCCTTTTAGCGCTGGGCCTGCTCTCCGCGAATATCGCCAGCGCATTCGACTTCGTTCCGTTCGGCGAAGGCACGCTCCCAAGCGGCGAGATAGTCTCGATGTATCAGGTCACCTTCGCCCCCGGAGAGTCCTTTCCCTGGCATTTCCACCCGGGACCGCTTTGGGGCGTAATCGTCAGCGGAACCCTCACCGAAGATGAAGGGTGCGGGACAGCGCTCAACGTATATCCCGCTGGCAGTGCCTTCTCTGAAACGCCTGGCCGTGTGCACCGTGTATTCAACTACGGAACCGAGCCGGTAGTGATAAACGTTGCCGGGGTGTTCCCGCCATGCTACGCAAATTATAACAGCAACATTTTCGTTGACGGACCGCGCTGTGAAGGAAGGAGCGGCCGATCGCACCTGGAACCAATCCCGCCCTGCCCGTAAATCAACCTGCCGATCAACCAAACGCCGCTGCAATTAAATGACTCATATGAGAGCCTCTTCGGTCGTCGTGAAGACGAACCGGAGAGGCTCCCGGTATTTGGCGGAATGCACATTGTGAAAACCAAGAACCACCTTCTGGCGTTGTTACTGGGCGGGATGGCTTTCCGCCTGATCTTCAAAATCAACGGCTGCTTAAAGTTTTTCCTTTTGGTGGAGCGTCTACCCGAGGGAAACCGTCTTCGAGAGTAATTGGAATCAAGGAGGCCGACGAAGCTTCCGCATCTTTGCTCAAACCGACTTCAAGCAGTGCGCCGCGATTCCAGGACTCGACCGTGGGCGCGCCGTCAAACACGAGATTGCCGAGCGAATACGCGATTGGGCAGCCATGATAAAAATCGAGCGACTGAACGCAGTGCGGATGTGAGCCAATGACCAGATCCACTCCATGGTCGATCAGCCACCGACCGAGTTCGCGCTGTGTATCCGTAATTTTCTCGGTGTTTTCGATTCCCCAATGAACCAGACAAGCGACGAAGTTCGCCTGTGAACGGGCTTTCGCTATTGCGGCGTTAAGTCCAACCCGATCCGATGCGGCGGCGATTTGAGGGCCTGCAGGAGGTCCAACATCGTTAATCGCGAAGACAGCGATTTTTTTCCCATCGGGGACGGAGAAGAAGGTCGGCGTGTAAACGCTGCTACCGGCTTTTCCAATTCCGATTGGCAGGACCTGTTCTTGGACCAAACGAGCGGCGCAGTCCTCCAATGCCGGGGTCCCGAAATCGAGGGCGTGATTATTTGCCAGGCCCATCGCGCGAAACCCAGCGCGACGAAGCAATCGTACAGATCGTTCGGGAGCACGGAATGCGTATGGACGAGAAGAGTCACCGAGATTCGAGATCGTGCATTCCAAATTTGCGGCAGCGAATGATGCGCCGCGTAACAAGGTGGCGATGCCAGCAAATGGGTCTGTCCCATTTTCAATTTTCACTGCACAGCTGCGGCCGAGCATCACGTCGCCGCCAAAGACAAGAGTCGCCGCGGGCTTTTCCGGCGGCGCGTGAAATAGATCGAAGCTGTTTTTCCTGCGCTCCTTCAGGAGCTGCCCGAGCGTCAGAATTTCTGGAACGCGCCCGAGTTGGTGCGCGACCAGGTCGTTTTCATCGAGAATGCCGACAGGCTCTCGATCCTCCATGACCGCCGCAACATGTGTCCCGAGATGGACGATTGTGCCGCGGTTCAAATCCTCCGCGCTTATTTTTGCCGTGCCAGGCGCGGCTGATCGCGCCATCAACTCAAGACGGTCACGCAGCTGCTTCGGGTCGCACCACGGAACGCGCTGACCCTGCCGGCGCAAGGCGTAAACGACAAAGTTTGCGCAATCAGCGCCGAGATTCGTTTCCGATCCGGTATCTGAATTTTCTGACAATTCGCCGCTGCCGAAAAGGTACGGCAGACCAAACTGTTCAGTGATCGCGGCGCGAAAACCGCTGCCGATCAATCGCCGCAATTCCAAAACAGGCGTTTCGCGGATTTTTCCATCAACGATGGCGCGGGCTCGCACACGCACCGAGCCACAGTGCCGCTCGCGATCGAACAAATTGTCGATCTTGCTTGTGGGCAGCACGGCATCGTGGTGGTCAACCGGAACTTCACTCCAAGCAGGACGCGGTGCCGCGTTTGCGACGAACCCGACCTGATCGGTCGACAAATCGGTGACGTTGCAGCGCAGATATTTTGGAGTCAGAGCGAACCATTCAATTTTTTCCGGTTTGGTTGTCCACGGCTCAGTGACCAGTTCGATCTCAGCCGGCTCGTTTGCGGGAATGCGCCAGACGTTATCGCTTGAAGGTTGGTGGTCCTTAATTTCAAGGTGCAACCGTGGCGCTCCATCATCCCAGTCGCGCAACAGTTGCTGCCAGCGAGCCGTCTCATGTCGCACGAGAATGCGTTGGCGCTCTGACAAAATTCGCGCGCGAAGCTCCTGCGACGCTTGCGCGAGATCGAATACCGGTAGTTTCTCTCCTTTCGCCATCAATTTCTTCGCGAGGTTTGAGTGATCATTGGCAACGGTGAGAAACGGCTCGAATTCGATACTCGCAGTCGGCAACGACAGCGCGGAACTCAATGCCAGCTCGAGCAGTCGGTACCCTTCATCTCGGTCTTTCAAATAGGCACGGGAAATGGCGACTGTGACGGCGCGAAGGTTTCGCCGCTGGATCACAAAATTCCAGATGCGGGCGAAGGCTCTTTGCTGTTCTGCCACTGAAAAACCTGCGAAGTAATCAAGATCGATTGTGACGATCAGGGGCTCGTTTGGGTTAAGCTGGTTCTCAGGACCGTTGAAATCGGAAACGACGTACGACTGATGCAATGATCCCGATCTCCGTGGCGCCGCTTCCAAGTGCCCATCGAGTAGCGCTGCTGCTTCGTGTGCTCGGTGAGCAATTTCGGATAGGGAAAGTTTCTCGGCTGGCACCCAAATTACTTTTGCAATCGGCGCCGGCATGAGCGGCTCAACCCAGTTGAAGCATTGAACATTACCCGTGAGGCGCCATCGATCCAGCAATGTTTGTCGTTCCTCCTGTGATGCGACATTTCGCAGCGCGTCGCGAATTTTATCGGAGTCAAAAATGCCGGAAGCATCGCTGTGCGCATCGAAAAGGACGAGCGTGCACGGCTGATCGAGGTCCACATTTTGGGCCAGCCAATAAAACGTCCCGGCGTGATTGTCCTCGATGTAAATGGGCAGGTTCTTCGATGCTGCTGCGGTGCTGACAACAAGAAGCAGCACCGCCGACCAGAGCTCGGCCATTCGGACATTCATCTGCAGCGCATTCCAAACTCGCAAGTAGCTGGCACTACCTCATCGGGCTCCCTGAACTTCAGGTTTTTTAGTGAGCGGCGCTCGCAACTCAACGAGCGAGATGCAGGTGTCACGAAATTGCGTACCGCGATGCACACCTTTGATCACGAGCGTAACCTTGTTGACCGGCTTGGTGTAATCGCGAACGCGGATGAGGTAAGGCCTTTCGAACCGCTCATCGGGAATGTTCTCCGTAAACGTATGCTCGTCGTTTAGCGTGATTTCGAGCGCTGCGACGCGATTGTTTTTTTGCCACGGTTCCTTGTCATCGTACTCGTAATAGCCAGGCTGGATCAGAATGCCGTAGAGCGGAAGCGGGCGCTTAACGTTGAGCGTTATGCTCTCGCCGATCCCATCGCCGTCGACTCCCTCGGCCCAGGGCGATGGAATTTCCCGGGTCGGATCGCCCTTGATGTTAACCACGTCATAATTGTGCTTGCCCTGTGCGGCCAGCGTCGAGCTTGCCGTTGCATCGTAATCTGTGTGATCGAGAAAGTATTGGTGCTCCCTCAGAACATAGGATGCGCGGCGGCTAAGGTCTTCTTCGGAATATCCGGTGGGATACCTGTCGTATTTTGAATGTGCGATGATGCGGATGTCATCTGCCAGCGTTGGTTTCAGGTTTTCAAACGTCCATTCGTAGCGCGTGTCGTTGATTTTTCGGAAGCGCTCCTTCGGTTTCTCGACAGAAACATCTTCAGGTTCAGAGTGCAGGATGTTGATTTCGATTTTGCCTTTGCCAATCGGCCCTTTCCAAGTCGCCGCCGGCGACAACGAATACGCGAAGGTCGCGTCACTGATGTGTGAGTCGTCTGAAACCGATTCGTCATTTTCGGCGTATCTTGCACCGTAACGAATCGTTACCTCGCGCGTTTGGTTTGGGTTGAAGGGAATGATCGATTTCTTCCACGACTTGATCGTGGAAACGTTTTGTTGCCAGAGCTGTGTGGAAACGATCTCGGTGCTTTCTTCCTTCCCTCCGGGCACAGTAGTCCATTTCAATTCTTTTCCATCCACACTGATTTGGTAATGACCGATGTCGTCTGACTTCACATCCGTATCCGCGTCTGGATTTTTCTCCCAGCGCTCGACCGGAAAAAAGAAGTCCTGTTCCACTTTCGGGCCTGTGTTGTGCATTCGGTATTTCACCTCCACCACTGCGTATTCCGGGTGGAGATCAATTTTCAGATTTTCGTCCTCAATCGTGACATCAGTTTTGCGATTTTTGGCGCTGGCACTGCCCGTTCCTGGAACACCTGTCTGCCATGCGCCGCCATTGGCTAAAAGCGTGCTGATACCGACGATGAGACACGCGGTCCCGAGCGATAGTTTTTTCATTTCCGCATGTTTTAACACATGCGCGCGCCGGATGGCGAAGTGAGAATCTCTGGGTGTCGTTTATTTTTCTACTCCGGCGACATGCTCGCCGTGCTCATGCCCGCCATGACTGTGTAACGACGGGCGGATACGAAGGAAAAACTGAAATGCGTACCCGAGATCATCTCCATAATAACGATCGAGGCGATCGGGGCGATCGTTGAAAGTAAATTGGGTGCCGAGTCCGAGGTCCACGCCGTTTCCATGCGACAAATCGCGCACATAACCGATGGTGTATCCGCCAACGGGAAAAATGCGCGATTCGTCCTGTGGATCGAGAACCAATTCGTGGCCGGATTTTTCAACCCGTTCCCACCTTAGATAAACCGTGTGACGTCCGTGTTGGTAATTTGATTCGACTAGGAACGATTGTGTTTTGCCCTCACCGGTCGAGTTATTCTGACCCCACACAAAGCTGTTCGACCAATTGCTGTCGGGGCCGAGGGGCAAGTTATAAATCGCCGATGCGGTGCTGCGATGGATGTTGGTCTTGGGGTCGAGCGCTTCGGGGCTTTTGATGTAACCGAACGAACCTTGCAGCGCGAGATTTTTGGTAGGATTCCAGGAAAGGCGGCCGCTGTAAGAATCAAAGCGCGGCCGGTCGAAGTCGTAACGATTTTCATCCGGTTCACGGCCGGTGAAAATGCTGCCTTCGATTTTAACGTTGCGCCAAACCACACCGGCTGTAGCCACGCCGAACGTGATATGCGTCGAATCCTGCCAGTGATGTCCGATTGGCGCGTCGGGATCATCCATTGCTGATGGGCGATGCATAAACGTCGGCGGACCAAGTGCTGGTTCGCCTGGATAACCGAAATAGAGATAAGCGCTAAGATCGTGATCGAACTTTTGCGAGAGGCTCACTGAAAGTTCGTCAAAAAGATCGTGCGGATGTTGCCTGTCGTGAAGCGGTTGGTCGTTCCACGATTCGCCAGTTTGAAATAAAAGCGGATAACCGCGCCCGCCTTCGGTGAGAGGGTCAAGACTCATCATCAAGCGTGCGCCGATTTGTGTGCTATCGCCCAGCGGATGCGAATACATTCCCATGATCCAGTTGGGCGCATCGATGCGGTCGTCGCCACGTCGTGTACTCACGTTCGTGTAACGCGGGAAAATTGCGCCGTGTAGCATCAACATGTCGCGGTCAAACATGAACATTTTGCCGTACATCTGCGACGAATCCGGCAGCCAGCTGGTTCCGGAACCTTCGCGGCTCATAGGATCGCCAAGGTCGATGGACGAATGCATTTCCATGTGCATTTCATGGCCCCCGTGCGAAGGCGGATGCATTTCCTGAGCGCGATGATCATGATGGTGCGGCATCGCCATTCCGCTCTCTTCCTGCGTTTGATGCGACTGATGCTGCGCATGCTGCGAGTGATTGGAGGGTGAGCTTTTCCCTTTTGGCACTGGCACGAGTTTCATCCCGCATTTCGGACAGTTGCCGGGATGTTCGGTTACCACTTCTGGATGCATCGGGCAGGTGTATTTCTGCTTTCCCTCCTTCTCTTGCTCATGCTCGTGCTCGACGTTTGGACGAATGGGAGCCTGCCCTGAGCGAGAATCGAACGGGTCAATCGCCCCTACCTGTCCAGCGGCGCTAATGGTGAGCGCCATCGCACTGGTAAAAATAAAAATCCGTTTCTGCATGTTTGGTCGTAAAGCTTCTGTAGTGGCAGCCGTGTCGGCTGCGAGGGTCTGCGCAAGTACAGGCGGCACGCCTGCCGCTACAGTGGAAGATTGGCCAACCCGAAAGCTTTTCGGGTTCGTTAGGCCAAAAATGGCGGAGCGTGTGCGAAAACGCTCCGTTGCAAAATCAATTCAGCGAACGAATGCGCATTGGGTGGCCCTGTGTCGAGCAGCAAAGGTGCTGGCGTTGCTTGCAAATCCGCAATGGTAAAAGCGCGCTCGCTCCAGCAATCATCGGCATTAGCAAATTTCGCATCGTCGCGAGCCCAGGTTTTCGTAGGAACCGCAGTGACCGCGCGCAGGATTTTGCAGCACTGTACTCCGGTCGACGGCTTTTCTCTTGGCTTGGAATGAAACGGGCACTCGGTGGAATTCGTCGTGGTCGCAAACGCAGCGAAGGCGCAATGATTCGACACTGCGAACCAGGAGCAGATGGCAATCACGACGATCATGCCACGCATCCTGAAGTTCATACTGGCTTCAATCGCGCATCCGGCGTGACTGCTCAAGAATTTTCTTCCGGAGCGTCGACGATTGGCGCGACGGAGGCAGAACCAATTTCATCCATCGGAGCAGTTTCACCTTGTTCGATTGGTTTCTGACTCTGTTCTCCGAACTGCGGCTGCTCTACGCGCGTCGCCAGCAACATCGCAGTGAACAGGAAAGCCGCCGCCAGATAATATGGCGCGCCGGGAATGTGGAACGAATGCTTCGGATTAATGAACCAGCCGAATATTCCTGAGAACAGGAACGGCCCAATGACAAACGCGATCGAGCGCAGGCTTTGGATCGCTCCCTGCAATTCACCTTGTTCTCGTTCGCTCACGCGGTGAGTCATCATTCCCTGCGCCGCGGGGAATGAAATATTCCACAACGAAATTACAGGGATGGAAGCCATATAAACAATGCTGTTTCTGGCGAGACCGGCAACAACCATGCCGAGTGCGCCAAAAAATTGGCCGATATAAAGTGTGCGTCGTTCACCAAGGCACGCCACAATTCGTCCAGTGAGCCCGCCCGAGATGGCTGCTGTGAAAATTCCCACGATTGCGAGCGAAGCGCCGATTGTGGTTTGGCTCCACGCGTAACGATAGATTGCGTACAGCGCCCAGATGACGAAGACTTCGTGCGAGACATAGGCAAGAAACTGCAGCGTCGCCAGCTTGGACAGTTCCGGATGCGAACGCAGCATCGCGAGCGAACCCAGCGGATTTGCCCGGCGCAAGGTGACTTCCTTTCGATGTTCGTCCCGCAACGATTCCGGCACAAACAGGTAACCGTAAAGCCAGTTCGCCAGACTGAATCCGGCGGCGACCCAGAATGGCAGCCGAACGTTGATATCGCCCAGCGGGCCCCCAACACCTGGGCCAAGAATAAAACCGAGACCAAACGCCACGCCGATCATGCCAAAAGCGCCGGCGCGTTTTTCTTTTGGAGTTACATCGGCGATGTAGGCCATTGCTGTCGGAATACTCGAAGCCGTAATTCCGGAAATGATACGCCCGAGAAAGAGCCAGCCGATGGTGGGCGAAAGCGCCATCACGATGTAATCGAGGCCGAGGCCAAGATTTGATAGCAGGATCACCGGCCGCCGCCCAAATTTATCAGACAAGACGCCCAAAACTGGTGAAAAGAAAAATTGCATCAGGGCGAATACAGTGCCGAAAACGCCATTCCAGTTTGCAGCCGAATTCATATCGCCGTGCAAAAAATCGAGGATTAATTTTGGCAATACCGGCGCGATTAACCCGAGTGCCAGCATGTCGAGCATAACCGTGACAAAGATGAATGTTATGGCGGCTGGACGTCCTTTCATGTGCCGGATGCTAGATATTTGGTGCTAGATGCTAGATTTTTATCCAGCATCAAGGATCAAGCATCCAGTATCTTCCAAATCAGCCCGCATGATCGCATGACGTCCTTCTCCTATCGATCGCCGAAGACGGAAGTGCGCGAGAGTAAGATTCACGGACGCGGTTTGTTTGCGACTGCGGACATTGCCAAGGACGAAATCGTCGCGGTGAAAGGGGGCCACATTGTTGATGGCAAAACTTTACGCGAAAAAATCATGCCGCGGCTGGGACCGGTGGAAATTCAGATCGACAATGATTTGTTCATCGCGCCGGTAACCAAGGAAGAGCGCGAGCAATCGATGTTGTATTCGAATCACTCGTGCGATCCGAATCTCGGAATACGCGGCGAGATCACGTTCGTGGCGATGCGCCGCATCCGCACCGGTGAGGAGCTGACACATGATTGGGCGATGACGGACAACGATGATTACTCAGTTGAATGCAAATGCGGCGCGCCGACTTGCCGGAAAATTCTTACGGGCAAGGACTGGCGGCTACCGGAATTGCAAAAACGTTACCGCGGATATTTTTCGGCTCATCTTGCGCGAAAAGTCTCGATGCCCGATACGGGAGTTAAAGATTAGCAAAATCTGCCGGCAACATGTACGAGCACCGAAAACAGCCTCTTCTCAGCACCGCCAAATTTCTCAGGCGCGTTGCACGACACTGGCTGGCGGGGTTTGGAGTTTTGGGTTTTGGTCTTGGAATCGGGATTGTTGGCTACCATTACATTGCCGGCTTGAGCTGGATCGATTCGCTCCTTAATGCATCGATGATCCTCGGTGGAATGGGACCTGTAGACCTTTTGAAGACCGACGCCGCGAAAATTTTCGCCTCGTTATATGCATTGTTTTCAGGTCTTGCATTTATTGGGATCGTCTCGGTGCTGCTTGCGCCTTTTGTGCACCGGCTGCTGCATCGCGTTCACGCCGAGGAACAATGAATAAGGCATTTCTGAAGATCTTGAGGACGAAAAAGTCCTGGTTGGATGTGCTCGTTGCGGCGGCCGTTCTGAGCGGAATGGCAGGTTGCGCTCAGATAAAGAAGCCGGCGGCGCAGGTCAAGGCTGCTGCCGTTGGTCTGGGTTTCGATCAAGTCGGTCTTGTTTCGCTGTATGCCGGTGAGCCGTGCGCACCCCAAATCATGTTCAGTCTTCACGGCATGCGATCAACTGTCTGGCTGGCAGCACCGAGGCGTGAAACGGAAATCCTGACGGACGCGGCCAACAAAAACCACCGCGTTCACATTTCGGGAAGATGGCGACGCGTTTCGAACTGCAGCTACGTCCAGGTCACGAGCGCGCAGTTAACGAGGTGAACTTCAGCCGATTTGGGAAAACTCGGCCTAACTTGCAACCTTGTGTGCAGTGGCCGCCAATCGCTCGGGGCGCCGAATTAGTATCGGTACGACTCTGATTTATACGGGCCGTCGACGGGAACACCGAGGTAGTCGGCCTGCTTCTTAGAAAGTTTGGTGAGCTTCACGCCGATTTTTTCCAGGTGGAGCCGCGCAACTTCTTCGTCGAGTTTCTTTGGTAGAACGTAAACGCCAACCTTGTAAGTGTCGCGATTTTTCCAGAGATCCAGCTGGGCCAGAACTTGGTTGGAGAATGAGTTCGACATGACGAAGCTCGGATGACCAGTCGCGCATCCGAGGTTTACCAATCGACCTTCGGCAAGAAGGAAAATCTCGTGACCGTCTGGGAATGTGTACTTATCCACCTGGGGCTTAATATTGGTTTTCTTCACCCCCTTGGCAGTGTTGAGCGCATCGACCTGAATCTCATTATCGAAGTGGCCGATGTTGGCGACAATCGCCTGATCTTTCATCCGCCGCATATGATCAAGCGTAATCACGTCGATGTTGCCACTGGCGGTAATGTAAATGTTGCCGCTGCCGAGCGTATCGTCGACCGTCGTGACTTCGTACCCTTCCATTGCCGCCTGCAACGCATTAATCGGGTCAATCTCCGCAATCACGACGCGCGCGCCCTGACCGCGCAATGATTGCGCACAGCCCTTGCCGACATCGCCATAACCACAAACAACGGCGACCTTGCCGGCGAGCATCACATCCAGCGCGCGATTCAATCCATCGACCAGTGAGTGCCGACAACCATAAAGATTATCGAACTTTGACTTGGTGACCGAATCATTCACGTTGATTGCAGGAACGAGTAGCTGTTTTTCCTGCTGCATTTTGTAGAGCCGGTGCACGCCTGTTGTAGTCTCTTCGGAAACGCCCCGCCAATCCTTTACGATCTCATGCCAGCGATAGGGATTCTCACGATGAATCTCGAGCAGGAGATCCTTGATGACCTGTTCTTCCCTGTTTGCCGATTCCGTCTTTGCCCAATCGCTGCCTTCTTCGAGCTCGTAGCCTTTGTGAATGAGCAAAGTGGCGTCACCGCCATCGTCGACTACCAATTGAGGACCTTTACCCTCCGGATGTGAAATCGCCTGATAAGTGCATTGCCAGTAATCTTCCAGCGATTCGCCTTTCCACGCGAACACTGCAATGCCGCGCTTGGCCATCGCCGCCGCAGCATGATCCTGGGTCGAAAAAATATTGCAGCTAGCCCAGCGCACGCTGGCGCCAAGATCGGTGAGCGTTTCAATCAGCACAGCGGTCTGGATCGTCATGTGTAGCGACCCGGTGATGCGCACACCGGACAGCGGCTTCTGCGGCGCGTACTTTTCGCGGATCGCCATCAGACCTGGCATTTCCTTTTCCGCGATGGAAATTTCTTTTCTTCCAAAATCCGCTAATGAAATATCGGCGACTTTGTGATCCTGCTTTGTCTTTGATTCTTTCGTTACAGTGCTCATAAATTATTTCGCTGCTTTTTTTAGCTCTGCGGCCTTGTCGGTTTTTTCCCAGGTGATATCCGGATCGTCGAGTTTGCCGAAATGGCCATAGTTCGTTGTTTTTGAATAGATCGGTCGCAGCAGATCGAGCTGCTCGATGATGTCCGCAGGTTTGAAGCTAAATGTCCCGAGAACGGCGCGCTCGATTGAGGCCTCGTCAACCGTGCTCGTGTCGAATGTATCGACATGAACGCTGAGAGGCTTGGGATGACCGATCGCGTAGGCGAATTGCACCTCGCATTTTTTCGCCAGGCCGGACGCGACGACGTTCTTCGCAACCCAGCGCCCCATGTAAGCCGCGCTTCGGTCGACTTTGCTCGGATCTTTTCCGGAAAACGCTCCTCCGCCGTGGCGCCCCATTCCTCCATAACTGTCGACGATAATTTTGCGACCGGTCAGCCCAGTGTCGCCCTGCGGACCGCCGACGACAAAGTTGCCCGTCGGATTGACGAGAAATTGCGTGTCATCACTCAGCATTTCTTCCGGCAAAACTTTCTTGATTACTTCTTCGATGACGAAGCTGCGGATTTCGGAATGTTTCACGTCGCGAGAGTGCTGCGTCGAAACGACGACGCATGAGATACCGATCACTTTACCGCCTTCATAGATCACAGAGACCTGTGATTTTGCGTCCGGCCGCAGCCAGCCGACTTTTCCGCTCTTCCGGATCCGGGTCAGCTCGCGTCCGAGCCGATGCGCGAACATGATCGGCGCCGGCATAAGTTCTGGCGTTTCGTCGCAAGCGTAGCCAAACATCAGGCCCTGATCGCCCGCGCCTTGTTCGGCTGTTTCCTTTCCATCCGCCGAGCACGCGTCAACACCTTGCGCGATATCGGGGGATTGTTTGGTAATGATGTTCTGGATGTCGATCTTGTCCGCATGAAAAACATCATCCTCGTTTACGTAGCCGATCTCGCGAACGGTCTCGCGGACAATTTGGTTGATCGGCAAAACCGTCGCGAGTGGTTTCTGTTCGGGAAGATTCGGAATCGTGATTTCACCGCCGACGATCACGATGTTGCTCTTAGCGTAGGTCTCGCAAGCGACACGACTATGGCGATCCTGCCGGATACAGGCATCGAGAACGGCGTCGGAAATCGTGTCGCAGACTTTATCGGGGTGGCCTTCACCGACTGATTCGGAAGAAAAAACGTAGCGGCGTGACACGGCTAAGATTGGTGATCGTTAAAAGTTAAATCGTTAAATCGGATCAGTCAGTCACTGCGTTCAACGCTCGACGTTGTAACAATTCGACATTTTTAACAATCTCACGTTGTCGCAAGACATATTGACCAATCATGATGCGTGGATATATCGTTGGCTACTCCCATGGCGTCAACCATTAATTTATTGCGACTGCTGGCCGACCCAACCCGCCTGCGTCTGTTGCTTCTTTTGGAGCAGGAAGAACTTTCGGTGGCAGAGTTGCAGCAGATTCTGGGAATGGGCCAATCGCGCATTTCCAGTCATCTCGCTCAATTGAAGCGGGCCGGTGTCGTTGCCGATCGCCGGGTAGGTAAAAACATATATTACGGCGCGAATCATCATGGGCGGAATTCGCAGCGAGAGCGCGTTGAAGAAATCACGCGCCTGCTTGCTCGAGAACTACCGGAAACATCACGCGATCGGACCAGTCTGAAGCTTGTTCTGCACAAGCGTCAGGATAAGGCGCGCAAATACTTCGACGAACTCGCCGGTAAGTTTGGCCGCAGTTATGTGCCGGGGCGCTCGTGGGAAGCGCTGGCGCATACGCTCATTACCTTGCTTCCACCCTTAACAGTCGCGGACCTCGGCGCAGGCGAGGGGACGCTGTCTCAGTTATTGGCCAAGAAGGCGCGCAAAGTGATCGCCATCGATAATTCGCCGAAGATGGTTGAGTTCGGAGGGCAGCTGGCGAAAAAGCACGGAATCAAGAACCTGGAATACCGACTCGGTGACATTGAAGATCCGCCGATTGCCAAAAATGGTGTCGATTTGGCGATTTTAAGCCAGGCATTGCATCATGCCATTCATCCCCAGCGCGCGGTGAGTGCGGCCCATGGGATTCTAAAACGGGGGGGCCGGCTGGCGATTCTTGATCTGTTGAGCCATCGATTCGAACGCGCCCGCGAGTTGTATGCTGACCATTGGCTTGGGTTCAGCGAAGTGCAGTTGCACCAGTTCCTCGAAAAAAGCGGCTTCCGGCAAATTGAAGTGAGCGTCGTATCGCGCGAAAAGCAGAGCCCTCACTTTCAAACGGTCCTGGCTACGGGGATAAAGTGAACGCCAGGGACAGTTCGCGTGTCAATATAGTGCCGTTTAATGCCGTTGGTTTATGGTCTCTACCGACAAAGCTGTAGCCATGACCGGCTTCTTCGAGGAAGTGAAACGGCGTAAGGTGTACCGCGTGGCGGCAGCTTACATCATCGTCGCTGGCGGAGTCATACAACTGGCCTCGGCCGCGTTTCCGGCATGGGAATTGCCAAATTGGATGCTGCGTTTGGTGATCGTGCTGTTGCTGATGGGTTTTCCAATCGCCCTGATACTTGCCTGGGCGTACGACATCACCGCGCAGGGTGTTCGCGCAACACCAGCGCCAGCGGTGCCCAGATCGCATCGTCGCCGAAACATAGTGATGCTAGTATTGACCGGCGTAATCATTTCGGCTGCCGCCGGGTTCTTTCTTTTGCCGCGCGTCTCGGCTCACAAGTGCGACAAGTCAATCGCAGTGTTGCCGTTTGAAAATCTGAGCGACGAAAAAGAGAACGCATATTTTGCGGATGGGGTTCAGGACGACGTGCTCACCAATTTATCGAAGGTCGGCGATCTGAAAGTGATCTCGCGCACCTCGGTCATGCCGTATCGAGGGAAGAGGTCCAACGTTCGTGAAATTGGGAAAGCCCTGGGAGTGGGTGCGATTCTGGAAGGCAGCGTCCGTCGCGTCGGCAATCGAGTCCGAGTCAACGTGCAATTGATTAACGCCGACACCGACGAACACATGTGGGCGGAAGATTATGATCGCGATCTGACCGATGTGTTTGCCATTCAAACGGATTTGGCCCAACAAATCGTGCGCGAGTTGCAAGCAAAGCTCTCGCCAATGGAAAAGGCGCAAATCGAGCGCAGACCGACGGAAAACAGCGAAGCTTATCTGGCGTTCATGCAGGGCCACGAGATTTTTTACCGCCCCGATAAATTCCGCAGCAACACAGAAAAGGCCGAGCAACTCTTCGAGAAGGCAACGAAACTCGATCCAAACTTTGCTGGGGCATTTGCTGCCCTGGCATGGGTCCATAATTGGAGTTATAAGGACTTCGACCCAACGCCTGCGCGAAAGGAAAAAGCACGAGCTGCAGCAGAGGAAGCGCTCCGTTTGCAGCCGAATCTGCCTGAGGCCCATCTCGCAATGGGTTTTTATCATTACTATTGCGAGCGTGATTATCAGAGAGCACTCAACGAATTCGCCATTGCGAAGCTGAGTTTACCAAACTCCCCTGAAGTTTATATGGCCATTGGCGCTATTGAACGTCGCCAGGGCAAATGGAAGGAGTCCACGGCGAATCTGGAGAAGGCCGCTTCCTTGAGTCCAAAGGATTCCTGGGTGCTGCAAAATCTTGCTGACAATTATTACGCCACCAGAAATTTTGAAACCGCAGACAAGATTTTCGATCGGGCTATTGAAGCTTCGCCCAAGTCGCTTGGTCCGCGCGCAGAGAAGGCCAAACTTGCGGTTGATTGGAAGGGAGATCTTAACGTGGTGGAGAAAGAGTTGGCCGAAATGTCGACTGGCGCCGATCCAGACGGTCTCGTCAAATTCGCACGCATGCAGCTTTTGGTGTGGCAACGAAAATTCTCGGACGCTCTGGCTGTTGTTAAGCAATTGCCAGAAGATGCTTCTCACTTTGATAAGCCACGAGAACTCTTCGAGGGCACGATTTATACCTTTTTGAACGACAAAGAAAAGGCGCTCTCTGCCTTTGAACGGGCTCGACCCATCGCCGAAAAAGCTGTGCGCGAAGGTCCGGATGACGCCTCCCGGCATGTAACCCTTGGCTTCATTCTCGCTGGGCTTGGTGAAAAGGAGTTGGCCATTGCCGAAGGCAAACGTGCCGTCGAACTCCTGCCCGAATCGCAAGATGCTCTTGACGGTCCAAAGATGACCGTGGCGCTCGCTCAAATCTACACGTGGACAGGCGAAAGCGATGAGGCGCTTGAGCTTCTCGATCGCTCGTTAAGTACGCCAAATGGAATCACAGTCCCGTTTCTGAAGCTTGATCCGATCTGGGAACCCTTGCGAAGCGACACCCGCTTTCAGGCTTTAATCGACAGACACGAAGCGCAAGCCTAGAGCGGTTTTGGCTATTCGCTGTCCGTAACGGCCATCATTGGAACTGAACGGCACTGTTCATTTTCGTGTCTATTTCTCCGCTGTTGAATATAGTGGCGCTCGATCCAAATCTCCTGTTATGAACGGCGGCTTCTTCGAGGAAGTAAAACGACGCAAGGTTTACCGTGTAGCGGCGGCTTACATCATCGCTGCGGGAGGCGTTATACAGCTGGCGTCCGCCGCGTTTCCGGCGTGGGAACTGCCCAACTGGGGGCTGCGTTTGGTGATCGCCCTGTTACTCCTCGGCTTTCCGATCGCGCTGATGCTTGCCTGGGCGTACGACATCACCGCGCAGGGCGTTCGCGCGACACCAACCTCATCGGTGCCCGGATCGCATCGTCGCCGAAATATGATCATGCTTGTCGCGACCGGCGTAATCATCTCGGCCGCCGCCGGGTTTTTCCTGCTGCCTCGGGTCGCTGCGCACAAAGTCGACAAGTCGATCGCCGTGCTGCCATTCGAAAATTTGAGCGACGATAAGGAAAACGCCTATTTTGCCGACGGCGTTCAGGACGATGTGCTCACCAACCTGTCGAAGATTGGCGATCTGAAAGTGATCTCGCGCACGTCAGTGATGCAGTACAGGGGAAAGCCGACAAGCGTCCGTGAGATTGGGAAGACCCTTGGCGTTTCCAATATTCTCGAAGGCAGCGTACGCCGTTCCGGAAACAAGGTGCGAGTGAACGTGCAATTGATTGATGCGAATACCGACGAACATCTTTGGGCTAACGATTACGATCGGGACGTAACCGACGTTTTTGCGATCCAAAGCGATCTGGCGCAAGACATCGCTGAAGCGCTTAAGGCCAAGCTGTCGCCTGACGAAAAATCGCAAATGACACGCAAGCCTACGGAAAACGGCGAGGCCTACCTGGCTTTCGTGCAGGCGCACAATCTTGCCGCCGCTGTTGAGGATTTTGAAAAATTGAAGCAGAGCGAGGAGCTTTACCAGCGTGCGATCGACTTGGATCCGAACTTCGCCCTTGCCATTGCGCGCTACTCGCAATTGGAAAGCTGGATTCTGCACACATTTGAGCGGACGCCGCAACGCCGCGAGAAAGCCCGGACTCTGGCCCAGCGAGCTCTGCAATTGCAGCCCGATCTGCCCGAAGCGCACCTGGCCCGGGGATTTTCTTATTACTATGGTGACAATGATTACGGGGCGGCGCTGAAAGAATTCGAGATCGCGCGAAGCGGGCTGCCTAACGAATCAGAGGTTTACCTTGCGCTCGGCGCCATTCAACGCCGTCAGGGAAAATGGGCCGAGTCAACCGCCAATCTCGAAAAGGCAGTCAGCCTGAGTCCCAAGGACATCTGGGCGCTGCAGAATCTAGCCCATAACTACCAGATGCTTCGCGATTTTGACTCGGCTAACAAAACCATCGATCGGGCACTGGCATTGGATCCCACCGCAGCAGGTCCTTTGGAGGTGAAATCGAAATTGGCCATTCTCGAAAAGGGCGACTTCGAGGTTGCTGAAAAGGCGTTTGCGGCGGTGAAATCGATTCCACTGAACGAGGAGCTGAAGCTGAAGATTAACAGCGGGCGGATTGAGGTATTTCTCTTGGAACGCAAGTACCAGGAAGCATTGGCCCAAGCTGAGAGCCTCCCCGACGAGCAAGTCGCCGCGTTTCCGGGAGGTTTGTGCGCAAAGTATTATTATATCGGCTTTGCGCGGAAAGAGCTGCACGACGAGCAGGGAGCGCGAGCGGCCTTTGAAAAAGCGAAAAGCGCTGCCGAGGACTCGATAAGACGGAGTCCCGACGCCGAGGATGCCCACATTCAGTTGGCCAAAGTGCTCGCGTGCCTCGGCGACAAAGACGGCGCGCTGGCCGAGGCGCAGCGCGCGACCGAGCTGCGTCCCGAAAGCAAAGACGCATTTGGAGGCCCGGAAATTACGGAAGGCGTGGCCCAAGTTCACGCAATCCTAGGAGACAACGATCGCGCGATCGAAATCCTGGAAGAATTGTTAGGCAGACCCAGTGCTGTAACGGCGCAAAGCCTGAAGGTAAATCCAGTTTGGGATCCGTTGCGCAACGATGCTCGATTTCAGGCCCTGATGCAGAAATACGCTAGTAAGACCTAGCTCCGCACAGAAGTCGCAACTCTGCCCACGGCATTTGACACACGTCATACCGCTCATGCGTCTTAGATTTGCCCTCGTCTTTCTCGTCGCTGCCGCGACCGCGCATGCTGACTGGACGATTATCTCCAGCGCGTCGGAGTCGGGGGGGGCCGGAATGGTGCACAAACATGTGGTTTTGGAAAACACTGCTCGCACCGAACGCGCCACGATGGATCTTGCACTGTTTTCTACCAAGTCCTGTACGTGGCGCGTTGTTCAAAATGACGGCGGCTCAGACGGTCTCGCCGAAATGATGAGAAACGAAAATTGCCTGGCTGGAGTCAACGGCGGCTATTTCGATGAAAAGTTTGCTCCGATCGGCTTGCGAATCGCGAACGGCCAAATAATCGCTTCGCTACAGCGCGCGCGGCTAATTACGGGCGTGCTTCTCGCTTCGACGCGCGGAGTGCAAATCGTACGCTCTCGTGAATTTTCGCGGCGCGCCGGGGCAAACGCAGCGATCCAATGCGGCCCGTTTCTTGTCGATCGAAACCAGCCCATTGGTGGTTTGAACAATTCGCGTCCGGCGCGACGGACTTTTGCGGCGACTGCGAACAGCAGTCGCGCATTGGTCGGTGTTTGCTCGAACGTTTCGCTCGCAGAATTATCGAAGATCCTTGCGACAACATCGTTCGCCGAGGATTTGAGAATCGAACGCGCTCTAAATCTCGATGGCGGATCGTCCACCGGGTTTTGGTTTGCCCGGGAAAACGGCAGCGCGTTTTCAATTCCGGAACAGAAACCCGTGCGCGATTTTGTCGGGATTGTTCCGAAGTAGTTCGCCACGTCATTCCAAGCGGAGGAGCAATCCCGCACAAGCTGATAGATCACACTGCCAGCTTGTGTATTTTGAGCTTCGATTGTGAGGTCCCTCACTTCGTTCGGGATGACGTGCAATGAGAACATTCGGTGGCTTTCGAGCCGGTAATAGATTTTTCTACGGCGAGATTAGTGGCGATGATGTTCACGTCCTAAAGAATCCCTTTTGGATCGACATCGAGCCGACGGGCGAGACTGTCCGCCTAACGAATGTCTCTGTCGATCTTCCTGTGGCGCCCTCAAAATTGATCGCAGTTGGTCTCAATTACTCCGACCACATTGCGGAGATGAAACGAACACCGCTGGGTACCCCGTTGATCTGGTTTAAGTCTCCGGGCTCGCTCCTGCAGCACAACGGCACGATCGAGATAGCATTTCCCGAGCATCAAACCGATTTCGAAGCGGAGTTGGCAGTTATCATTGGCAAAACCGCGAAAAATGTCCTCGCAGAACGGGCGCTCGATTTTGTCTTCGGCTACACCATCGGTCTCGATATCAGCGATCGGGACTTACAAAAAATCGAGAAGCAATTTGGCCGCTGCAAGTCATTCGATACCTACACACCGATTGGGCCGTTTGTTTTTGCTGACGTCGATGTAAGCGACGTTTCACTCGAGTTACGACAGAATGGACAGGTGCGTCAAAGCACGTGCACAAGCCGAATGATCCACTCGGTTGCACAAATTATTTCCTTCGCGAGTCAGTCGCTCACACTCTTGCCGGGCGATGTCGTTTTAACTGGAACGCCCGCTGGTGTTGGTCCAATTCATGCCGGTGATCAATTGGAAACAGCCATCGATAATTGGCCGTGTTTGCGCAATAGCGTTGCGATTGCTTCACCAGATTCTTCCACGTGCAAGAAATAACGGAATTTTGGTGACGACAACTCTACGGGGCTTGCCTTACATCCTGATTATAGCGATATTACGAACTAAAGGGTACATCCTCGGGGAACAAAAAAGTGAAAAGTTTTACTGGACTCGCCAGTGATGATTTTGCGATAAAGGCACTCCTGTACCGCAATCGTTCCATTAAATTCCTGATTTAATAAAACTATGAAAACACCATTCATCGCCTGTCTCGGTTCGCTGGTCCTTGCACTAACATTGGTCGCGCAATCTCCGCCTCCTGCGCAAAATCCACCCGCAGCTTCAGGAATGAGTCCTGCAGCGCAAGCGCCGACAAATCCCGTTACTAATCCGGCCGCGCCGATGCAGGCGCCGGCTACGAACGTGCAGCCAGGGCAGCCTGTGGCGCCGGGACAACAGCCGGCGATGCCAGGCGCGTCAGTTCCTGTCACGCTAAGCCCAGCGCCAGGCGCCGTCACCAGCCCTGGTGCGGCCACTGCTACCAGTCCGTCTCCCGCCGCTTCGCCCAGTGCCGAAGCGCAGCCAACAGGTCTTCTCGGCAGCAACTGGTTAATTAGCAAGTTCCATCAAGGCGGCCCGGTCATGTGGCCGATTCTGATCGTGTCGATCATTGCGCTGACGGTTGTTATCGAACGATGCTTTTGGTGGGGTGGGCGATGGTTTCGACGCGATCCGAAGCGCATTGAGAAAGTCTTTACCGCAATCGAACATGGAGACACCGCGGAGGCTTCAAGACTTTCCCGTGGGTCGCGCGATCCGGTCCTGAGGATGATGTGGAACGGGCTCAATCACCAACACGCTTCGTTGCAGGGAGCATTACAGGTTGCCGCCGGCATCGAGATCAAGCGGGCGGGGCGATTTCTGGTGGTGATGGACACGCTTGTTACGCTGGCGCCGTTGCTTGGTCTGTTGGGAACGATTACCGGTCTGATCAGATCGTTTAGCTTTCTCGGCAACGAGGAACTTGCGGTGCAAGCCGTCACGGGCGGTATCGCCGAAGCGCTAATCGCCACGGCGTGCGGTCTCGGCATCGCGATCTTTGCGTTGATTCCGTTTAACTTTTTCACTTCGCGTGTGTCTAACTTAGAGTTCGAATTGCAAACCGCAGCTACAAATCTGGAAGTGATGCTCGAAGCACAACATAAGGAACGCGAAAGCGTCCATATCGAGAGCGGCACACCTTCGTCAGCGACACGTTCCTCAATTTAGGAATTTCTCATGCACGTCAGCTCGCCTGTTCCTCACAAGAAAGCGCGGATCGAGATCATTCCGTTGATCGACATTATGTTCTTTCTGCTTGCCAGTTTTATGATGGTAAGCCTGAGCCAGGTGCACATGAAAGGTATCAAGGTCAATCTGCCCACGGGCAGCTCGGGTGAGACGCAATCAAAACGGGATTACATCAGTGTCTCGGTCGATAAGGACGGTCATTATTTCTTCGACAAAAATGAAATGACCGAAGCTGATCTGCAGTCGAAGCTGAATCAAGTGCACCAATCAGATCCGGAAGCGAAAGTTTTCGTGCGCGGCGATCGCGATACCGTCCATGGAAATATTGTTCATTTGCTCGATATGCTTCGTTCGGCTGGATTTTATAAAATTTCCTTTGAAATCAAGAGCGAAGCGTTAAAGGGAGTGCCGGGCGTCGGCACGTGATCTGGTTATGGCCAAGGAAATACGAGGACCACTGCTTTATCGGCCGCCACAGGCGTGGTATTTCTGGAGCGCTCTTGGTGCGGCATTAGCGATTCACCTTACTGCGGTTGCCCTCGCTCAAAAACGCGAGGCGCCGGTCGAAGTGCCTCCCGATATACCGACGGCGGTTGTGGAGGCAACACTGCAGGCAAGTGAAGAACCTACGCCGCCGCCGGAAGACATCCCCCTTCCGGAACCTCCACCACCGCCTGAAATCAAGCCGGAGTACGTGGAAGAGACAACCCCTCCGCCAAAGAAACCGCAGACGCAAAAATTCGCACCCATTAAGGCGCCCCAAGCAGCTGGACATCCCGGGACGATGTCGATTTCTTCGGCCAAAGCCCTGGCCACTTATGCGCCGCGTCCTCAGTATCCATATGAGGCCCGTTCGCGACATATTACAGGCAGTGGAGTATGCGTCGTTGAGGTTGGTCCAAGTGGCAGCGTAAGCAGCGCTTCAATGGCACAAAGCATCGGCAATCCCATACTGGATAACGCAGCGACAAGCGCTTTCCGGCAGTGGCGATTTAAGCCGGGATCAGTTTCGAAGGTCAAAATTCCTATCACATTCACAATGACGGGCGCGCAGTATTAGCTACGAACCCCTTACTGATAAACCATGAGAGTATCTTCGCCGGTTCCGCACAAAAGAGCGCGCATTGAAATTATTCCTTTGATTGACATCATGTTCTTTCTGCTGGCCAGCTTCATGATGGTGAGTTTGAGCCAGACCCACATGAAAGGGATTCGAGTCAATCTGCCGGCAGCAATTGCTCCTCCTCCAACCACAGTAAAGGATTATGTCTCGATCAAAATTCAGGAGGGAAACGCCGTTTATTTTGACAACCAGTATGTGACGGATGACCAGGTTCTTCCCCGCCTTTATCAACTTCACCAGTCAAATCCGGAGATCAAAGTCTCCCTCAGCGCCAGCCTGATGGCGATGCACGGTGACGTGATTGCGGTGCTCGACAAAATTCGCTCGGCCGGAATTACGAAGGTCGGGTACCAAATCCGGGCCGCAGGCGCGCCGAGCGCGCCCGGTGCGCAGCCCGGAGCGCCACCGCCCCCGCCTCCGCCGGCCCCGAAACCCTAGGCTTCCTGGCGGAGCATCGGCAGTTTGGCCTGCAATTTGCGAATCGCCTCGGCACGGTGACTGATTTTGTTTTTTAGTTCTTCGGGTAGTTCAGCAAAGGTTTCTTCGAATCCATTTGGAATAAAGATCGGATCGTAGCCGAATCCGTGTAAGCCGCGCGATTGTGCGGCGATTTTCCCTTGTACAATTCCTTCGAACGTCGCGAGGACCTGGCCGTCACGCGCAACTGCCACGACACAACAAAATCGTGCGCTGCGGCGATTGCTCTTGACACCAACTTTCGCAAGTTCCGCCAGTAACTTGGCGATTTTTTCTTTGTCCCTTGCATTCACGCCTGCGTAGCGTGCCGAATAGATTCCGGGGGCGCCTCCTAACCCTTCGACCTCCAGGCCTGAATCGTCCGCGATTACCAAGCCGGGCAATTCTTTTGATACCGCTATCGCTTTGAACTTCGCATTTTCTTCGAAGGACGATCCACTTTCTTTTATTTCAGAGATCTCAGGATGAACGGTGAGATCCTCCACTGTCAAAGCTGATCCGAGAATTTTTGAAATCTCCCGTGTTTTATGCGCGTTGCGTGTTGCCACAATCAATTGCATGCCCGTTTGACAGGATTCAGGGTTAACGACTAATCCACATTGATGACGAACAATGGAAAGTTATGAGCGTGAAGAGATCTTTTGTGAATTCATATTCGTTCGTGTCAATTCGTGGTTAAACCATGGACGAGCGTCGCAAACCGTACCCATTCGACAAGTTCGAACCAAAATGGCAGGCCATTTGGGAAGAGCAGCAGCTTTTTCACGCGCCGAACCCTGGTGAGAAAGCTTTCGATCCCTCGCGGTCCAAATTTTACGTCCTCGACATGTTTCCGTATCCGAGCGGTGCAGGCTTGCATGTCGGCCATCCCGAAGGTTACACTGCCACAGATATCGTCGCGCGTTACAAACGCATGCGCGGATTCAATGTCTTGCACCCGATGGGCTGGGACGCATTCGGTCTCCCTGCGGAGCAGTACGCAATCAAAAGCGGCCAGCATCCGGCGATCACTACCCGCGAAAACGTGGCGAAATTCAAAGCGCAGCTGAAACGAATTGGTTTTTCCTATGACTGGCAACGTGAGATCAACACGACCGATCCACGCTATTACAAATGGACGCAGTGGATTTTTTTCCAGATTTATAATTCCTGGTTCAATCCAGCCACAAATAAAGCGGAGCCCATTTCGACTTATCACGGCAAGAATCCGGACGAAGTTCGTCTCGCGTATGTGGCTGATGTGCCGGTGAACTGGTGCCCGGAGCTCGGCACGGTTTTGGCCAACGAGGAGGTCGTCGACGGAAAGAGCGAGATTGGCGGATTTCCAGTCGTGCGACGGCCGATGCGCCAATGGATGTTGGGTATCACCGCGTATGCAGAGCGATTGTTGAATGAGCTCGATAAACTCGACTGGCCCGAGGGAATCAAGTTGCTTCAGAGAAACTGGATCGGCAAAAGCGAAGGCGCAGAGATTGAGTTCAGCATCGACAAAAGCGACCGGAAAATCCGCGTTTTTACGACGCGTCCTGATACCCTTTACGGCGGAACGTTTCTGGTGCTCGCGCCAGAACATTCGCTTGTCGATCTAATTGTCACCGAGGACCAATGGCCGGCGGTGCGCGAGTATCGAGAACGGACCGCGCGCAAGAGCGATCTCGAACGCGCAGACCTTTCGAAAGACAAAACCGGCGTGTTCACCGGAGCGTTTGCGATTAATCCGGCAACCGACGAAAAAATTCCAATCTGGATCGCAGATTATGTGCTGATCGGTTACGGAACCGGCGCGATTGGTGGTGTGCCTGCTCACGACGAGCGGGATTTGGCATTCGCTAAAAAGTTCGATCTTCCAATTGTGGTGGTTGTTCAGCCAACAGGAGATGAATTAGCACTTGGATTCACCGGCGAGGGAATTGCCATCAATTCTCCAGTCATCAACGGCCTAACGAGCGCGGAAGCAAAGAAAAAAATCACGAGCTGGCTGGAGGAACGCGGCCAGGGCAAACGCGCCATCAACTACAAATTGCGGGACTGGCTTTTTTCCCGGCAGCGTTACTGGGGTGAGCCGTTTCCGATCGTCTGGGAAGATGGCAAGCACCGTTCGTTAGACGAAAGCGAACTGCCGGTCGTGCCGCCGCCACTCGAAGATTACAAGCCCACCGGAACAGGCGAGCCACCGCTGTCAAAGGCGAAAGATTGGGTTCGTTATTCCGACAAAGCGACGCGCGAAACGAATGTCATGCCTCAATGGGCCGGCTCGTGTTGGTACTACCTGCGATTCTGCGATCCAAACAACCATCAGCGTTTCGTAGGCGAACAGGCCGAGCGCTACTGGATGGGCGGCGAGAAGCCGGGTAGCGTCGATTTGTACGTGGGCGGCACCGAGCATGCGGTTCTGCACCTGCTTTATGCACGGTTCTGGCAAAAGGTTTTGTTCGATCTCGGGTACGTCTCAAAACCGGAACCATTCCAGCGGCTGGTCAACCAGGGAATCATCCTCGGTGAAGATAATCAGAAAATGTCCAAATCGCGCGGGAACATAGTGAACCCGGACGACGTGATCGATCAATACGGCGCTGACGCCTTTCGTTGTTACGAGATGTTTATGGGACCCCTCGAGCAAATGAAACCGTGGAGTATGCGCGGCGTGGAAGGCGTGTCGCGTTTTCTTGCGCGTGTCTGGCGTCTGTTCATGAGTGAAAACCAGCGTGGCGACTGGGTATTATCGGGGAAAATCAAAGAAATCGACCCGAACAAGGCACAGCAGAAAATAACGCATGCAACAATCAAGAAAGTTACCGAGGACATTGAGTCATTCTCGTTTAATACGGCCATTTCGCAGATGATGATTTTCGTGAACGCGTTCACCGGCGCCGAAACGATTCCGCTGTCGTCAACGCGGGCCTTTTTGATTCTGCTCAGTCCATTCGCGCCGCATGTTGCCTCCGAATTATGGGCAAACTTGAACGCGAGTTTTAGCGATGCACGTGCTGATATCACCAGGCAATCCTGGCCCCGATTTGACGAACGTTTGCTCGTCGAAGACGAAGCGGAAATCGTCCTTCAGATTAATGGAAAGGTCCGTGATCGAATGAAGATCTCGATTCTTGCAACCGACGAAGAGATGAAAGCCGCGGCGCTGTCGAACCCGAAAATTAAGGAGCGCGTCGGTCAAAAGGCTGTGCGCAACGTGATTGTCGTGCCGAAAAAGCTTGTAAACGTTGTCGTAGAGTAATTGGATGAAAGGGGATGTGGAAAGAGTTTAAAGAGTTCGCGGTTAAAGGAAATGCCGTCGATCTCGCCGTGGGTGTGATTATTGGTGCAGCCTTTGGGGGAATCGTTAACTCACTTGTCAAAGACCTTCTTATGCCGCCGATTGGGCTGATTACCGGCGGTCTCGATTTCTCGAATAAATTCCTCATCCTAAAGGATGCACCGGGCGGCGGCAGCTTTAATACGCCGGCCGATGCCGCGAAGGCAGGAGCAGTGACATGGAATTACGGAAATTTCATTACACTGCTAATCAATTTCATCATCGTTGCGTTCTGCATTTTTCTCGTGGTCAAAGCGGTGAATAGATTGAAAAGGCCTTCGCCGTCTGCCGCTCCAGTCTCGAAGGATTGCCCTGCCTGCGCGATGACGATTCCAATCAAGGCGATGCGTTGCCCTCATTGCACGAGTGACCTGTCGCAGGCTGCGGCCCGATGACGCAACCCGGTCGCCCTAGGGAATTTTTGTAAATTATCGCTTGCCCTTCGCGCCTCTGGCTGGTAGGGAAACTGCCAATGCCGAAGTGCCTTAACCTTGCGGTGGCAGCAGCTGGCGCTTTTTTAATTGTTGGCTGTGCCACGCAATCAAAACCGAGTCTTAGCAGCGCACGTCACATACCAAACGTGCGGACTACTGCTTATACGCATAGTGAGGGAAGCGGACATCATAACGCGATCGGCACTTATCTTTCCGGCCAGCACGTGATGAGCGCTGCCTCTGATTGGTCGCGTTATCCACTCGGTACACGATTTCGCATCGCTTCGACCAACGAAGAATTTGTTATCGACGATTATGGATGGGCACTCGTCGGGACTGATACCATCGATTTGTACAAATCGACCCGGCTCGAAATGAAACGCTGGGGCGTTCGCCACGTGGACATTGATATCGTGCAATGGGGGTCCGAGGAACAAAGCTTAAAAGTGCTCGCACCGCGCTGCAAACATCGTCGCGTGCAGCAGATGGTGACTGCTCTTGAGAAAAAAAAGGGAAAGACAACCGTCGCCCAAACCTCTCCCGCTCACAGTTCGCTCTGATCGACGCGATGGGAGAACCTGGTAGGGCGCGACCGTCACTCGACCCTGAGCTCGTGGCCGAAGGGCCGGGCGCGCCGGATGGCGCAGGGAGCCATTCCCTACCATTCGCTTTGATTTAAGGCCAATCGCCCCGCATTTTCCCGGCGCATGAAAATTTTCGTTGTTGGCGGCGCCGGTTACATCGGTAGCGTTTGCGCCGAACTGTTGCTGGATGAGGGTCACGATGTTTCAATCTTCGATAATCTGACTGAAGGCCACCGGCGCGCAGTCGATTCGCGCGCCGACTTTTTTCAAGGCGAACTGGCCGACCGCGGGCAAATCCAGGCTGCCTTGTCCAGCGCGCGCCCCAATGCTGTGATGCATTTTGCCGCAAATGCGCTGGTTGGGGAATCAATGCGCGATCCATCGAAGTATTTTCGCAATAACATTTGCAACGGATTGAATCTGCTCGATGCCATGATCGCCACGCGGATTCAACGGATCGTTTTTTCTTCGACTTGCGCGATTTTTGGACTGCCTGAGGGAGTACCAATCGAGGAAACGACGCCGGCGCGTCCCGTCAATCCATACGGTGAATCAAAACTGGCTTTCGAAAAAATCCTGCAGTGGTACGATCGCATCCACGGATTAAAGTTTGTGTCATTGCGTTACTTCAACGCGGCCGGCGCAACGAAAAACTTCGGTGAAGATCATCGGCAGGAGACGCATTTAATTCCTAATGTGCTCAAGGTCGCGCTAGGCCAAAAACCGAATGTCGAAATTTACGGGACTGATTACGAAACGCCCGATGGAACATGTGTTCGCGACTACATCCATATCGTTGACCTTGCACAGGCACACATTCTGGCGCTCGACGCGCCTAACAGTGCATTTTATAACCTCGGTACGGGAGGCGGCTCCAGCGTTCGCGAAGTGGTTGCTGCCTGCGCTGAAGTCACCGGACGAAAGATTGCCACAATCGAAAAGCCGCGCCGGCCCGGGGATCCACCCCGGCTCATCGCTTCTTCGGAGAAAATCAAAAGCGAACTGGGCTGGGAACCTCAGTTCCAGTCAGTTGATACGATTATCGAGAGCGCATGGAAATGGCATCAGAAATTTCCACACGGCTACGAAGACTAAGGATCAACAGCTAAATGCCGTAGCGAAGCGATCCCACTGGCTGGGAAGGCATCCTACTAATGACCAGAGGTTGTCATTATCGCCTTAAAGCTGTGCGGAAGGCTGTCGTTACTGCTTCTCGAACTCGCGCAACATCCAGATCGTTGAGTCTGCCGCTTGGCGCTCGAACCACGCGAACGTTCTCGTTCCTCGGCGCCCAAACCGTGGGGTTGGTTGGACCAAACAGCAGGATGCAGGTTGCGCCTGCCGCAGCGGCAAGGTGCGAAATTCCGCTGTCGTGCCCTACAAAGACAGTCTGTTCGAGTACGGCGGCCAGATGGTGTAGCGGCAAATTCTTCGCAAACCGAAAATCGCGATCTTTCCAGACCCGCTCCAATTGCGCCGTTTGCGCTTCGTCTGCCTCGCCCGACACAACGACAACAGAGGGCTGCTTTCCCATATGGCCGGGGTGTTCCTTTCCGATTGATAAAGCACCTTCGTTTGAGACTAGCTCGATCCAATATTCCAGCGGCCAGTTCTTTTCCTTACTCCCGCTTCCTGGATGAATCGCGACAATCGGTCGTGACCTCGGCACGAATTCTTGAGCGAATTGGCGATCGTCCGCCGAGAGAAAAATTTTTTCGGTAAGATCCACAACTTTGATGCCCAACTCTTCAATCGGTTGCGCTAGCTGCCTCGCGGCATGGCCGCCCTTTTCGAGAATTTTGGCAGGACCGCGTAGCAGATTTTCAACTCCGCACCGGCACAGGTTGTTTTCAAACACTCGATCCGGATCATGCAGATAGCTGACGATCAAATCGAAACTAGGGAAATAGCCTGCCAATTCTGGGGACAGATTTGAATTTCTTGCGAAGAAACTGGACAGCGGCCCGTATTCGATTGACCGAACTGTCTGCGCGTAGAACCGGTTTTCCGCGAGCGCCGCTATGTGCTTGTAACCAAGGATCTCGATGTACGCATTCGGATAGGCCTCACGGAGCGCCTTGAGCGCCGGCAGGGTAAGAATGAAATCACCAATTGCGCCACCGCGGATCACGAGAATGCGGTCCATCAGATTTACTGTAGCGGCCCTCGATGAGCGCTGAAACTGAACCGCCGGCGGCCGCAGACGGCGACTACGGGTTTAGTACTGGGTAAACGCGAACGCGAGGATTATGCAGCCGTAAATTAGCGGGATAATGTGCAAACAGCGCCAGCGAAAGACACTTCGGGTGCTCCAATTAATTTGATCGCGAAGCAAATAAGGAATAGCCACCCAAAACAGACCGGCCAGAATCAGCAAATAAGCGAACGCTGTTACGAACAAACGGCTTGTCTCGTAGCGAAGGAAGGCCGCATCGAGTAATGGCTCCGCGGCGAGCAAACAAAGAATTCCAAGAGCGCGTACTGCCAGGAATTCTCCGACGAAACGCAGCACGAGCCCATAGCCGATCGGCAAGGCAATAAGCAGAGGACGTCGGAATGAGGAGAATTCGCCCATCTGGATGGTGGCGAGTAACCAGAACGTCCAGACAAGACAAATGGTAAGCAGGAATACTCCGGCGAGGTGAGATCGCGGAAACTTTTGTGCGACGCCGGTGAGGCTCGGTTTTAGCAAGCCAGGCAGACTGATCAAAACGAGAAATGCGCCTGCGATGATTCCAGCAGCTTGTAAAGAGAGATGGTAAATCACGAAAGTGCGCCACGGCAGGTTCCTCCCGCCGTACGGCGGGCGAATTTTCAACTCGCCGTTCGGCGGATGCAACCTAAAAAGTGCGCGGGCTTTCAGCGCGGCACCCCATACAAGCTGAATCCGTTGGCGCGCTCGATCTGTATATCGACAAGTTCCCCGATCATCTCGTCGCGGCCGGAGCCTGTCCGCCGTAGCCTTGGCGAAGGCGGAAACACGACAATCTTGTTCGTGCGTGTTCGGCCCATCAAGCGCGATGGATTGGTCTTGCTCGGACCTTCGCAAAGAACTTGAACCGTGTGTCCTACCAGGCGTTCGCCAGATCGACGCGACGATTCGTTGACAACTTCAAGCAAATCCTGATTGCGCTCTGCCTTGATGCGCTCGTCGATTTGATCGCACATTTCCGCGGCCGGCGTATCGCGGCGTGGCGAATAACGAAAAACGAACGCATTATCAAACTGCAGTTCTTCGACCAAATCGCGCGTTCGCTTGTAATCGTCGTCAGTTTCGCCGGGAAATCCCACGATAATATCCGTGGTAATGGCAATACCTTCACGTGCGCGTCGGATGCGGCGCACGAGCTCGACATATTTTTCCGCCCTGTACGCTCGGTGCATTGCTTTGAGAATTCGGTTGGAACCGGATTGCAGCGGTAGATGGATATGCTCTGCCAGTTTCGACAGACGCGAAATCGCGTCGATCAGATCATCGCGAAAGCCAATGGGGTGGGGCGAGGTGAACCGGAGCCGTTCCAAGCCATCAATTTCGTTCGCTGCTTCCAGCAACTGCACAAATGGACTTTTGCCATCGCGTTTCGAAAACTCATGGCGCCCATAGAGATTCACGATTTGCCCAAGCAAAGTGATTTCCTTCACTCCATTCGCAACCAGGTCGCGTATCTCGCTCATGATATCGTCGATGGAACGGCTGCGCTCCGCGCCGCGCGTCTGCGGGACAATGCAAAAGGTGCAATGCATGTTGCATCCCTGCATGATGGAAACGAATGCCGTGGCCTGCCTTGGCGCCAGCTGTTGATCGCGAATCGCGAATTGCGAGCCCGCTTCCTCAGCGATATCGACGATCGAAAGACGCAGATCGTCGATAGCGCGTTGCGGCGCGCTCGGCGATCGCGCCCCACCATTTTTCTTTGCCACCAATTCTCCTACGTAATCAGCGACGCGATGGAATTTTTGCGTCCCGACGACCAGATCAACGTGAGGCAGATTCTCCAGTAACGTCTGCCCGCGTGCCTGGGCCATGCATCCAAGGAAACCGAATACTACATGAGGCCTCTCTTTTGCCATTCGCCCCAGCATTCCCATTTTTCCCAGCGCCTTTTGGTCGGCCATGTCGCGCACGCTGCACGTATTCAACAGCACGACGTCAGCTTCTCTTTCGTGAGCGACACGCTCGTACCCCCGAGCGATGAGCGAGTGCGCGACCTGTTCCGAGTCGCGCTCGTTCATCTGGCAACCGTAGGTTTTGATGAAAAATTTCGGCATTGGAACGGGCGAAAATAATACACTGGTAGCCGGCCTTAGCCACACAGAGAATATACGCTTTTCATCACGAAGATTTTTCGGATTAAATCTCCGCATGCCGGCTAAGAAAAATGAGGCTCCCGCAATTGGAATCATCGGCGGCAGCGGTCTCTATCAGATGGAAGAATTGCGTGATACCGCCGAACACACTGTCGATACACCATTCGGATCACCGTCGGATATCCTTGTGAGCGGAAAGATTAGCGGACGCCAGGTCTATTTCCTGCCGCGGCACGGTCGAGGCCATAGGATTTTGCCGCACGAAATCAATCACCGGGCTAACATCTATGCCCTGCGCTCACTGAACGTCCGTTGGATCATCTCAGTGGCAGCAGTGGGTAGCTTGCAGGAAAAGTACGCGCCACGTGACGTGTTGCTGCCGTCGCAATTCTACGACCGCACGAGCCGTCGCGATACGCATACGTTTTTTGGAGAAGGCATCGCTGCGCACATCGCCTTTGCGGAGCCGATCAGCACCAAGCTGCGCAATCTGCTGGCCGACTCAGCGAGATCTCTCGGCGTTACGGTGCATAACGGTGGCACCTATGTGAACATGGATGGCCCTGCTTTTTCCACCCGCGCAGAGTCGGAATTCAATCATCGCAACGGTTTCGACGTGATCGCGATGACCAATCTACCGGAGGCAAAACTCGCACGTGAAGCAGAGATCGCATTCGCGACAATGGCAATGATCACCGATTACGATTGCTGGAAGGTCGAAGAAGAACCGGTCTCGGCGCGGACGGTTCTCGGCCACTTAATAGCAAATGCGGAAACGGCGAGGAAGTTGATCCTGCAGGTGATCCCACAAATTCCAACCGAACCAAATTGGTCGGAACATTTCGCATTGGATACGGCGCTGGTCACCGACCGCAAGCTCTGGCCGGCTCCTACCGTTGAAAAGCTGAAACCGATCTTGGCGCGGTTTCTGAACGCTTAAGTTTCGCTTCAAACGAGGCCTTGCAGGCCGTCTAATCCAGATATCTCGACCATCGATAACTAACCACGGCCGGTGCCTACACCGAGTGTCGCTCGATTGCCTCACACAACTCTCGGATTTGGGCTGGTTCGTGCGCGGCAGTTACGGTTATGCGCAAGCGCGCAGAGCCTTTTGCAACGGTGGGGTAGCGGATTGCTGGAACGAGAAATCCTTCCGTTTGCAGTGCAGCTGCAAGGTCGAGTGCCGCTTTCTGGTCGCCGACGATCCGAGGAAAAATTGCGCTGCTGGGAGCAGCATGTTCTTCGTTTAGTCCGGCGCGTGGCAGCACTTCCCGCATCAGTGTGATTCTGTCCCAAAGCAAGAGCCTGCGCTCCTCGCCTTCTCGCGAGGAGAGGAAATCAACTGCGGCGAGCGCGGCCGCGGCAACCCCAGGCGGCGGGGCAGTCGAATAAATGAAGGAACGGGCACGATTGATAAGCCATTCGACAAGCGAGCGCGAGCCACAGATATAGCCGCCGCACACTCCAAGCGCCTTGCTCAATGTTCCCATTTGAACGTCGATGTCATGATCTAGGTTTTGTGCCGCAGCGAGGCCGCGACCATTCGGACCAATCACGCCGACTGCGTGCGCTTCATCGAGCATGAGCAATGCATCGAACCGTTTTTTTAATTCGTTCAATTCGCGTAACGGCACGCGGTCGCCGTCCATCGAAAAAACAGACTCGGTTATAATAAGAACGCGCTTGCCGGCATGCTCGCGTCGAGCCCATTCAAGATGGCTCTCCAGTTTCGCGAGGTGATTGTGCGGAAAGACGCGGAGGACCGCACCGCTCAATTTTGCGCCGTCGATCAGCGAGGCATGGCAAAGTTTATCGACTAAAATGACATCGCCTTTTCCGACCAAAGCCGGAATCGTTCCGAGCGCTGCGGCGTATCCACTGCCGAAACAAAGGGCGGCTTCGGTGCCTTTCCATTCCGCCAGCGCGCGTTCCAAGCGTAGATGCGGGGATTGCGTTCCACTTATCAGCCGTGACGCCCCGGCGCCGACACCAAATTGGTCGGTTGCATCAATCGCGGCCTCGCGTAATCGAGGATCGTTCGCCAGACCGAGGTAATTGTTTGAGGAAAAATTGATCAACCGACGTCCGCCGATTTCGACTTCGGGTCCTTGCACGCTGGTGACTTCGCGGAGATGTCGATCCAAGGAACGCACACGCAGCGCCTCCAGATCGTTTGCGAAGAGATCTTCCATCACCAGCGATTGAATTGCTGCACGAACCAAATGAGAATCCCAAAATGAAGACGCGTTGCTTTGATCATATCGACTTGCGTGTGAAAGACATGAAGGTGGCAGGAAAGTTTTACGCTAAATTTTTGCCGCAGCTTGGATTTGTTGAGGAACGGCCGGGCAAAAAATATCATATGTTTTATTCAGCCGGTGGCGACAAGCCCTCAGAATTCTTTGGTCTCGTGCAAGACAAGAATCATAAGCCAAACCGTACGCGAATCGCTTTCTGGGCAGATACGCGGAAAGAAGTGGATCGGCTTGCGAGGTCCGTGCGAAAGGCGGGCGGCAAAGCGCTCGAAGGTCCGGAGATCTGTAGAGAGTACAGCGCTGGATATTACGCGTTTTTCTTCGAGGACCCGGATGGCAACAAGCTTGAAATTTGTTGCCGAGAAAGACCGATCATTGCGAAGTGAAGTAATTTCGGCGACCGGTTTACGAATGAAAAATCCGGCGCACGACCCTGCCATCTTGGAAGGCGCGCGCCGCGTTCGTTATCTCAAGCTGATCGCGCTCTTCAAGATCGCCAAGGGCGCGCTG
>JBKPLD010000096.1:0-5727 GCA_046731415.1 Verrucomicrobiota bacterium
TTCCTGGGAGGAGAAAGCGGGCAATTTGATCCCGTCATCGCAGAGAACAACAGCATCATCGGTGTGCCGACGGAGAAGAATTTCTATCTCAACGACGCGATGGTAGAACACTCCATTACCTGGATTTGCGATCAGAAAGGGCAGACGCCGGACAAACCTTTCTTTCTTTACTTCTCCACTGGGGCCACTCACGCGCCACACCAGGTTCCGAAGGAGTGGAGCGACAAATACAAAGGCAAGTTTGACCAGGGCTGGGACAAATTGCGCGAAGAGACCTTTGCGCGGCAGAAACAGCTTGGGGTGATTCCGGCCAACGCCAAGCTCACTCCCCGTGATCCAGCGTTCCCGGGTTGGGACAACGTAACACCGGAAGTGAAGAAACTATATGCGCATCAGATGGAGGTGTATGCCGGTTATCAAGAAAACGCAGACCACGGAGTCGGGCGCGTTGTGCAAGCGATTGAAGACATGGGCCTCGCCGACAATACGCTAATTATTTACATCTTCGGGGACAACGGCGCGAGCATGGAAGGAACGGAGAGCGGGACATTCAACGAGATGACTACTCTCAACGGCGTTCCTCTCACAACCGACCAGCAGTTAAAAGCGATCAAAGCTTACGGCGGCTTGGATAAATGGGGCGGTACTGACATGGCTCCGCATTACGCGGCCGCGTGGGCGTGGGCGGGTAACACGCCATTTAAATGGGGCAAGCAGGTAGCCTCACACCTCGGTGGGATTCGTAACCCGATGGTTATTACCTGGCCCAAACGCATCAAGGATAAAGGCGGTGTGCGAAGTCAGTTCACTCATTGTACTGACATTGCGCCGACGATTCTGGAAGCCGCTGGCTTGCCAGAGCCAAAAGAAGTTAACGGCGTCGCGCAGATGCCAATGCAAGGCGTAAGTTTTCTCTTGACGTTTGATGATGCGAGTGCGGCCTCACGACACACCCAACAGTACTTCGAGATTTTAGGAAACCGGGCAATGTACAAGGACGGCTGGCTGGCATGCTGGCGGCTAGACCGAATTCCGTGGAAGATCGATCCCGAAACGCTCGCGCAATTTGCGCCCGGTAAGTGGGATCCCGATAAGGACAAATGTGAATTGTACAATCTCGACGAGGACTTCTCGCAGGCTGACGATGTTGCCGACAAGTACCCGGATAAGGTGCGCGAATTAACAGCGCTGTTCTGGACCGAAGCCGAAAAATACCAGGTGCTGCCACTACTGGGAGAGATGGCAACGGTTTGGGGCTTTCCAAAAGGTTTACCGGACCAGACGAAGTTCACCTACTTCAACGGAACAGAAAACATCTCCTCCGGGATGATTCCGCCGATTTACAATCGTTCCTATAGCATCAGCGCAGACCTCGATAATCCAGGCCGATCGGGCTTGGGAATACGTCCGGGCATCGCGGGCGTGATTGTTGCCGAGGGCAGCTTTCTAGGCGGCTTTTCCCTCTATGTCGAGAACGGCCACCTAAAGCACACCTACAGCTTGCTCGGTCTGAAATTGGATACCATTAGCTCACGCGACGAGTTGCCGAAGGGCAAAGTGAATGTTCGTTATGAATTCACCGCCGACAAGCCAGGCGAGTTCGGCACCGGTGGCACAAGCCGACTATTCATCAACGGCAAACAGGAAGCCGAGGCAAAACTGGAGCATAGCGTGCCGTTCCGGTTCGCCTCCTACGCCGGCATGGATATCGGCACCGATAATGGTTTGCCAGTCGTCCCAAAATTCGAGTACGCCAAGGTGCTACCAAAGTATTTCAGAGGCACGATCGAAAAGGTCGAGTTCGAGCTTGGTCCTGCCAAGGTTAGCGCTCGGGATATGGAGCGCACCGAGCCGGAACGCTTTGCCACGGCCGTGCGAAATTAAAAATGAGGAATTGTCTGAGTTATCTCATTTCTCGAAGAAGTAGGTCATCGTGAAGTTTGCCTGAAACTTCTTAGCGCCGCCGTTAAGTGGCTTTTCGAGAGTAACACTCAGGACGAGCGGAACATTTGGGAGACGTTTCGCAATGCCCGCACTTACTGTGTGAATCCACCGGTCGCCATTTTCGAAATCGATTTTTGTTTTGTACTTCGCCAGAATCGACCAATCGTTCGGAAGGATAATCGTGCCGGGCAGAGACATCTCAAGATATCGATGAGGCGCGATGTTATGCCGCTCGGCAATTGAGTGATTGTATTCGACATTAAAGGTCAGGCTGAACCAGTCTGTAAAATCGTGGGCAATTCCCCAACCTGGCTTTAATCGCCAGACTTTCTCAGCCAGCGCGGGATCTGAGGCTGTATCCGCATGCAACTCGATACCGCCGGCCGTTCGCCATGTGTCGCCCAGGCGAAAAGCGGTACCCGTGCCGAACTCGACGTCGCCAAGACCAGCCGTGTTAGACTCACTGGATGCCTGATCGCTTCGGTCATAAGCGAAGGGTAGCTTCAATCGAACAGCCCAATCTTGGTAGTGACTAATATGCCAACCCCATAAAGCCCCCAAGGTCCAAGTAGCCTTTTCCGCACCGTCCTTCAAATGATCCCATTCTGTATCCAGGAATATGCGGGACCCAATGATTGTCTGATCGTTTAGTTGTTTCAGTTGCTCCGTGGCTTCAGGTCCCGAATCTGGAGAGTCTTCTGCCGCCAGCAAAACGCGTGGCGCAACTAGGATAAGCGCAACCAGCGCGAACAAAGCGATTGAATTCCAATGGAGTCGGAACTCAGACGCTGTGGGATTACAGTGCGCATCCAAAGTTAGAAGCGCCAGCTGTTGTCAATCAAGGTAAAGGAAGCCAGCCAAGCTGCGCTGAGTTTAAGATGTCTCACTTCGCCAAATGATTTGCCAGGTTAGTTAGGGGCTGGCTTGGGATGTGTATCAGACCTCCGAAAGGATGGTCCAACTCGAGAATCAAGAAAATCGCGCCGGCAACGGAGAATGCGGAGGCCATCAGAGCGAGCATGGTAGTGACATTGGGAGGCGCGATTAGACTAAAACCGAAGAAAATCACCACAAGCCATGAAAGAAGGATTATCAGCATCGGCTTCGAAATTGACGGTATCGACTGGGCTACCAGTAGCGAACGAAGCTCACCGAGATCCACCAAAAGCGTCACGACTTGCGTCTTAAGCGTGCGTTGTGCGTCGTCGTGCGGCGAAAGCCGCTGGATTGTGAGATAGAGCGCGTCGCCCGCTTGTTGGTTCGGAGCGAGTTGGGCCAGCCGGGTTTGGTCGGTCGCCCAAATGCGTCGAACCGCCTCGGCAATAACCGTACGTAGGTCGGCCCGGGCTTCGTCAGCCTCTGGTCCATAAAGACGCAATACACGGTCAAGGAAGGCGACCTTGGCAGCCATTTGGATCACTTCGCTTCGCTTCGTATCGTAGGCCTCTTTCGCTGAGCTTACCAACAACCCGAGAACCAGAGCTGTCATGGTAGCCACGAGACCCATCGCCAGTTTCACGGCGTCCTTGGAGCTATCACTCAGATGGTCTTCAGGAAGGTAACGATGCACAAGCCTTCCCAGTAGCGCAGCGCCAACAAGGCAGATGAATAATATGGCGGCGATTAGAGTGATATTCATGTAGTCGTTACTCCCAATGCCTTAGGTCGTTCACTCCTCAAATATCATTTGATGATAATCCTTCACCTCCAGCAAGGGAGTAAATTCGGTTCAGGAATTGATCACGCATGATGGGCTATTTCGTTCTCTCCGCAGTTGCAATCTGGTTTCCGATCATTTCAGTCCGGAGTCCGCTGGTCAACCCTTTCATTGCGCCAAATTAATCTAATTATTCTGTGCGCCGCACAGTAAAGCACAGGCGCGTGCGTGACCTGTTCACCAAAGACCGGGGAAAACGCGATAGCGCACTAGATGGACGTAGACAGGCCATTTAGCATGTTGAGACAGTAATCTCTCCTCGGCACGTATGCGGTAGACCAGGGACACCCAACCAACCAATACCAACAGAATCGTGATATAATTCCCCTCCTGCAGGTTGTAGCCGATGTCTCCAAGCACGTACGAGAGATATATTGGGTGACGTACAAATCTGTAAGGTCCATTCGTTACCAAACCTCTTAGTGCCGGACGGATCCCGAAGAATCTTCCTATAAAAAGGAGACTTACAAAACTAAGCCCAGCTGCTAGAGTCACCAAAACCAGACCGGCCATCGGCCATGCCTCGTATCCGGGAGACCAGCGTAAATAAATGACCTGAGCATAGGGGTAAAGATAAGCAACTCCGACAGCGACGCTTGATGCAACTGAGTAATCCCGCACCTTCGGTGGAGGTCGCGTGAGCGCGATTCCAAGAACGAGTAAATGCTGCAGAACATAGACCCAATCAGTGACTGTGAAGGTAGGTGTCAGTAAGAAAAGGACAACCAGCTCTGCCAGGGTAACACCGAACAAAAGGAAATCGCCAAGCCGTCGTCCAAGCATTAACGTATGGTACCGTCGATCAACAAAGGTTTAGTTCCCTTGGAGTAGACCATCGCGAATCAAACGAGAGAAATCCGGATCGTTGTTCGCAGCGGTGGCCCGCTTGTTAATCAGGCTGCGTTTTTTTAACTCGGCGAACGGCAGGCCGCCCGTTGCCAAGGCATGACGCTCGTAAAGAAGTTCATCCATCTTTCCATTGATGAGCATTCGCCAATCCCATGGTGCTCTCTCGTTGACGGCGCGTTGGGCACGAATGCTGGTCGTGCAGTTCGCGGTCACCTCATTGTACCACCGCGGTTGATCGTGCAGCTCGTTCATTGCTTTGATGTACTCCACAAATCTTTCGCGCGCCTGGGCTGGAAAAGCCAAGGTGTGGTAGAGGTAAACATCTTCATGGCGGTAGTTACTGCGCACGCGAATGGAATCGCGCTCGTCTGCCAGGATGTAAATCAGGGTGTATTGCCGATAAAGACCACGCCACACCGAGTAATCTTGTCCGATTGTCTTACGCGTTTCGATAGAAAAGCAAAGCGGTAGCGCGTCTCCGAAGAGAAAGCTCACGATGGGATGCGCGATCCACTGCGAGCCCCAATAATTGATAGCGACATCCATGCCCGTGATTTGCGAAAGCCGCACGGTGCGCGTTTCCCACCGTGGCGTGAAATCAATGTCAGTGCGGTAATCGCAATTTCGGACGTTGTGAAGCGTGACCTCGTCGCCATTGATCTGCGCCGAAGCTGTCTGTGCGACATCGGGTTGCCAGACCCGATCATTGCTCGGCTTTAAAGTCAACCACCACGAGGCAACGGCTGCGAATGCGCCAAACACGATCGCAAGCTTCAGCAGTTGCCCACGAACAAGCACAATCGCTCCAAGTAAAATGAGGGCGAACAGAATCGCCCCGAGCGAGTTTGCGGCGGGAAAATCAAAGTAGATCGCACCAAACGCCCATGCGCTACAAGGAACTGCAATCAGCCAAGCGATTACGCAGACGAACAATAGCAATACTCTCACAGCTGGCCGAGCGCAACGTAGGCGGCCCCATCCTTAAATGATGCAGCCTGGCAGCTACTCGCTGACGACAATAAATTGTCAGACTCTATTGTCCTTGCGATTCCGAACCCTGATCCGAGTCATCTTCGACATCGTCCTCAGTTACTTTCCAGGTCTTATCAGGGTTGTACTTGTCCATGCTTTGGAAAGTCTTCAACGTATCGGGACCGAGATCCTTTTCGTAAACAACTCCATCCGGGCCGACGATGAATGTCTGCACTCCTGTTACC
>JBKPLD010000097.1:0-14051 GCA_046731415.1 Verrucomicrobiota bacterium
ATTCTGCACTGACCGAATCCGAGGAGGTGTCCTTTATCGCGCTACCCGGGCGGCCAGGCGAGCGCGCGTTTGCCAAGAAGATGCACATGCAAATGCGGAACACTTTCACCGGCGTCCGGCCCGCAATTAATGACGACGCGATAGCCATTCGATAACTCCAGTTTCTTCGCCAGATCTCGCGCAACCAGCAGCAACTTTCCAAGCAGCGCTCGATCTTCATCTTTCGCGGCGGAAAGGCGAGGCACCACTCTCTTAGGCACGATCAGCACGTGCACCGGCGCTTGCGGATTTACGTCGTGAAAAGCGACTGCGTCGTCATCTTCCCAGATAATATTCGCTGGAATTTGTCGCGTGATAATTTTTTCGAAGATGGTCATGGCATAAAGTGGTTAGTCACGAAGGAGAATTTCGGTTAAATCTGCGCATTCTGGCCGTAATTCAAACGCGAAACGCGATCGTTTCGAAGCTTTTCAGCGCGTCGGATGGACCTTCCTTTAACGCAGCGAACAATCGAGCCTCGCAACTGTGGGATCCAGGGTTAGTCTTTCGCGCACAAAACAGACAATTTCCTCGCGCAGTGCGTCGCACGCGCGCGTCCACGTCTTCACTCCCCGAAGATGCTTTACGCAAGGTTGCAGCGAGCAAAGCTGAAGATTATCGGCGCCAATTTCAATTAGGCTGTTAATTCGCTTTTCCAAAAGATCAAAAAATGCGAGCTCGTAACCCGCGCCTGCGTGATGAGCGATATCGAGCAAAGAGATGGAAATGGGCGGCGGCGCCGGCTCGAAAAATGGCACGATCTCCTTATAACCGATCGCCTTCAGGACATATCGCACAGTCTGCGACAACTGACTAAATGCGACCACGCTTTCGTCGTTTCGCAGATGCAGATAAAATGCGATGCTTTCGGTCACGTGATCTGTCAACCACCAGCTGGGATAACCAGCTTCATCGGCTGCGCGCGTGATTGCCGCATGCAGCCAATCGCGATCGAATTCGAACAGCTGCCCCGAATCGGTGCGGAGGTATGGAAATTCTTCTTTAAACGCGACCATGATTCTTGCTAATTGGAATCTTTTGTGACGCGGCGGCGGGATTTTGCCCGGTATCTGGTGGAAATAATTCCCGCTGGAGCGCATTCGGTTTTACCCGACGCCCAAGAGTGTGAATGGCATCCACAAATTGATCTACATCCTGGAATTGCTGGTACACCGAGGCGTAACGCAAATAGGCCACCTCATCAATCGCACGCAGTTTTTCGAGCACTTTGGCGCCAATTACGGACGAAGGAACTTCACGTCCGCTCGTTTCAAGCTCGTGGACAATCTCGTCCACTGTATCTTCCAGAGTAATAAGACTGGTGGAACGTTTTTCGAAAGCCTTGGCGATGCTGGTGGCCAGTTTGCGCCGATCAAATGGTTCATGAGTTCTGTCACGTTTCACCACGCGCAGATCGGAGCGCTCGATTTCTTCGTAGGTGGTAAACCTGTACTTGCACTTCAGACATTCGCGACGACGCCGGATACTGGAGCTATCCCGCGACTGACGGGAATCGATGACCTTGTCATCACGAGACCCGCACTTGGGGCAACGCATAGTATGGAAATTCCAATTACCATACCATTGGTTGTGGTGTCAACGCTTCTTTCACTCCTACTCAGAATCTTTCTCGCGCTCTTGCTCCAAGTTGTGATCGCGGTCTAGACATCCCGCATTGACGCGACACATCGCTGGCGATACACGCATTCGAAATGCAAAAACGTACAACACGCAGCGCTCATTATGGTCCATGGCTGGTTGGTTTCGGCGCTGCGCTCTGGGGAACAGAGAGCGCGTGGCGCATTCCACTTAACGCCCTGTTCGACGCCAAGGTAATCGTTTTCTGGGAACACGTGCTCATTCTCATCATGTTCCTGCCGATTTTAATCCCATGTTTATCTGAGATGCCAAAAGTCCACTCCCGCACGTGGGGTTATCTTCTTTTTTCAGGCTTCGCCGGCTCGGCAGTTGGGACAATCTTCTTCACACTAGCATTAAAGTACGGGAACCCGACCGTGGTGAACGTCGTTCTAAATATCCAGCCCGTCGTCTCAACCATTGGGGCGTTCTTACTTTTTGGCGACCGGCTTGCCCATCGATTCTTCTTCTACGCCGCCGTTGCAGTTGTTGCCGGTATCTTCGTTTCTGTCGCGCACCCAGAAATGATCGGCGTCTCCTTTGAACGCGCCGGCCTGAATATTGGATCGGCCTATGCACTGATCTGCGCGCTTTTCTGGGGACTATCGACGGTCGCTGGCCGCGGAGTGATGATCGGCATGTCACTTCGACTTGCTTCCAGCATGCGCATCGTCATCGGCCTGGCGTGCATGACGTTGATTCTTCTGGGCTACGGTAAACTAAACGGCGCAGCCCTTTGGCCAACGGCGGCGCAAGCCCACCCGGTTAAGGCAATCGTCCTGCTGTTCCTTTTGGCGTCGATATCAGGCGGAATTCCGCTTTTGATTTACTTTCAAGGGTTGCACCTCACGCGAGCTTCAACGGCCGGCTATTTTGAAATGATGCAAACACTCGCGGCAGTGTGCATCACATGGGGAATTTTCCACGCGACGCTTCACACGCATCAGGTGATCGCGGCGTTCGTGCTGATCGCCGCAGTAGCAATGGTGCATGATGTGCAACAAAAGATTGAACCTGCAGGGCACGGGGGCTGATTAACTTCCGGCCTAGCGCACTTCTTCCTTCAGGACGCGCTGGAGACGTTCTCCGGATCGGATCCTTTGGCTGGAGCGGTCTTCTCCGGGAACTCGAAACTGACTTTTCCTTCCTCCAATTTCAAATACGCAGAGAACGGGCGTCCTCTCTTCGAGATGAAACCCTCGAGAAGATCAGTTTTCCCCGTCGCTAGTAGTTTCTGGGCCTGCTCTCTTGGAATGTCCTTACCGAGGATTGTTTTGCTTAACTTGAATTTGCACGGCTTTCGGTCAGCCTGCGAACGCTCACAGATGTAGCTATTCTCAGTTTCGAAAATCTTTCCGCCGCACGTTGGACATTTTCCAAGCGGTTCCTGCCCTGAGAAATCGATCTTCGCCGCCGGTTCCTTTGATTTTCGTTCTCGCTTTGCCTTTGGCTCACGCTTTTCGAATTCGAAGCCGACGTCTTTCTTCTCGGTCAGCACTAGGAACGCTTTGAACGGTCTGCCTTTGCGAGAAATGAAGCGTGGAAGCAAATCGGTCTTACCGCTGCCGAGCAATTTTTTCACCTGCTCATGGTCTAATGGTTGTTGCAGGATGACTTTGCCGGCGCGGAAGTCGCAGGTCTTGTTCGGGCCAACTGAATTTTCGCACAGGTAGCTCATTCCCAGTTCGAATACGCGCCCGCCGCATTTTGGACACTGGCCGAGCGGCTCCTTCCCTGAGAAATCTACGGGCTGCGTGGCGCCGTTCTCCTGACCATTGGGTCCGAAATCGAATTCAGCCTTAAAATCGTCGCTCAACTTCAGCACGGCGGGGAAACGCGTGCCTTTTCTGCTGCGAAAGCCACTCAAAGGCCCAACGTGTTTGTCACGGACGAGAGTTTCAAATTCTTCGCGGCTTAATAATCGGCCGGCAATGGTTTTCCAAATCGTGAAGTCACATTCCTCATTTGTGCAGGTGAAACTCTTAAATCGCTCGATGATCGGTGAACCGCACTTCGGACAGGCGCCGAACGGCTCGCTGTCTGGCATATGTTCATCGGGATGAAAATGCTTCGCTTTGCCGACGATTCCTTCTGTGAGCTGGCGAATGTCGCGCATGAACGCGTCGCGCGTAAGCTTGCGATGCTCGATTTCGCGCAAACGAAATTCCCATTCACCGGTGAGCTCCGGGCTAGTCAGCTCGGGGACCGCACTTTTTAAAAGAGTGATCGTCTGGATCGCCTTCGCCGTTGGCTGCAGTTCCTTTCCGTGTCGCGTCAAGTAGTGCGCTGAAATCAACGTTTCGATGATTGCTGCCCGAGTGGCCGGCGTGCCGAGCCCCTTCTCTTTCATTGCGTCGCGCAATTCCTCGTCTTCAACGAGCTTTCCAGCGGATTCCATCGCGCTGAGAATGGTCGCTTCGCTGTAGCGGGCAGGTGGTTTCGTCTGATCGGTCTTGATGTCGATGTCGATTGTTGTGACGCGCTCGCCCTGGTTCACCGGCGGCAGGTTTTCCTCCGGTTTTTCAGCGGCGGCTTCGCGGCCATAAACTTCCAACCATCCAGAGGCGACGAGAATTTTTCCTTCCGTTTTGAACGGCTCGCCTTCGACGCGTGTTATCCGCGTCGTGTTCTCATATTGAGCAGGCGGAAAGAATACGGCCACGAAGCGTTTGGCCACGAGATCGAAAATCTTGCGTTCATGATCGTCGAGCGAACCCGTGCCGGCGCCGGTTGGAATAATCGCAAAATGATCGCCCACTTTTGCGTCGTTGAAGATACGTTTGTTGGGCTTGACCCAATTGTTATCGAGTACTTTGCGCGCGAATGGATCGTCGATCTTGTCCAACGTCGATCTTACAGTAGAAGAGTAATCCTCCGGCAGTGCGCGAGAGTCCGTGCGCGGATAAGTGATGGCTTTGTGTTTCTCGTAAAGAGCCTGCGCAATTTGCAGTGTGCGTTTCGCCGAGAGACCGAAGCGATTGTTCGCTTCGCGCTGCAAGGTCGTCAGATCATACAGTTGCGGCGCGGCCTGCGTCGAAGGCTTCTTCTCTTCCAGTTCGACAATTCCATCCTTGCCACTGCACTTGCGCTGAATTGCGTCTGCGATTTCGCGGTGCCACAAACGCGGTGCGGTCCGGTGCTCCTCCCAAAGCGAACCATTCGCAAGCTCAAGGTGCTGCTCCGCAGCAGGTAGATTTAACTGGAGCCGGTCGAGCAGTCTCTGTGTTCGCTCAATTTCAGCCTCTTCTTTCTTGAATGCTTCATCAAACCATCTACCTGTGTATTCGCCCGCTTTCGCGGCAAATCTACCGATGACCTCATATAGCTCGCGCGGTTTAAACTCCTGAATCTTTTTTTCGCGGTCGACGATGATTGTCAGCGTCGGAGTCTGCACGCGTCCAAGCGAAGTGACCGTGCTTCCACGGCCCCCGCTGAGGCGCAACGTAAACGCGCGAGTTGCGTTGATACCGACGAGCCAGTCTGCTTCGTTTCGGCTTCGCGCTGCGCTGGCCAGCGGCTGCATTTCAACATCGCTGCGTAATCGCGCGAAGCCTTCGCGAATGGCCTCCGGTGTCATCGATTGCAGCCAGAGTCGCTTGATTGGCTTCTTTGTGGCGGCGTATTGAGCGATGTAACGAAAGATCAATTCACCTTCGCGACCGGCGTCACACGCATTGATAATGTCCGACACATTCTTGGCTTTGATGAGCTTGCGAAGAACATTGACGCGACCACCCATTTTTTCCGCAGGCGCGAGGTCAAATTCAGGAGGCATGATGGGCAGTTTTTTCATGTCCCACTTGTCCTGCTCTTTCATTGAAGCAGGCACTGCGAGTTCAAGCAGATGCCCAACCGCCCACGAGATGAGGTATTTCTCGTTCTCGTAATAATCCTTGCCTTTCTTGAAGCCGCCGAGCGCCTTGGCGATGTCGCCGGCAACCGATGGCTTCTCTGTAATTATGAGAGACTTGGACATGAGGGCTGGCAATCGAACCCAGTTACGGGACTTTTGCAAGTGGAGTGGTTTTAGACCATGGCGCTCATTTTGTCATGTTGAGCGAAGCGAAACATCTTCGATATCGTTTCCCGCCCGGAAGAAGCTAATTCCAGATTTTTCGCTTCGCTCAGAGTGACGATGCTTTGACGGTGGTGGAGCGATCCCTCACCCTAGCTTCACAAAATATTTCCCCGGCAATTGTTTGACCAAACGTTTCAGTTCCAGCTGTAACAAGGTCGATGAAACCGTCGCACTCGACAGACGTGTTTTCTCGGTAATGTGATCAATCGATGTCTCCGTAGCTTCAATGGCGTCATAGATACGGCGCTCTTCCTCGGAAAGCGGCGGCAAGGGGCGCGCCGCGGCTTCGGCGGACGGTTTCGCCTCAGGCAGAAGAATTTGCAGGTCACCCAAAATATCGCTGGCATCCATCACAAGCTTGGCGCCTTGCTGGATGAGACGATTGGACCCCATTGCGCTCGGCGCGTTGATATGACCGGGCACAGCATAAACTGACCGCCCTTGTTCGAGTGCCTGCGATGCCGTGATGAGCGCGCCGCTATTCAAGCCTGCCTCCACGACGAGAATACCGTGACTCCAACCCGAAATGATCCGGTTGCGCATCGGGAAAGTTTGGCGGTCTGGTTCGATTTCCATGGAAAATTCGGACACGATCGCCCCATTTCCTGCTCGAATTCTTTCGGCAAGCGCAGCGTTCTCCGGAGGGTAAAGCTTCGCCAATCCTGAGCCGATCACCGCGATCGTGCGACCTTTTGCCGCAAGCGCTCCGTGATGCGCAGCAGTGTCGATGCCGCGCGCCAGGCCGCTGATTACGGTTAATCCTGCATAAGCGAGTTGATATGCGAGTTTTTTCGCGGATTCCACGCCATAATGGGTCGTGCGCCGCGCGCCGATAATGCCGATTGCGTGATGGTCGCGTTCTTTTAGTTCGCCCCAAACGTAAAGAACAATCGGCGGCGCATGAATCTCGCGCAGTAATCTGGGGTATGACGGTGACTCCTGAATAATAACTGTGGTGCCAAATTCGCGAATCCGGTCAAGCTCCGCCCCAAGATCGACAATCGATTCCCAGTTACTAATTTGATCGGCGACTTCATTGCCGATTCCTTCGACTTTTCGAAGGTCGTTGCGCTTCGCTGCCAGAATTTGTTGCGGCTCCTTGAATACCTCGACTAATTTTCGCAGCCGTACCGGCCCTACCGTCGGCAGCATATTGAGCGCGATGCACGCTTCCGTCGCGTTCATGAATTTCTATAGGAGACGACGTTGTCGTCCTGGGTGAGCCAACGGCTTCCCCTGCAATCAGAAGGGGATTTCGTCGTCGTCTGGTCCGGCCTGCGCTGCGGCTTTCGGCGGTGCAGTCGTCTTGCTGCCGGCGCTTCGATCTTCGTCGGCGGTCTCACCCGCCGCGGCGCCTGGACGACTGCCCAGCAACTGCATGCTTTCGCCCACGACGCGAAGTTTGGTCCGCTTTTGCCCGGTCTGCTTGTCATCCCAGCTATCCATTTGCAACCGGCCCTCGATAAAAACTGGCCTGCCTTTCCTTAAATATTCACCAGCGATCTCCGCCAGGCGCGCCCACAGCACCACATCGACAAAAGTAACTTCTTCGCGTCTTTCTCCTCCCTCAGTTGTGTATACGCGATTGACGGCGATGCCGAGATCACACACCGCACTGCCCTTGGGAGTATAGCGGACTTCTGGGTCGCGCGTGAGATTTCCGAGGAGAATGACTTTATTGAAACTGGCCATTCCCGGCTTATACCCAAGTTATTTCGTTTTTGCTACCTTTTTCGCAGGCTTTTCCTTCTTTTCCTGGAGGCGCTGATAATTCTGGCGATAAATCTCCGGGTCGAGCTTGAATTTCGAACGCAGTTTCGCAATTGACTGCGGCTCGGCGTTGAAGACAAAGTTGACGTAATATCCGCCGGTGAGCGGTCCCGCGGCATAGGAAAATGGCCGTTTATCCATCTTTTGCACTTGTTCGATCTGGGCGCCTTCTTGTTGAAACTCGGATTCCAATCGATCGATGATTTCCTTGACCGTGTCTTCGCGGCCTTGGGTGTTCAGGACGAGCAAAGCTTCGTAATGGTGTTTCATGGTTCTTCGGTTTTGTTGAAAATGTTCATCGCGGAAACGAGATTATTGTCAATCGCGCATTTCACAGCTTCTGTTGCTCGATCAATTGCGGATCGGACAATCGGTTTTTCCTCTTCGAAAAAACGGCTCAATACGTAATCAACTGATCCTGCAGGTGGAGGCTCTCCGATTCCGATGCGGAGACGAGGGATCTCTTCCGTGCCAAATTGCATGATAACGGATTCAAGACCATTGTGGCCGCCGGATCCGCCGATCGCTCGCAATCTCAGGCGCCCGAGTGGCAACGCGGTGTCATCCACCACCACAAGGAGTTCGGGAGGGTCGATCTTGTAAAACTGCGCTATTGCCAGGAGCGGATAGCCACTCCGATTCATATGGCTCATCGGTTTTGCAAGAAGTACGTCTCCGAATTTGGCTAACACTGCGTTCCATTTTGTCGATTTTGCCCAAGCCGATCCAGACTTGGCGGCAAGCTGATCGACTACCATGAAGCCAATGTTGTGTCGCGTAGCCGCGTATTCCGGGCCCGCATTTCCAAGTCCCGCAACCAATCGAATTTGGGGAGTGGATTCTTCCACGTGCGGCGTACCTGCATCCTGGCTTGTCATTCTGAGCAGAGTGAAGCGCAGCGGAACGAAGTCGAAGAATCCCGTTGAATTATCCAGTGTCCGTAAAGCGGGATCCCTCGACTTCGCTGCGCTCCGCTCGGGGTGACAACGTCACTTCTTTTGCTCTTTTTCCTTTGCAGCAGGCGCCGCGCTGGCAGCTTCGCCCTCTTCCTTCTTCTCGGTGATAACTTCTGGTGCTGCCGCAGCAGCTTCGGCCTCAACGGCCACCGGTTCTTCTTCGACCACTGGGGCCAGAACCGAAAATGCCGTCAAATCTACTGGCACCTTTGCAGTAACGCCGGAAGGCATTTGGATGTCCCGAACGTGTATAGAATCGCCGATATTCAATTGCGACACGTCCACGCTGATTCGATCTGGCAAATCACGAGGCAAACATTCGATGGCGAGTGCGCGCAGGCTTTGCTCAAGCAATCCGCCGAAAGTCTTGACGCCGACAGGCGTACCGGTCGGCTCCAGAGGAACCTCAGCCTGGATTGTTTCATCCATGGATATGGCATGAAAATCGACATGAACAATGTCGCCACCTACAGGCGAATGCTGCACTTCCTGTACGAGCGCCGCGCGATTCGGTTTTTCACCGGCGATTTCGAGTTCAACCAGTACGTTTTCACCTGAGGCGTGGCTCATCATTGCGTTGATGTCCCTGGCGGCAACCTGCAAGGATTGCGATTTAACTTTTCCTCCGTAAATAACGGCTGGAATAAGTCCGCGGGCGCGTAGCTTGCGTACACCCGAGCGACCCACGTCACTTCGCGGCTCTGCTTTTAACTTAACCTGTTTTGCCATTTGCTTCGTTTTCTATGTTGAACAGCGACGAGACCGATTCGTCATTGTGAATCCGCTTAATGCCTTCCCCGAGAAGCTCGGAAACGCATAGCACTGTGGTTTTAAACCCTTTGACGGTGCGCACCGGCGTGCTGTTGGTAGTTACTAATTCCGCAATTTGAGACTTTTGCAAACGCTCGATTGCGATATCGACCAGAACAGCGTGGGAGACCCCGGCGTAGATTTTTTGGGCCCCGCGATTCTTCAAGAGTTTGGCGGCTGAGCTTAGCGTGCCAGCAGTCTCAGTTAGATCATCGACTAACAGCACATCCCGGTCTTTCACTTCACCGATGAGATACAAAGCTTCGGTCTCCGTGGCGCTTCGGCGTTCCTTTGCCACAATTGCGAGATTCGCATGCAGTGCTTCCGCGTAGGCCGAAGCCATTTTAAGTCCGCCTAAATCTGGAGAAACAACTGTCGTTTTCCCCGTGAGGTGTTGTCGCAAATACTTGATCAACACTGGTGCCGAGTAGAGGTGATCCACCGGGATGTCGAAAAAGCCCTGCACCTGTTGTGCGTGGAGATCCATGGTAAGAACGCGGTTCACGCCCGAGGCGTATAACAAATTCGCGACGAGCTTGGCAGTAATCGGGACCCGTGGTTGATCTTTCCGGTCCTGGCGGGCGTATCCAAAGAATGGGATTACTGCCGTGATCCGGTCAGCGCTGGCCCGTCGCGCCGCGTCTACCATGATGAGCAACTCCATCAGATGCTGGTTCGTGGGCGGACAGGTCGGCTGAATGATGAAAACGTCGTGACCCCGGATGTTTTCCTCGATCTTCACGTAAGTCTCGCCGTCGGGAAACGAGCTGATGGTCGCCTGGCCCAACGGCACCCCGACGTATTTGCAAATCCGTTCGGCCAGGTCGCGATTGGCAGAGCCGCTGAAAATTTTTAATTCCGGTTGGAGCGCGAACATGAAGCGGCTAAATTAGGCGTTGGGTAATACCCTTGGCAATCTTCAAAACTTGCCAATCAACTTTTCTGTAGCGAAGTTCCGTTTCCTCCCCAATTTTTCTCAAATGAATGCCGAGGTTATTCGAATAGAACGGCCGACAACAAACTCGAGGTTGTTCGCGCATACTCGCTGGGATGCTATTCCCGCGCTGGCTGGCCTGTTTCATCTGGCTTATTTCGTTGGATTATTTTTTCTGTATCCGCATGCGCCGTTGTGGGTGATGCTGGTTCTGGGGTTCATTTACTCGTTGATGGTCAATGCAAACGTCAACGGGGTGGGCCACAATTTCATTCACAATCCGTTCTTCCGTTCTAACATTCTGAATCGCGTTTTTGGACTGACACAATCCATCGCCTGCTGCTTCTCGCAGACGATGTACGACGCCGTGCACATGCAGCATCACAAAGGGAATTCCGATCGCCAGGACGAACGCGGCGATACGATTGATTGGCTATCGATTTATCGTCACGGCCACGACGGCGAAGCAGAAAATCCATGGAGGTACGTGTTCCTCAGTTTCTTTCGTGACGACGTGGGAGCAATTCGTAGAGAACTGCGCAAACGCAATAACGGCGACCTGTTCTGGGGCAATCTCGAGCTCGCGGCGTTCGCGATCACGCTCTTTGTGATGTTTCTGTTTAACTGGCGCTACATCATTTTTTATTTCCTGCCGTTCTGGTATCTGGGCCACTGCTTCAGTTATCTCAACGGCTACTACCGGCATTATGGAGCAAACCCCGATAAACCGATCGCCTGGGGTGTAAGCAGCTACGGAAAAATCTACAACTGGCTGTTTTTCTATAACGGCTACCATGCCGAGCACCATTTCCGGCCCAAGGTGCATTGGACGAAGATGGAAAAATTTCATCAAAGCATCGAAGATCTTCAAAAACAGGAAGGCGTTCGCACCATCAAGCGCGCACACATGCTCGGCTTTCTGGATCCGGATTTGCCTAAACCCGGTGGGCGCAGCGACGCGGACGTGGGAGAGGCCGAGCGGTCCGCTTTCTTATCGCGGTCATCCTGAGCGAAGCGAAGGACCTCGCACAGAGTCATCGGATCACCTAAACTTTGGCCGAGTACCGCGCGCTTCGATGGTGAGCTCCCTCGCCGCGCGGCTCGGGATGACGAGCTAATTTTATTTTGCGAACCCCGCTCGCAGCTTTTCTTTTTTAGCGTCGCACTCTTCCTGCAAGCGACGCATTTCCGAAGCAAGCTGTTTCTCGAGGGACTGCACTTCTTCGAGATTTCCGGCGATTTGCATTTTGCGAATTTGGTCCTTCAAGAAGACTTCTTTCTCGGCAATTTTGGCCCGATAAACAGAATCGACTTCTGCGATTTCTCTTTTCTGTTCTTCAGTGAGCGAAACAGATGGTGATGCTTTTTCGAGCCGTTCCATTGCCAGTTCGTAAGCCGATTTCATTTTGCTCCATTTTACTCTTACTCATGCTCTCGCACAAAGCCCGGTGCGCCCGGCCCTTCGGCCGTGAGCTCAGGGTCGAACGACGGTCGCGCCCCACCAATTCACTATTAAAAACACCGTGAATTGCGCTCCGGAAATCAATTCCTAAGTTAAGTGGATGTCTTTGCGAATCCAGTTACTCAGCATCGATTTTGACGGAACGCTCGTCTCGCACGCTGGCGAACCCGCGTTGGATCGGCAGTGCATGGACCTGATTCGCGAGCTGCAGAGTGCAGGTGCAACGTGGGCAATCAACACCGGGCGCTCGGTCGATCTGCTTGAATCCGGGCTTGCCAATTTCGAAATCTCAATCCGTCCGGATTTCATTCTAACCACCGAGCGCGATGTCTTTCGTCCCGGCGGAAACGGGGACAGATGGGAGCCGTTCGGCGATTGGAACGATCGGTGCGCGCGCGACCACGCTGAGCTGTTTTCTTCAGCTCAGCCAGTCCTTGCTGAGGTAGTCGACTTCGTGACTCAAGAGACAAAGGCGCGTCTTATTTACGATTCCGATCGCCTTGAAGGTCTCGCTGCGGAGAACGAGGACGAAATGGAACAGATCGCGAGGTTTATAGAACAGACACGGGCTGGGCATCCAAAGTTTGATTATCAACGAAACGGCATCTACCTACGTTTTTGCCACGCCGATTATCACAAAGGCGCGGCACTTGCAGAGTTGGCACGCTTAATTGGAGTCTCGCGCGACAACATTTTCGCAGCCGGCGATCATCACAACGATATCTCCATGTTAGATGGAAAAATTGCTGGGATGCCGTCTTGTCCGGCCAACGCAATCTCCCAAGTGCAAACCGCAGTGCGCAACGCAGGCGGTTACGTAGCGCAGCAAGAACACGGCGCGGGCGTGCACGAAGCGCTGCGTTATTTCGTGAAGGGAAATCGGTTGTAGGGCGAGCGCTCCGCTCGCCAGCCTGTGCGTCGGCAGGCGAGGCGCCTGCCCTAAATTACTCAGCTTTGCTCGCAGTTGCCAGCGCGAGCGGCGCATCGGCTTCAATTTTACCAGCGAACCGATTCGTCATGTAGGTGAGGAGCAACACCCAAAAAGTAAGCGCCAATCCGAATAGTGGAAACTGGAGCGCGAGCGGAAGCGAATAGATGATTGCCATCAACGGAATCCAGACTGCCCACGTGGCGAGCAATGTCGGAATGATTTTGTCGCGGTAATGTTTCCACGTGAAAAGATCCTGAACAGGCTGCAGCGAGATACCGCTGTTTTTCCATTCGTAGGTCAGCACTCCAAACGGTGCCGCAAAAAGAGGATTGTAACCGAATTGATCGACGCAAATTTTCGCCGCGATCACCGGCAGTGTTGCGACATCTCCAAACCAGGCTGCCTGGCTTCGATACAAAAGATCGACAAGCGTTCCATCGAGTCCCCACACCGGTACAGTAAAGAGCAAATTACGAAGGTTCCGACGATCGGGGCGTCCCCGTTGAAAGAAAAAAATCAGAAATAACTCCGGAATGAGCGCCCCCGCTACTACGGATGCGACGATAACAAAGACGATGCCCTGCGTGCGCTTCAGGTCGGTCAGTTGCCAAAGAATCGCGGACGCTGTGTGACTGGTGTAAAAACTGACGAGTAACATCAGCATCAGCGCCTGAATAATTAACGCTGGCAGCGCGTTGGCTCGCGCCGCTTCCCAACCAAGAGCAAGTGGCGAGCGCGTCCTGTGCGTCATGGTCGCTGAGTGTTCTCAGCGCGCCCGCGCGATCAAGCAGAAACGTAGCCTAACGACGATACCGAGAGGTATCGTTCCGACGCTTACGAAGATGTTCGTCCCACAATGTGCCTGATGCGCGTTATTACCAATGAACGCTTCCGCTGGCTCCGGGCCCACCAGGAGTAAACTTTCCTTCATCAGATAACTTTTCCCCTGGAACGGGTGTGCCAGAGGTAGCAGACGGGGAGGCTGAATCGCCGCTTATTGAATCCCCCGATGTTGCGCAGCCGGAGAGCAGCGATGCGACCAGCAGAAACAGAACTGCGCGCAGCCCAAAGCGTTTCTTCACGCGGCGAACGTATCTCTGCAGGTGTTTGATGCAAGCCGGGGTGTCCGATAGATTTTGTGGTGAAGAACGCCGGCAAAGCCGATATCAAATCCCTCCTTCTTGCCGAAGTCCAGGAGCAGCTTCACGGAGAACCCCCATATCGCGCAGGTCAGATCGCCGACTGGCTTTACAAAAAACGGATCGACACGATCGACAAAATGACCAATTTGCCGCAACCATTGCGCAAACGACTCTCGGAGACGTTTTCACTTTGCAAGATCGACCTGATCCGAGAGGTTGGTGCGCGCGACACGACGCGAAAATTTCTTCTTCGTTTAGTCGATGGAAATTTGATCGAATCGGTCCTGATTC
>JBKPLD010000098.1:0-10996 GCA_046731415.1 Verrucomicrobiota bacterium
TCGGCCGGCCCTTCCTGGAGCTTGGTCGCGCGTCAGGACGCACGTCAGAGCTCCCGATCTGCTTGGTTAAACGAAATCTCGCGTTCAAGATTGCCTTTTGAGTCCAGGACGCGAATCACAGCACCACGTGATTGGCTGTAAAACTTGGCGTGGTCGATTGCGTCTCTGATTGCTTTTGACCCACGATACCACATGGGACTGTAGGGAAGGGCATCGCTGACTAGATCGACACCATGCTTGTCAGCTCGTGGCCTAATTTCGTAAATGTCTGTGCGAATCGTCGATCTCTCAAGCCCCCGCATCCTTTGCCATTTGGCTTTTAAAAATGTTTCTAGCGACGCGTAGTAGTGCAACGTTCGTTTGTTGGAAGCAGGCTGGTGCTTCCATTTCAACTGGTTCTACGGGAAACGACGGAGCGAAGTTCCGGAAAAAGAATCGCAGCGCATCGGAGATTATTACCGGCAATCAAAATGTGTAACGCTCAGATGCCGATGAGGAAATGATATCCAAGAACTGATCGTCAAAGCTACGCCGCATGGGAGATATATCCCGTCATGAACCTTGCGGATTCAGAGCTGAATTTAGCGTCGCCATTTGGCCATGAAAGCCAACATCGCGGCTGCATAAGCTCGGAAGGCTTTGAATCTCAGGTCCGGATGAAACGGGGCAATGAACGTCTCGACCGTGGTCTGACCGTCTCGGATTGCATCTGTTGCCAAGTCAACCAACTCATCCGGAATAACTTCCTTTTCAGAGGGTCGCTTTCTTTCAATGGGAGGGAGGCGCCTTCGTTTTCCCTTCCCGGGTCGACCGAAGGCGCGAGAGTGCTTGTCCATTCGTGCGTTGTGCCCCGTTTGGGCCATCATTGCAAGCCTAAAGTTCGCAATCCAACGGGCGCTAATCTCGCCGAATTCGATGACGGAATCGCTCTGAATCGGACCAGCGAATTAGATGTGACGGTCAAAACCGTTAAGAGACATCAAATGCAATGAAGGACAAGCTCGCACCGTTCGTAGCTCGCTTTCAGCTTGCGATCGCGGGGTTCGACTGTTCTTAATTGTCGAAAAGGCGACGATGAGCGGCTCCGCAACCAAAGTTCTTTTCTGGTGCGCGATATTCGCACAGGTTGCTGGAGCCCAGGTGTTTTTCTGGGACGCGCTTCCTGATTACCGGGAGCTGACAGCCGGAGCGGTCGTGATGGGTACGCCCAAGGACTTTGCCGTCGCGATGTTGGGCTTGGTGGTAATGCAATCGGCGTACTGGTATGCTTGCCGGCTTCAGCCCCAAATCCGATTCCATCATCGAGTTGTATTGGGCCACGTCCTTCTCTGTGTTAGCGAGGTCAGTTTCTTTTTCGTCAGCGCGCTGGCGACGGTGGCCATGTTTGATCATTGGCGGCGATCTCAATTCGTCCTCTGGAAGTTGACGCTGCTCGCTTCTGCCCTCTTTGCTTTCTTTTGCTATAAACGGCAGCTCGCCAGCGTTGGGGATGCTCTGCTGGAGGCCCATCCCCAGACCGTCGGGAAGACAATCACCGACCCGAAAGGAACCGGTGAACCATGAAAAAATCGCGGTGGCGACTACAGCTTGAGAAATGCCGTAGGCGCCAGCTGCTACAAGGGTGATTTCAAAAGCCGGTCTAGCCGAGTGCTGCGGCTACGATGCGCCCTTTACTTTATGAGACCACTATTGGCGCGGCGAAAGCTCGCGGTGCGGAAGCGCAATATTATCGTTGGATTCCATGGATCTCGAGGCATCCAGTAACTCCATCAGGCGCGCCTCGTACGAATCACAGGTGGGACATTCTCCATTTGGCTGGATCCATTCAGGATGTTGGATCCGCAGATCATTGTGAATCTTTTGCAAAAGTGCGGAGTAACTGTGGGCGTTGTAGTTCATGGGCGATATTGACTCGGTAGAAGGTTCAAGTGCCGGGGGATGGTTTCTTCTCCGAAACCAGGACGGAATCGTCGACCAGCGGCGATGTTATGGACGCGGACCAGTAACCAACCAAGGGTATTTCTAAAGAAGACACGTCCCTGCGCGCGGAGTGTACGACGCTGGGTCAATTCGATCAGTTTGCGGCGCTGGTATCGGAACAATTCGGCGAGGAGTCCGCTTTGCGTAAGGGTCGGGGTTGAGGAAATAACGTAGTTTTTTTTGTTTTTCATAAAGGCACCTTTTGAGGTTTGACAAAGTTCACAGCGGATTCCGATATGGGACTTTAGTTCTATGCCTTTAGAGGGATGCCGGTGTACGATTTTTTCCACAAACGCAGTTCGCTTTTTCAATCTGCGATGACTTGATTACGTTCATTTCAATGACGTTGCCATCGCGTTAGCCAGCGACAGAGTTACAGTGATTATGATTATTCCGAAGGCGACGAGCTCGATCAAATAATCTGGCCGTTCTCTGTAAGCGTATCGATCGCTGAAGAAACGGGATGCGCGAACGCGCAGCAAATTGGTAGTTTTCATGTTTGCAATTCTCCTTTCACTAATGACATGACGATTTTCATGCAGTGAAATGGACAATTATTTGGTCGGGGCGTTGTTTCGCAAGAGTAACGCTGTTGTCACTTTGGCAGACGCACGATCGCCAGCTTCGACCGTTCTCGGCTAGAAATCGCCGGCTGCTACACGAATGCGATTTTGAGAATCTGATTGGGCCATATAAGGTCAGCGCATGCGCACTGTATTTTCGTCGATCTTTCTTTTCATCGCACTGACATGTATCGCGAATGGCGCACCGGTTTCAGAAGGTGATCTCAAGAATCTTTTAGCCGGGATTCGCCAAAACCGGATCACACAGGCCGATTTTCAGGAGGAACGAGTAATTCGCCTGATGAAGAAACCGATCCTTAGCTCGGGAAAAGTTTGGTTTGAGTCGCCTAACAAGTTTCGACGCGAAGTGAAAGGCAACTCGCCGAGCCTGACTGTAAGTGACGGCCGTCAGCTGTGGATTTATTATCCCAACTTTAAATCGGCCGAGCGTTATCCACTTGGCAAAGGATCGCCACTGGATTCTACAGTGGCAGCGATCAATTCATCGTTGAATCTCGAGGACGTCGAAAGCACTTTCCAGATCGCTGCGGCAAAGACCGATAACAGATATGAGTTGAGACTGCTACCGCGTGCGGCGTCGATGAAACGAGTGTTTCAAAAACTTGATCTGCGAATCGATGATCAGCTGCGGGTCGAACGTACCGACATGCTGTTACCTAACGGCGATCGGATCGTGACAACCTACTCGAATCAGACCCGTGGGCCGGTACCAGAGTCAATGTTCGAATTTACACCACCAGCCGGTACGGACATCTCGACCCCACTTGGGCGATAATGTAGTGCATTACCAATGAAATATCGCAAGGTCGGCATTGCCTAAGCCGAAAATAAACTATCCAACTGTTGGTTGATGACGTTCCGGATTTGATCTTCGGAAACAAACGCCGTGACGAGGCCTGGCAAATCGGAGTCCATAACAACTGAGTCGTCGTTTACGCGGATCACGCCGGAAACCGTGGTGCCAAAGAAACCCTTTTTAGCTTTGAAAGAGAACTGCATGGCGTTGTCCGACCAATTCTTGGAGGCTTCTTTAATTGCAACATCGCCCGGAAACTCGCGGCGCATTAAATCGTCAAGAAAGGAGTCGATCTTGTGGATTGCTTCTTCTTTGCCGACGCTATGCCTTCGCTCAATATGCATAGTTGAGATGCCTGGTTAGGCCAATCGTATCAGGTTTTTCGGTCGCCTAAGTGGAGTTGGTCCTCATTTCAAGCTGTCGATGATCTGCTGCGCGTTCTTGATCGCGGACTCGTCTGGCACTTTGTCTTTCTTCAGAATGTCGATCGCTTTTTGCGCAGAGGCGCTGGCTTCTTTCTTGTTGCCAAGCTTGGCCTCAATCTGCGCTTTCTTGTAGTGCATGAAGAAGGCGTCCGGGTTCTTCTCTAACGCCTGGTCGATCCATTTCGCCGCCTGCTTCATGTCCTTATTGTTGTCATAGTAAAAGGCCGCGGCCTGATAGGCGGTGCGCGGGTCGAGCGGAGTCCCAGCGCTAACAGTTGCATCGAGTTGCTTGCTTACCTGTTCGACATCGTCCGTGGTCAGCTTCACCGGCACGCGCGTTTTATCCCAAAGGAAATTAAGCGTTGCAGAAGCGCCTTTCACATCAGCTAGCCCGATGGTGAACGTCTCGATCGTGATCGGAAGGGGTTCCGGCTTCGCCGTGAGACGGGCGGCATCATTCTCCTGCCTGTAATCGGCCGTGCTCTGCATCTTCGCGTCCTTCGAAAAGATGATAGTCCATTCATTCTCTGTCGGAATCGTGAAGAGTGCGTACTCACCGGCCGGTATCTCCTTGCCGCCGAGCGTTACCGCTTTGCTAAACTTAATTTTGGTGACCGCGTTGGCGCCCGTGCGCCAGAGCTTGCCGTAAGGCACCAGGCCACCGAAAATCTCGCGGTCGTTCTTGTTTGGACGCGAATAATCCACCTCGACATCGGTTAACCCGACCCGCTGTTTTACAACCGAGTGCTGGCTGGCAGCGGGGAATTCTATTTTTTTCTCCTCCGCCGCCCGCAGACTGTGTGGTACGAGCGGTTGTGCCACGAAGACAAGTGCGAACAAAAGCGAAAGAAGAAGCGAAGGAAACCGTAAGGATTGAATCATAATCTATTCATAGTCGGGGTTTGATCAGAGGATGCGTTCAACGCTCTATTTTGATTCCAGTGTTTTAGGCCGCCACGGCAATAAGAGGGTTTTCAGCATCTAACGAGAATTAGATAGTAATCTTGCAACCGATTTCTTGCACGATATAGAAAATAATACGTTACAATGTTGCACAGTGGCAAGCGGCGTTTTGCCATTGATTGCAAGGTAAGAAACGAACTCACCCTTTTTCGAATCATCAGTCTCGACGATGCCTGTTGAGGGCGTTCCTTGTACGTCAATGAGATAGTGCGGCCGCAACAGAGAGAAAAAAGTTGGAAGAAACGTTAGCGCTCCAAACTAATCAAGCGAGGCAGCGATTCCGCTTCACTCTACTGAAAAACGAGTCATTGTGTTTGTCCTTGCGGCGTTCATGCCCGGTTTGGGAAGGAGTCATTCGCTGTCGCTAGCGCTTAGTCCCCAGCTGCTGTCTGCGCGAACCGGATCGCGCAGCCCTATTACGCCCACCGCGCGTAGATACGGAGCTAACTCGTCTTGCGTCGCCTTGATCCATCGGGCGAGCTGAGCTGTCCTGCGCGGAGCCGCGAAAAAGCGAGAGCGTTATTTGGGTCCCGCAATTGGGGCCACTGTCGATATTAAATTCGCCTCCGAACTGCTGTATCCGTTCGCGAATGTTAAAGAGCCCAAATTTTTGAAGGCCCGATGCCGCTGTGTCAAGCGATGCACGATCGAACCCTGGACCGTCATCCGCTACGATGACGCGAATCTTATCGGGCGGCAGAGGCTGCATCGTGATGTGGACGGCGCTACCGACCGCGTGCTTCACCGAATTTAGTAATAACTCGCGTACGGCTCTGAACAGAAAAATACGTACGTCAGCGGTTTGCGGGTTCGCTGAAGAGTCTGCCTCAAGCGTCACCTCAACATTGTAACTTTTACGTGTTTCAGCTGCGAGCCACTCAAGAGCTGCAGCTAGACCCTCCTCGTGCAAAACTGGCGGTGCGAGCTCCACAGTGAGAGATCGTGTTAAGGTGAATGCACGCTCCAGCACCCTGGCAATTTCGCAAGCCATCACTTCTCGCTGAGGAGCGTCTTGAGTTCTGCGCCACGCCTCAAGCTGCATCCGCGCCGCCACAAGTAATTGCTGTAAATCTTCATGCAGTATCTCCGCTATGCGCCTACGCTCAGCCTCCTCTGCACGCGCTAATTCGGCCGAGAGCAGGCGAAGCTTCTTTGCTTGTTCTACAGCTGCGCGAGTACGTTCAGCAACGCGTTGCTCAAGGGTTTGGTTCAAGTTCGCGAGCTGGATGACAAGATCTCTTACCTGGTATTGCCGCCGTCGAGAACGTAACGCAACCTGCACGGAGCGCACCAGCGTCAGACTGTTAATAGGCCGCTCCAGTAAAGTCACAGTTCCAGCAGCCGCAGTCGCCAAATTCAGCAATCCGGCTCGGTGCGATTCGCCACCGCTTGTGAGAATGATAAACGGCAATTCGGACCAGGCGGGCTGCGCCTTAAGAATGTCCAAAACAAGCGAACCTGCCGCTGATTCCAGCGCTTCCTCGGTAACCAGCAAGGCGCCTGCGCCATCCATTAGGTGTCGGATATATTCATCCGACCCATCGCAAATGCATGTTTCAAGACCTTCGCCCTCGAGCAAAGCCGCCATGGCTTCGGCATCCTGCCCGACCGGAGCAATGATGATCACGCGCTCGCCTTTGTTCCTTCGTGACATGCGTGGGTCGTGAGTAGTGTCCAGTAACGAGCCGTTACCGATGCATGGGAATTGATGCTAGTCCGCGATCGCGCCATTACCTTCGGCGACCTTTCATCATTTGTTTTTGGCTGCCACGGAAGATGGGCACGCCCGCCAGGACTCCTTGAAATCGTCGTAACGGCTCACCTACAACGATGCCTTTGCCCGAAGCCAATTTGAATTCGCGAATGGCTTTCTCATGGTGTCCGCTGCGCTTCTTAACCATCGCAACAGCTTGTTTCACTTCTCCGTAGGCTTCGAAATATCGCAGGCTTACGACGGTATCCGAAAGATAACTTAGATCCACGGGCGCTTCGGCGGCGGCAGCCAATCCATGCTGAGCCAAAATGAGGATCGTCACTACGCCCTGCTGATTGAGACAGGTGCAGAGTTCGTGCAGCTGGTTGTTCAGATACTTTTCCCCTGGCATGGCGTTGAGATAACCGTTGAGACTGTCAATCACGACGAGTTTGCAACCCGCCTTCACTTCACGCAAAATGCGAACCGCGAATTCGCCAGGAGAAAGTTCGGCGGGATCAACCTGCTGTACCTTAATCATGCCGTTTTCGATGGCTTTTTCCAACTCGAATCCCAGTGCTTTGGCCCGGCTCAGCATTACATTCTGCGTTTCGTCAAACGTGAATATGATGGAGCGTTCACGTCGATCGGCCATTTGCACGGCGTACTGTAAGGCTACACTAGATTTGCCAGTCCCCGCCTGGCCCAGTATGAGAGTGGTTGTCCCTCGATCCAGTCCGCCGCCAAATAAGGCATCCAACTGCTTGATGCCACTGGAAACGGGCTCGGTCCGGAACTGGGTACGATGCTCGGCGGCGATCATGCGCGGAAAGACGCGCAATCCACCGCTGGCAATGACGTAGTCATGATAGCCTTCCCGGAATTTCACGGCTCTCAATTTGGAAACACGCATCCGGCGTCGTGATGTGCCGTAGTCGGGCGAGAGTTGTTCCATGTCAATGACGCCGTGAGTGAGACTAAGGACGTGGGGATCGATCACCCCTCCCTTGTTCATCCTATCGTCAAGCAAAAGAACAGTGCTCTTGAATTTCTCGAACTGCCGTTTGAGCGTCAGAAGTTGGCGGCGGTAGCGCAGAGCGGTTTCGGCCATTAATCGAAATTCCGAAAGCGAATCGAAAGCGACCCGTGCTGGCTGCGTCTTGCGCACTTCATCGAGCAGCAGGTGGTTGACTTTCGTCAACTCGACTTCGGATGAATGAAACACTGTCGTCTGCGCTTCGGGCCGCAACAGATTTTCAATGACGGACAAATCCAATACCGGGATTTTATCGAGAGACCAGCCATGTGATCGCGCCACTTTAAGCAGCTCCTTTTTGGTCTCTGAAAGCGTGATGTAAAAAACCTTCTCGCCTCGCCGTACCCCCTCGAGAAGAAACTGAAGCGCGAACGTCGTCTTGCCAGAACCCGGATCCCCTTGAACTAAATAAAAGCAGTCGCGCGGCAACCCCCCTGCCAGTATACCGTCGAGTCCCTCGACTCCGCTGGGGCAGCGTTCGTCGCCAAGGTCCGTTAAGGTGTTTGCGGCGGATTTTCGATCTAATTTGTGCTTCGCCATATGGATCAAACGGCCCTCCTTTAGCCCCATTTACTTTTTGGGCTGCATCTTGCAAAGAGCGGTGTCTCTGAAATTGTTTTCTCGCCCTCCTTGCATCTTTTAATTCTCACTGTGCACAAGGCCGATAATATTACAAAGGCCGATTGCAAATCGCCTAAACGACTTGAGGTTAACGATCCGATCTAATTTGACAAATGTGCAGGCCGTTTCTTAGCGAGAAGGTGGCTAGGACTTTTACCTATATGCTAATCCGCCTTCCGCCTGATTGTGCGATATACTAAGTGAGCCACCCTTAGCCAACGGCGCCAATCATTCGACCAGACAAGGGTAATTCGATCTCTTCCGAAAAAATACCAAAAGCAAAGAGAGTAACAAACCAGGTGTAAACCGCCTGCTCTGGTATCCACTCGCAAGAAGCTAGCTGAGACGCGTAGATGCATAGTCTCATCCGATTGATGGTGGGACTGAATAAACTGCGGATAGGACACGTCGCAAACACACACACGACGGAAAACTTCCGTTTAACCAAAGTAACAAAATATGAAACAACCTAAATTAGTGAAATTGTTGGCCGCGGGCGCGGCCGGCGCGGTCGCATTGAGTACCGCTTTCGCGCAGGAAACCTCAACCACCACCACAACCACAGGAGGCACAACGGGCGTGAGCGAGAGCACGACAAGCACAAGCACGCTTAACGGCTCAGGTACCATCACGGCTTATACGCCGGGGTCGAACTACATCATGTTCCGCACGGAATCGAGCACGACTCCGGTGAAGTACTACTACACCGACAAGACCGTACTCGTTGACCCAGAAGGCCGCACAGTGGAGTGGAAAGCGCTCAGGCCGGACATGCCAGTGACATACACCTACACAAAGGAAGGTGATCGCATGGTTGTGACCAAGGTAACGTTAGCGAAACCGCTCTCATACTACGAGACGAAAGAAACTACGACAACGACGACCAAACCGTAATTCAAGCGGCTCGAATCGTTTTGGCTTGGAGTGAAACGCTCGCGCGCGAGGCCCGCGGGCGTTTTCATCGTCGCGCACCCGTTTGCCAGATGTTCACAATCATCGCGATGCAATTGTCCATACAAGATTTCGAAGTAATGGCGTTGCTGCTGGGCTGTATCGGAACGGCCTGCTGGGCCGTGTGCTTCTGGTGGATGCATCGCATCTCATCCCGTCAGGATGCGATGTTGGAAGAGTTGCATGAAATGACAACGCGCATTGAAAAGCTTTCCCAGGCCGAGCACGATTTGATCAGTGAGGTGCATCCACAAGTTAGCGAAATTAAGGAGAACGTCCAAGATGTTAGAGAAGTTGTTTCGCCCGAAAAGACGTGAACTGCCGTCGATCTGAATCTGTCGAACACCCAACGGGATGCGGGACTCTTCGGCATCGCGGACATTGAAACGAACCGTATTGCAAGGACGAGTTGACGGCTGAACGTGCTGAGAAAGAGATCGCGTTCGCAAAGCATCGCGCGTCGGTCACTACTCTACAGTTTGAACGTTGCAACGAATACCGTGAGACACCCGGCGCAAATCGCCCACACCGACACGATATTCCACACTAACTCCAGCCAATCCATGGTCCCCCCTTCCGTCGTTTTTAATGCGAACGTAGCATATCGCCCATCAACGTCTGTTTGGTTGCCAAAGATCTGAATAGCGTTTTTCGGCGATACATTCTCCATCACCCTAAAATCGCCTACGGTTCCAAGCTGCCTAATGCGGACGTGACCTTCGCGCTCCTAATACATAGCCGTCCTTGGTAGGACTTTGTCTGACTAGCTAATCATCCTCCAGCCCGATTGGTGTATTTCATTACCTACGGCAAATGATCAGCGAAAATGCTGAAGACGAAGTGCGTGATGCAGAGCTAATTGCTGCGGCGCAGCGCGTTGAGCACTACGAGATGGCCGCTTATGGGTGTGCTCGGACATACGCCGAATTACTCGGGGATCAGCACAGCGCGCAGTTACTTCAGACTACCTTGACGAATACAGACAAGAAGCTAACCAGGTTGGCCACGTCCGTGATCAATGTGGCGGCTAAATAAATAGAACCTGTAAGGGTGCCTGTTGCGATCAATAACACTGATACCTGCAACCTTTAAATTAAAGAACTCATGAAACGAACCTTACTAACCTTAGCTTGTCTCAGCGGCTTCGGCCTCGCGGTATTAGCAGCCGACGAGAAGGCGAAACCCGATAACACTAAAACAAACGAGCGCGACCGGTCCGGGGAAACCAAGACGTCTGGCGACCAGTCGAACAGTTCGGCGGATCTAAAAGTTACCCAGGCGATCCGCCAAGCGCTAATGAAAGACAGCGAGCTTTCAACGACTGCGAAGAACATCAAAGTTATTACCGCTAACGGCCAAGTGACACTCCGAGGGCCTGTTAAGACCGCCCAAGAAAAAGCAAAAGTCGATCAGATTGCAAGATCAGCAGCTGGCGGAGCTCAGATCATCGATCAACTCGACGTTAAAGAATCGAAACAACAAAGAGAGTAATTAATCTCAACAAAAACGAAAGGAATCATTATGTCTAAATCAGTATTCGGTATTGCAACTACACAGGGACAAGCCGAGCAAATTGTTCAGGAACTTCAAGGTCAGGGTTTTTCAACCTCGGAAATTTCGGTGCTTATGCCTGATACAGGCGGCACACGTGACATTGGTCACGTTAAAGCGACAAAGGCGCCCGAGGGCGCAACGACCGGCGCAACTACGGGTGGCGCCACCGGGGGCGTGCTTGGATTACTGGCAGGAATTGGGGCTTTGGCAATTCCCGGCGTCGGTCCGTTTATCGCAGCGGGTCCAATTATGGCGGCACTTAGTGGCGCGGCCGTCGGGGCGGCCACTGGCGGTGTCGTTGGCGGTTTGATTGGTCTTGGTATTCCCGAGATCGAGGCAAAGCGCTACGACGAAAAGTTAAAAAAGGGGAATTACCTGGTCGCCGTGCACACG
>JBKPLD010000099.1:0-45010 GCA_046731415.1 Verrucomicrobiota bacterium
GAACCGGCGCGCAACCGATTATTGATTGGGCGTTACAACTAGGTTTTGGCGCGAAGTGCGGCATCCCTTTGCGCGGCGAGGCGGAAGGCCGTGTTCCGAACGATGAATATATGAAGGCAACACACGGTCGCAGGCTTTTAAATGGCGATATCGCAAACATGTCGATCGGCCAGGGAGACACGCAGGTCACACCGCTGCAAATGGCCCAGGCTATGGGCGTGGTGGCAAACGGCGGCACATTGTACCAAACGCGACTCGTTAAACAGGTGCAGACATTCGATAACCAGATAGTGACGGCCTACCAAGTGCGCGCTAAAAGAGCGCTGAATCTCTCATCCGAGACGCTTGATCAAGTCCACACGGGAATGATCGATGTCGTAAACGGCGCGGGCGGCACCGCGCACCAGGCTAGCCTCGATAATGCTGAGGTCGCTGGTAAAACCGGCACCGCGCAATGGGGACCTAAAAATAAAGAGCGCACAGCGGCGTGGTTCGCCGGTTTCTTGCCAGCCGATCAACCCCGGTATGCGTTTGCAGCCCTTTACGAAGGCGACGTCGGCAGCAAAGTCCATGGCGGCTCTGCAGCTGCACCAATGATCGCCGATGTTTTCAAAGAAGTTTACAAGAGCGAAAAGGTTGTCAGCCAAAAGCAGCGCCGCGCTCGCGAACAACCCGAAATTCGCCGGGCCGAACCGGTGGAGGAAGAAGACGAATCGGATTAGCTGTAGCCGCCGCTCTGTGAGCGGCGCAATGCACGCGTCTTTGCAAACTCGGCGTCGCGCTTCGCATAGCAAAGCAACTACAATTACGCGGCCGCAGTTTCTTTCGGCAGTTCCATCGTGCCTTTGAACTTTGGCGGCGCTTCCTCGATGCCGAAATTGTTGGAATAAAGGTTCTTAATCTTCGCCATGTCGTCGGCGGCAAGCGGCGGGCAATCCGGCGCTTTTGCAAATTCAACGAGCTGTTCTTCATTATAAATGTTTGGCAGGGTCGAAGCGACGCGACCATCGGCAAGCAACCATTGCAATGCTGCTTGTCCGAGCGTGCGATCGGAAGTTTCAAGAAAACGTAATTTCTCGACCTTTTTAACGCCATTGAGCAGCCAACTGCGCGGCCGATGACTGCGATGATCGGTGGGCGGAAAGGTTGTTTCCACGGTGTATTTTCCTTCCAGCATTCCAGACGAATGCGTCACGCGAATAAGAAACATCGTGTCCTTGCCGGCGTTGCTAGCCGCGTCGTGAATAGCAGGCCCGGGATACTGCTCGAGAATGTTATAGATGTGTTGCACACTTGTCAGGTCTCGTTCACGAATGCAATTCACGCCCTCGTAAAGCCAGCCAATCGCCGGCCCGAGTGCCATGCCGTAATAGCGAATCTTCCCGGCGGATTTTAGTTCCTCGAGAGTCTTCCAGAGCGCATCATCATAAACCTGCTCCATTCGAATGTTGTGCAGTTGCAGGAGATCGATGCGGTCTGTCTTTAACCGCTTCAGGGCCGCGTCTGTCGCGCCCGTGATGGCTTCCGGCGAAAAATCCTGCGGAATTTCCCGCTGACCGCGTCCGCGCGCCTCACCATAATGGACAAAATCGTAACCGACCTTGGTCGCAATCACGATTTCGTCGCGCTGATTTGGGAACGCCTTGGCAATCAATTCTTCACTCAAGCCGTTTCCGTACGTGTCGGCGGCATCGAACAAAGTGATACCCAGGTCGAAGGCCTTTTGCATCAGTGTTACCGCTTCGCCCTCAGTAAAATTTCCCCACCAACCGGTGGAAATTGTCCACAAGCCGAAGCCGACTTCGCTCACGTTCAGATCGGTATCTTTGTACGTCCGAAAGCGCATAAGGCCAAAAGTTAAACGCTCAACGCCCCACGCTCAACGTCGAACACACCAGTCACAGGGAAGCTGAAAATTATGCGTTGGACGTTCAGCGTTGAGCGTTCGACGTTTTATTGGCTCGATGACTTCTAATGGTCGCAGCGGTCTGCTAATCGTCGCTCACGGCTCGACTGTGAACCCGGATTCCAGCGCGCCGACGCTGGCGCATGCGGCAGAAATTCGGCGTCGGAAGATTTTTGAGCAAGTGGAGTGCGCCTTCTGGAAAGAGGAACCGAATTTGCGGGATGCGCTCTTCTTGTTTGATCCGGAATCGATCCGCGAAGTCTGTATCGTTCCGAATTTCATCAGCGAAGGCTATTTCACCCAGACGGTAATTCCCCGCGAGCTCGAGTTAGATGGCGCCACGACAAAACGGCCGAGCGGGCAAACATGGAAATACGGTGAGCCGGTCGGGAACCATCCCGCGATGACGGAATTGCTGCTCAAGCGTGCGCGTGAGGTCGCACCCGGGATTGATCCTGCTGAGACCAGCTTGCTGATCGTTGCGCATGGCACGGATCTGAATGAAAACAGCGCCGTCGCGGCAAAACGCGAAGCGGAAAGAATCCGTGCGCTCGGAAGATTCGCGGAAGTGCTCAATGTATACATGGAAGAACCGCCGTTGATTTCCGATTGGCGGAAATTGACGAAGGCTCGCAATGTTGTGGTGGTGCCGTTTTTCATCTCAGACGGACTTCATAGTTACGAGGACATACCGCGATTGGTCGGGATCGTTGTAGCTGCGGGGTTTAACCGCGGTCGGATGGGGTCGGCGCCCCCGGTTGTAAGGTCGCGTGGCGAAATCTTTGGTCATAATCCTTACCAGATCGGCGGTCGCTTACTGTTTTATGCGCCTTCGATCGGAACCGACCCCGGTTTTGCCGATATCATTATCGAGCAAGCCACAAAAAGTTGAAATCGCGCTCGCGCTTGGTTTGTTTTTGCGCAAGATTGACGTCCCGCGAATGAAGGATACCACGTGCAAAAAGCTGCAGGAGATCGGGGCATTTGCACTGGCTGGCGGTTGTACCAGGAAACGAATGAAGCAACTGGTGGAAATGATTCGTGCCGCGCGCGATTACCGCTGGTTAGCGGTTTACAAGATCGTGAAAGATGAATTCGTGATTCTGGCGGGCACAGGCAAAGAGCCTCCCGCCTATCCGCGTTTTCCCACTTCGCAGGGGCTTTGCGGCGCTGCGCTTGACTCGGGAAAGCCGATCATAGTCGGCGATGTTAATAAGGATCCCCGCCACCTGCCTGCGTTTCATACGACGCGCTCGGAGATCGTGGTCCCGATGAAGAACGAGCACCGGCATATTCTTGGAATGATGGACGTTGAAAGTGACAAGTTGAATGCATTCAGCGAAGAGGATCGAGAATTTCTGGAGCGGGCTGGGGGTCTCATCGCACACTGTTTGCACTAACACGGCGCGCCTCCTTCAGCTTCGCTCAGGACAAGCTCAGGTCGCGCCCTACTGATGCAAAATCCCGTCGAGCGGGCCTTCGAAGTAGTTCCTTTTTGTTTCGGCCAAATCCTGGTTCGAAAAGTTGGCGACAATTTTTCTCTTTGCCATCGTGATGACGAGGCACGCGATGATTTGGAAAGTTTTCAAAGCCCGGAAGACGCGATCGAGATCGCAAGATATGACGGCGACGGCAACTATCGTCCGCTAAGAACTGCGCCCAATTTGCGGCACGGATGGCGAATGGATCTTCGGAGATCGGACGAATTAAGGCGGGCTCTCGATCATTTTTATCCAGGCAGACTGGTCGTTTTCGCCGCGTGGCAGCGCGGCCAGCTGCGCACGACGCCGCTGCGCGACACGTTGGATCGACAATCGGGAATGTATCGTATCGCCGCCAAAATTTCAGATGCGCAGATTGATGACCTCATCGCGGACTTTTGCCGATCCAACGGTGGCTGTTTGCGGACAATCTTGTGGAAGCGCGATCAGCGCGGCGCAGTTGCGTCAGCGAAATTGCCCAAGGAAAAGTTTGATCCTGCCTGCGATCAGGCGGTGCCTTGTAGCCGTCGCTCTGCAGGCGACGCGCCCGCTTCGCGCAGCGAAGCTGCTACAATACCGTTGCTTTGCCAGGAGGCATGCAACCTGTTGGTGGCGGCATGCCGGAACGTAGTGAAAGCTGAATGATCATTCGAGCGCGAGCCATCGTGACAATGGATGGAGCGCCTGTCGAGAATGGTGCGGTGGCAGTTTTTGGAGATCGAATTGTCGATGTTGGAAAATTTTCCGAAGTCTCCGCGGGCCATTCGGGGCAGAATATTATCGACCTTGGCGAGCAGGTGCTCTTGCCGGGTTTGATTAACGCGCATTGTCATCTCGACTACACGTGTTTGCGGGGAAAGATTTCTCGGCAAAAATCATTCACCGATTGGATCCAGGCGATTAACGCGGAAAAATCAAAACTTTCGCCGGAGGATTATGTTACCTCGATCAACGAAGGATTCGCAGAGGCGAAAAAGTTCGGCACGACTACCATCGCGAACCTGACGGCGTTTCCGGAATTGACCCGGCTTGTTCCACCTGCGCCAATTCGCACGTGGTGGTTTGCGGAATTGATTGATGTGCGTTGGCCGGATCGAGCAAAGCAACTGGTCAATTCCGCAATCGAATCGCTTGGTAGGGCGCGACCGCCGGGTACGCCGTGGGGATTGGCGCCGCATGCGCTGTTCACGGCATCCAGAAATCTGTATCAATGTTGTGAGGCAGCCGGCAAGGGCATCTTGCTGACAACGCATCTGGCGGAGTCGCGAGAGGAAATGGAAATGTTTCACGATGCGTCAGGTCCGCTTTACGAATTTTTGAAAAGACTGGGACGTAACATGAACGACTGCGGGCACGGCACGCCCTTGGAGATATTTGTCGGCAGGCTCAATGCCAGTCCGGCTCTGTCCGTTCGCGCCCTACGACAATGGCTCGTGGCGCACCTAAACGAATTGGCTGAAAGCGACTTCGAGTTGCTGGAAAACATGAACACGAAATTTAATGTCGTACACTCACCTCGGAGTCACGATTACTTTGATCACAGCCGATTTCCTTTCAAACGGCTGCACGCAATCGGATTAAATGTATGCCTGGGCACCGACAGCCTCGCCAGCAACGAGAGTCTGAGTTTATTTGCTGAGATGCGCGCCTTTCAGCGCAATGAACCGACGATCTCACCGGAAAAGATTTTCGAAATGGTGACTGTGAGTGCAGCGGCAGCACTACATCAGCAGAATAGTCTTGGCCGGATTCGATCCGGATTTAGAGCCGATCTCATAGCCATTCCCTGCACTGAACGCGGTGACCTGTTCGCGGAAATGCTGGCATTCGAGGGCGAAATTAATTGGATGATGGTTAATGGAAAGCAGTAGAACCGGCCTGCGCTTGCAACGAATCGCGTGAGGGCGCTGCTTGCTCGCTGTCTGCTACGCCGGTAAACTCGGCTTATGGCCGGAGAAGGAATGCAGACTCGACTGCTTCCGGGACAGAACCTCGCTTTACAGCAGGTTCTCTCGCCTCAGCTCCAGCAAAGCCTGCTTGTCCTCCAAACGCCCTTACTTGAGCTGCGCAACCTCGTTCAACAGGAGATGGAAACAAATCCCGTGCTCGAGGAATTGCCGGACGGCCCCGGCGCAGAGGAGCGTGGCGAAGCGGAACCTTCCGTTGACGATAATTTCAAGAACGAATTCGAGAAGCTTGCGAGTTTGGATGAAGAATGGCGGGATTACATGGCGCAGTCGGTTAGCTCCGGTGCCGAGGGCTTTCGGCGTTCACGGGAAGCACAAGACAAGCGCCAGTTCTTTTTCGATTCCATCGCCGTTCAGGAAACGCTTCAGCAAAATCTTTTGGGACAGCTGAATCAGACCGCTCTTACCGCCGGTGACCGTAAAGCTGCGGAGCTAATTGTTGGCAACGTCGATGACAACGGATTTCTCCAAACTACGCCGGAAGAAATGGCGCTGAACTCGGGAATCCCCAAGGAGGATTTCGAGAAAATGCTGGCGTTGATCCAGGGATTTCATCCGCCGGGAGTTGGGGCACGCGATTTGCGTGAGTGTTTGCTCATTCAACTAAGGCGGGAAGGAAAAGAAAACAGCCTGGAGCACAAGATTGTGTCCGAACACATGGAGGATCTGGGCAGGCGGCGCTTTCCGGAAATCGGGCGCCGGATGGGGATCAGTGTGGAGGAGGTGCAAAGGGCGGCTGACAACATTGGACGGCTCAATCCACGCCCCGGCCAGGTCTTTGCTGCGGCACCGCAAAACTATGTGCTGCCGGATGTGACGGTGGAAAAGGTGGACGGCGAATACCAAATCACTCTGAATGACGAGCAGATTCCGCATTTGCGGATCAGCAATCTATACAAGGATATCATTGCGTCCGGCAACACCCAGAGCAGTGACGTTAAGGATTATATCCGCGACAAGATCCGAAGCGGGAAGTTCCTGATCCGTTCGATCCATCAGCGCCAGCAGACGATTTCCAACATCGCGAATCAGATCGTTTCGAGGCAGCTCGATTTTCTCGAACATGGACCCTCGCATTTGAAGCCGATGACCATGGCAGAAGTCGCCGACACCGTGGGCGTCCATGAGACTACGGTCAGTCGCGCGGTTTCCGGCAAATACATGGCCACGCCGCAAGGCGTTTTCGAGATGAAATATTTTTTTACGCCTGGCTACCAGACTGCTTCCGGCGAATCGTTAAGCAATACCAGTGTGAAAGAAGCTATCCTGGACCTGGTGAAGCGTGAGGATGGCAATCAACCGTTAAGCGACAACGAGATCGTTGAGATTCTGAGCGAGCGCGGTATACCGATCGCGCGACGCACCGTGGCCAAATACCGCACAGAGCTGAATATTCTGCCCAGTCACATGCGGCGAAAGTATTGAAATTCCGGGTAACGAACGGTCGGATTAATGGAATAGATGAGTCCGTTCTGATCAGCCGACATTCCATTACTCTATCACCCACATGAATTCATCGCTTCGCGCCATGTTGATCGCCGAATGGCGCGGTCTCCCCGAGAGAAAACAGCGAGTGGATCGCTGGCAATCGCCGACCGAGTTGGTTCCAAAGTTGATGCAACGCCTCGGATTGCGCGAGCGCTTGCATGAGACGGAAGTAATTGACGCATGGGGAAAAATCGTGGGTGAATTTATCGCCAGGCACTCGGCGCCAGTGGCATTGCGCGAAGGCGTTCTCTACGTCCGCGTACTCCAGCCAGCCTTGCACTACGAGCTCGAACAGATTTCCAAGCCCGAAATTTTGCAAAAACTAAAACAGCGCTTCGGCGGCAAGACGATTCGCGACGTGCGGTTCAGGGTGGGATGAGCTGAAAGCGAAGGGCTAACGGCGAAGCAGCCAAGCACTTGTAAAGGATTATCCAGCATCGTGCCGCGCTGGCGCTTTGCTCTCCTCCCTTAGCTCACTCCTCATTCCGATACCAAAGGCGGCAACATTCAAGACGATCATCACAAGGGCGAAAAGGTACATTCCCATTGCCAGCCCAATCGCCGCGTGCATTGCCAGGATACAGACCAACCAAAAGAAGCGGGTCTTTCTAATCCAAATGAAAAATGGATACCCAAGTTCGATTAGACAGATGGAAATTCCAAGAATTGGCAGCGCATATTTGAATCGAACAAGAATGTCGGGGGAAATAAGGTTGAAAGGCGGCCGGGTCAGCGATCGCCAGAAATTGGAGCCATTCCACCAACCAGTGCCGAGACATTTTGCCAGGCCACCGATGAAGTAAATGAAGCACATATGCACTTGTAGAACGCGCCGCCAAAAACCTAAAAGTTGTGGATCTCTTAGTTCTATTTTCAGCAGCCAATGATCGAGCGTGTATCGGTCTGGCAAAGGCGATAACATCAAATAAAAGAGGCCCGTGGTTATGAAGTTATCGGCTCCGTATGCGAGCAACCCCCCGCTTTCAGCTGCACAAAGGTGAAGAAACCAGGCAATGATTGCGGCCGGGCGTGAGAAAAGGCCGAGTAACAACAACACTCCCATACAAAGCAAACAGGCCCAGGCGATGGATAGCACGGCGTCTTCGCCGATGTGAGCGTACCCGCCAAGAGCAACAAGCCAGCCAAGTTTGGGAATAAGTGGGCTGTCGAAGGACGTGATGGCTTCTCCAAGTTTGCGGCTGATGAGACCTTTGCCGGTGCTGGAAAACAAGTAGTGCCAGTCACTTCTTAAGAAGAGCGCGTAAACGGCTACTTGCAGCCCCAGGCCGACACGCAAAGCGCCAAGCCACTTGTCCGTTTCTTGAGTGAACAGAAAGCCCAGTAATCGGGTCCACAATCGTCGCGCCGTCGTCCGGAGGGCAAAACGCCAAGAGTTAAGGGCAATTTGCCCCTCTTCGCTCTCGGCGCTTTGCGCGTTGCTCATCACCGCTCCTCTGCTTCACGCAGGCTGAAATCGTAACTAAACATCGCCTGAAATGATTCACTCCTTCCTTGCTCAAACTCACTGACGTCAGGCGGACTAACTGCACCAAAGGTGGCCCGAATTTTTTTTACGTCAGGGCGCTCTCGCCAGACGGAGAGAGCGAGCATCTTGACCACCACTTCCCTTAACGGCTCATAACGGTTGTCTGCCAACCGGCCTAACAAACTGTCCAATCGAAGTGCGGCCGCTCTGCCGCTAACATGCGGCGATTCATACTCGACGTGTCCGTCTTCGTAATAAAGCTCCAAGGTTAACCTATGGTAATCTGGGATATTCGGAGCAAAAAAACTGTATCCCGCCTGGATACCGGCAGCATGTAGATATGTGGCGATACCTTGCCGTACTGGGTTGGACGCAGGTGCTTCCTTTCCGAGAAAAAATGCTGCGGCTACTTCGGCTTTGCGCGCATAATTGTCCAAGGCTGGCGGCAGGATCGTCGCGCCCTCCCCGACCAGCGAGAATATGCCGGCAAAGCAAACAACCGTGATGAAAAAGAAATGTAAAATGAACCAGGCCGCATAAACGCGCTTGGAAATCATATCGTGTAGCAAGTTTGTAACTTGCCATGCAGAACAGCGCAATCTGCAAAGTCCCGCCACATTTCGCCGCATCCCTGTGGCGATTGTTTTTCAGCCCACGAATTACGCGAAAAACGAGAACCGTTAAGGCTGCGTGCAGAGGAGTGCCTGCCCCATAAGCGATGAAGTGCAGGGCAACCGGTGTTCGTAGGGCGTGCCGGATACACGCATCACTGGGTGCGCGCCATTCGGGGATGCTGGCGGCTCGCAACTTGGTGGGAAGATTAGTCGCTCGTGCAAACGACGAGTGACGGATCGTCGACCACTATTAGGATGGGAGGTAGGGAAAGTCACGCTGCCGCTTGTGTTTTCCGGATGCGACACCGCGTAAACCGGCACCCGTACGTAACACGGCCAGTCCCGAAGGGGGACTTCGGGACTGGCACGTCGACTCGTTAGCTAAACGACCAGTTTAGAGTGTCGCTGCAACCAACTTCAAGTTCTCAGTCGCGGCCTTACTCTCGGCAGTACCTGGCAGAACCATCTCGACGAAGTGACATCGATCCGCTCTTTGGTCCGCGTATAACAGTGTGGCCTTATCCGTTTGAATATTCTTCAACGAGCGAGCCAGCGGGTTTTGGTTCTGAGTGGGCGCCTGCATTGCAAGCGAACTGAGGCCAATGACAGCCACAATTACCAGCATTGCTGCGACCAAGCGTATGGTTAGTTGTGCTTGGAGGTGTTTCATAAGTCGGGACATCTACAGGGAGTGTGAATAACTGTCAACAGGAAAAAACAAAAACTTTATTAATGGCATTTAGGGCAGGTTTCGTCAATTCGGCTCCGCGTTTAACAACGAATACACATTCAAAAGCACAATGAGTAGTGCTGAATTCGCATCTGTTGCGTTGCCGTGCCGAAGCTCGGCGACAGCGTGCCCGCGGGGTAGTTTGGTAGTTCTCCGGAAATGGCCGGGCAAGGTTCTCGAAAAAAGTCCGGGAGAGATGAACGCGCGAGGCAAGTGACGGCCAAAGCGACGCGACGCCTAACGAACGTAATCTTGGCACATCGCAACGCAGACTTGAGATAGCTTGGTCATCGTCCAAAGAACACGCAAGACCGCGACATTCGCCTTAATAGATTAGGTGATTTGCTTTGGCGCTAACGAAACGAAACGAGGTTTGATTTGAATCGCCGCTTTCCCACCCAGCCAGAGACGAGGATTCTAGATAAAATACAACCAACAAATTTCCAGAAGCTCAGAAGCAAAGGAAACGGAGACCCTGATTGATATGATTTTCTGTCAAAGACCTTTTAAAGTCTTCGTGGCCGCCCTTGAAGAAGGGCGGTTACTTCGGCGCGAGCGAAGCAACAATCGCTTCAAAGCGCGAATCGCCCCGTAACGGGTCCCAAAGTGGATTGAGGCGCAGGTTGCCGTAACTTACATTGCTGCCCGGCAGGCGGGCTGCCTCTTGCAATCGTTGAATCGCGCGATCTTTGTCACCCACCCAAGCATAGGTCACAGCGAGGTAGTGGATAAGCATCGCTCCTTCGATAGCGTTTTTTGCAGCCGGTATCAGCTCAATGGCGCGTTCGCCTTCGCGAATCGCGCTGTCTTTATTCCCCAAGACGGCATCAACCACACCCAGTGCGCAGAGGGCCGCAGCGTAGTCAGGCTGATCGCGAATAACTTTCTCAAGCTCTTTTCGAGCCGCCGTAAAGGCCGAACGGGCTGCCACCTGATCGCCGCGGTACCAAGCGGCGAGGCCTTCACACCAGCCGTTAGGGAACGGAACGTTTTCATCATAGCAGCCGCCGCCGTCAACTGGCATAGCGGCCAGTGCCCGCTGGGCGCCGGCAGGATCGCGTTCGCGCAGTGCAAGGAATAGCCATTGATTGACGAGGATAGGTGCCGCGCTCGAGTCTTCCGCCAGGATCGCCTCAATGGTCGTATGCAGCGGCTTTGGATTTGCGCGCCCCTCCATGTCAATCCACGCGCGACGTACCCGGCTGGGAATGTCTTTCGGAGCGAGGGCTAGCACGCTATCAAGCGTGGCGGCCGTCTCTGTGTAGCGGCGCAAAGCTTCATACGTAAGAGAGATTTGTTGGAGTATGGAAAAATTCCGCGGATCCAATTCCAATGCCTGTTTCATTTCCTCCAGCGATTTTTCCCAATGACCTTGTCGCCGATCAATGTAGGCAGACAGAAGAGGAATTCGTGATTCGTTAGGCAACGTACGCCGGGCGATCACCAGCTCACCCTGTGCTCGATCGTAATCTGCATAGGCCCAGTAAAAATGCTGAGCCAGCCCCAAATGTGTCTCTCCAGATTCCGGTCGCAGTCGACGAATCGATTGAATGGCCGCTTCAGACAGTTTAAGCCGCGCATCGGTGTGATCGAAACCGAGGAAATAAATTCGGTCATGTGCGCCGGCGAGCTCGCCATAAGCTAAAAAGAACAAAGGGTCTCGCGCAATGGCCTGATCAAGCAGTTGCACCGCCTGCATCAGATCTTCTTTCGCTCGCGTGCTCCATGAAATCCCGTTGATAAGGTCTTTGGCTCGCAGATACGAGTCATAAGCCACAAGATCCGTCGTTGGCGGCTCTTCGATGGCCGTTTTCTCGCTGGAAGAAACTTCCGTTCCGAGCTGATCTGCGATTTTTTGGGCGATCTCGCTCTGGAGGGCGAACACATCGTTCAAATCCCGATCGTATTCCTGCGCCCACACATGAGCATCCGTGCGAGTGTCAATTAATTGGGCGTTCAAATGGATTCTGCCTGCTTCCCTGCGCACGCTTCCCTCGAGCACGTACGCGACATTCAACGCCCGACCAATTTCCTGCGTGTTCCGCGCGCCGCGATATTTTGCGACGCTGTTGTGACTGATCACCTTTAGGTTGGCAACCTTCGCCAATTTGGTGGACACACCGTCGTAAACGCCATCGGCAAAAAATGAATTTTCTTTATCTGAACTTAAACTTTCGAAGGGCAGCACAGCAATGCCACTTGCCGTTGGGGGGCTGGCCATTTCGCCGTTCCAAACCATCACACCAATTGTGGAGCCCAACACCAGCAGAAGGGCTGCCATTCCCGCAACAACTGGATTCCGGCGCGTCCAGCGCAACGCACGCGCGACTGGCGAAACAGGGCGCGCGACAATGTGGCGACCTTCCAACCAGCGCTCGAGGTCTTCGGCAAGATCGCCCGCAGAGCGATAACGCGCAATTGGCTCCCGCTCCAAACATTTTGCGCAGATCGTCTCCAAATCCCGATCCAGCCCTGGCATCAGAGTGCGCAACTTCGGCGCCGGCTTCTCGCTCGCTTGCTGGATCACCTTCAGCGCGTGTTCACCCATGAATGGCGGACGCCCCGTCAGCAAATCGAACAGAATTGCACCCAAACTGTACACATCGGCCGTTGGACCGAGCTTGCCCGCCGATCCGTTCACCTGCTCGGGTGCGATATACCCGGGTGTGCCAAAGATAGTAAGGGTGCGCGTCAGGTGACTGCTAGTGTCCAGCCACTTTGCGAGACCGAAATCACTTACCAGCGGTTCGCCCCGCCCATCCAATAAAATGTTCCCGGGCTTCAGATCCCGATGCAGGATCCCTTGGCCATGCGCATACTGAACCGCCCGCGACACCTTCGCCATCAATGCTACCGCTCGCCGGGATTCGCCGCGCAACGCGGGGGCCGCATCCAACAAACTGCCGCCACCAGCAAACTTCATGCTGAAAAACGGCATGCCATCGTCGCATTCGCTTACTTCATAGATTGGCAGAATGTTCGGATGATCGAGGCTCGCCGCAGCCTGGGCTTCACGCCGGAAACGTGCGAGCGTCTCCTGCGAATCGGCGTGGTAAGATAAGATTCGTTTCAGCGCGACGATGCGACGTGAATGGCGCTGCCGCGCCCGATAAATAACGCCCATTCCTCCGCGCCCGATTTCTTCAAGAATTTGATAATTGCCTATCCGCCAGTCGGCGTCACATACGTCGAGTTCCCCGAGCAGGTCATCAAGCGTTTCCTCCTTCGCTGGAGCTGCCGCGTCCGCCGAGGCTCCGGCGGGCAGGCCTGCGACTGAGTCGCCATTGCGTCCGTTAGCGCCGACGCCTGCGGAAAGAAGGCAGCTCAGACAAAGGCTGCGTCCGACGCGCGATGCTGATCCGCATTCGGGGCAAATTCCCGGCTCCTTTTGGAGGTCCACCGGGTCAGGACTGGAGGGCACGCGCATGAAAGGTCAGGATGGTAGATGAACTTTAGCCGGTTGCAAACTAAAAAATGCAAAATTTTTATCTAAGTTATTCACACGATTTGAACGTTTTGTGCATCGGAATGCGCGTATCTCTTCGTCATCTACCTGCTTCCACTTTCGGCGCAAGCGAAGCGACGATTTTCTCGAAGCGCGGATCACCCCGTAGAGGATCCCAAAATGGCAGGAGTTTTAGTTGTCCATAGCTAACCGTGCTTGGTGGGCGAACGGCGATGGCAAGCTGTTCGCAGGCCAAGTCTTTATCGCCCACCCACGCAGCAATCATCGCCAGATATTTGATCATGGTCGGACCAACCAGTGCGTCCTTTTCAACCGGAACGAGCTCCGCGGCCCGGCGGCCTTCACGCAGCGCTTCTTCTTTCAGGCCAAGACCTGCATCGATCAAACCAAGCACACACAGCGCTGGGCCGTAATTTGGTTCTGCTTGAACCGTTTTCTCCTGTTCAGCGCGAGCGGCTGTGAATATGGCGCGAGCCTCGCTATCAGTTTCTGCGATGCGGGCGATGATGCCTTCGATTATCAGACGATTCAACTGGACCGAGTAGTCAGTTAGCGGTGTGTCACCGACAGTATTCAGCACGTTCATTGCCGCCGCCACATCGCGTTGCGCGAGCACATAACTTAATGCCTCATCAGCGGCATTCGACAAGGCTCCGGCGTTTGTTGTGCCAATGGAATCGATTGTGTCCCGTAATTCGCGAGTATCCGCTTTCCAGTGAAATTGGACGGCTGCAAGCGCAACTTTCGTACTCACATCGTCTGGCTCGATCGCCAGCGCACGCTCAAGCACAGATTTTTCTTCAGCATAGCGTCTGAGAACTCCATAACTGAGCGCAATTTGCTGGAGTGTTTCCGTGTTGCGCGGGTCGAGATCACCTGAACGCTCCAGATTTTGCGTGGACTCTTGCCAGCGACCCTGCCGCCTCTGGATGTATCCCATCATCCGGAATATCCGCGCATCATTCGGAAGCGTCTGTTGAGCAACTTTCAGTTCAGCCAGCGCGCTATCGTAATCGAGATGTCCATGGTAAAGATTTCGCGCCTGCGCCAGGTGCGTTTCACCCGCATCTGGATCAAGGCGAAATGCCCGCTTGATTGCCCCCTCGGCCAACGCGAGGCGCGCGGGCGTGTGGTCGTAACCAAGGAAATAAAGCTGATCATGAGCATTTGCGAGTTGGCAATACGCCTGTAGAAATGAAGGATCGCGCCTAACAGCCTCGTTCAACAAATCAACCGCCTGCTGCAAATTTGCTTTCAGGCCATTGCTAAGACGGAGCGCGAGAAGATTCTTTGCGCGACTGTATAGATCGAAGGCGATGAGATCAGTCGTTGGCGGCTTTTCAACCGCCAGTTTTTCAGCACTCGAAATTTTTGCGCGAAGCTGCTCAGCGATTTTTCGTGCAAGCTCGCTTTGAACCGCGAACAAGTCGTTCAAATCGCGATCGTATTCATCCGCCCACACCAGCGTGCCTGTGACAGCATTTATTAGTCGAACCTTCAGATGAAACCGGGTGCTCCCATGACTGCGCGACAGAGTACCTTCCAGAATATGAGAAACCCGAAGTGCTTTACCAATCTCACGAATATTCCGCTTGCCGCGGTACTTCATTACGCTGGTGTGGCTGATCACCCTGAGATCGCGAATGCTGGCGAGTTTGGTTAAAATGTCGTCTTGTACACCATCGGCGAAAATAGCATCCTCTTTATCGTCGCTCAGACTTTCGAAGGGCAGAATAGCTATGCCCGTTGTTGCCTGAGGGCGTCCCGCGCCGCCTTTCCATATTGTTGCGCCCGCAGCCAATCCCAACACCATCAGGAGCGCTACCGCTCCGGCAACGACTGGATTCCGGCGCGTCCAGCGCCAGACCAGCGCTGGAGTAGAAAGGGGACGCGCGGCGATTGGCCGCCCTTCCAGCCAGTGTTCAAGGTCTTCGGCAAAAGCGCCAGCAGAGCGATAACGCTCGCTTGGTTCTCGCTCCAAACATTTCGCGCAGATCGTCTCCAAGTCCCGATCCAGCCCTGGCATTAATGTGCGCAGCTTCGGTGCCTGTTTCTCGGTCGCCTGCTGAATCACTTTCAGCGCGTGCTCATCCATAAATGGTGGACGGCCCGCCAGCAAATCGAACAAAATTGCACCCAAACTGTACACATCGGCCGCAGGACCAAGTTTCCCCGGCGCCGCGCCTGCGGGGTCTACTTGCTCCGGTGCCACATATTCGGGCGCGCCCAATGTAGTGAGCGTGCGCGTCAGGTTGCTCGTTGATTCCAGACATTTGGCCAGACCGAAGTCGCTGACCAGCGGTTCGCCTCGTCCATCCAATAAAATATTCCCGGGCTTCAGATCCCGATGCAGGATCCCTTGCCCATGCGCGTATTGCACCGCTCGCGCCACCTTCGCCATCAATGCTACCGCCCGCCGCGGTTCACCGCGCAATGCCGGGGCTGCATCCAGCAAACTGCCTCCACCGGCAAATTTCATGCTGAAAAACGGCAGATCATCGTCGCGTTCGCTTACATCATAGATTGGCAGAATGTTCGGGTGAACCAGGCTCGCCGCGGTCTCCGCCTCACGTCGGAAACGTGCCAACGTCTCTCGGGAGTCGGCGTGATAGGGTAAAATTCGTTTCAGCGCTACGATCCGCCGCCTGTGTCGCGCTCGATAAACGACGCCTATGCCACCGCTCCCGATCTCTTCCAGAATTTGATAATCGCCTACTCGCCACTCGGCATCTCGCACATCGAGTTCTCCGAGCACGTCCTCGAGCGTTTCTCCCGATTGACGCGCAGGAACTCGATCGCGCAAACCTTGGGCTAGTAAACAGCTCAGACAAAGACTGCGTCCTATACGCGATGCCGATCCGCACTGCGGACAGGTCAGCGGCTCCTTTTGCAGACGAATTGAAACAGGAATACCGCTCATCGGATTCTGAAAAACCTAAAAAGGACTGCAAATGGGGAGAAGCGAGGGCGAGAGTTGAGTATCGGCGGTAGGCTCCGACGTCTCCTCTATGCTTTCTCCGGAATTGGCAGAGCAAAGTTCCCAAAAAACGCGATCGCTAATCAATATAAATAGATCGCATTCGACGCGAACGGGCTTCGTCGATCAGAACCGACAAACATCCGAGACCCAAATCGAGCAGCAGACCAAACTGCTGCAGGAATGAAAGGGATTTAGCGCCCGCAGTTTTTTGCGAAAATCAGTCAGAATTCGACGCCCCACGTTGCTCTACAAAGAGCAGGCCTTCGAATATGCGTCGTGCGCTTCCGGAAAATCTCTACGAGTTGTGTCCCTGGTCGATTCTCAGGTTCGCGAACGGTCCTGTTTGACCTCTGATCTGGAATTGTTCTGAACTATTCAGCCGCGCTCAACGCCGCACAGAGATAACGGAGTTCGTCATCGATCTCGTTTGGTCCTTCGACGGTTTGAGCAACTTCTTCGCGAAGCAGCGCGCGATAACGTTCGCGCAGCCTGTGCACAAGGCGTTTCACCGCGGCTTCCTGCAGGCCGAGCATTTTTGCGTACTTGGCATAGGAAACATCTTCCCGCTCAGCCGCAAGGCAACTGTTCAACACATCAAATACACGTCGGCGACCACGCTTTTCGCATTCATCACCCAATCGCCGCAACGCGCGCTCGACTACCGTCGCCGCCCAGCGCACATCAAAGATTCTTTCTGGCGACCAATTCTCCGATTCTTGTTCTGGAATTGACAAGTGTGACGGCGCCTCAGCCATCCAATCGTCCCAGGAAACGAATTGGACGTCGCCACCCCGTTTTCGGGCGTGACGTTTATCTACGGCGTCGTGCAAGAAATTCTGCAACGCCTTCAGCACCAGTGAACGGAACCGTCCCCGGCTCCGATCAGCCCGCTGCAAGAGCCGACCCTTCAGGACCATGGCGAAAAAATCCTGCGTCAGATCCTGGGCGTCTGGTACGGAGTGGCCCTGGCGGCAGATGAACGCGAAGACGGGGCGCCAATAGATTTTGCAAAGCTCGGCAAGAGCGGCGTGCGCCTTCTCTTCGTTACCTTCGGAATCCGTGCACGACAGGACGATGCTCCACCGGGTCGTCATGAAGCGGTCGGGCCGGCGGGCGCTCGCCTGAGATGCTTCGGATTTCACAGCCGCGGATCATCTCATTTGTGCGATTGATAGGCAAGCTCTGAATTTTTTCCGTCCGCTGCTGGAATACTGCGCGTCACATTAGATCGATCCCCGTTGGGACGCTCCCAAGCAGAGAACGGAGTATTCGTTGTGGCCGGCGTATGGCAGAGAAAAATGCCGCGGTCAAATTGGCAACACGGATTCCGGAACAGGATTCCTTGCGCCATCAAATTCCTGACGCAGCGGGGAAGCTTTTCAGCTTCCCCGCACAGTTTTAAAGCGAATATTTGCTCCTGTCATAGTACCGCGCTGCTCGTCAGTCATTGCAGTGTCCCGGACCGATTGTTCCTTCATTGTATTGGGTGAGGGTATCAGTTAGTTGGCTGGTTTGGTCCGGTGACAAATAGCCGTTGCCAATTGGCGGCACGATCAACCCTCCGATCAGATTATCCCCGTCGATTATGGATTGCTGAATCGCTGTTGGATCCGCTCCGTTGCCTATATTCAACTTTGCGGCGATAAGCTGATGCGCCAATATCACGAGCCCGTTACCCTGCGCCGGACGAGTCAGGATTTGAAGTAACTGGGATGCATTGTAACTGACCGCGCCAAGCGTCCGACTTTGCGACGGCCAAACATCGGTATGGTTTTTCCAATACCCTTGCGTATAGGTGCAATTTTGCCCTGGATTGCAGGGTAGTGTCGCGCAGGCAACGGTATTACCCCACGGGCTGGCATCACAAGAATCTGTTTCGTTCACGCGGCAGCGGAACACATAAGCGGTGTCGCATAGGAGAGGGTCACCCGAGCAATCACTTCGCACACCCAGGGAGTCGAATAACCGATCATCACCGACCACCACCTCCATGGTTTGATTTGGCGCCAGACTGTTGGGAAAAGTAGCCTGGCAAACCTCATCTGGATTATCAGGCCATTGATTCCCGTTAGCGATAAAGTCGGCCAGTGTCATCCATTCAATGGTAAATCCATTAGGAGCGCCAGACCCTCCAGCAGTGACATTGATGGCTATGTTTGAAGACGCAGACGTAGAACACGCGATAGCAGGCTTGTCTAACTGACATGGCGTAGGTGTAGGTGTAGGGCTGGGTGTCACACTAGGTGTCGGAGTAGCCGTAGGTGTCGAAGTAGGAGTTGCAGTCGGTGTTGCCGTAGCTGTGGGCGTCGCTGTCGCGCTAGGTGTTGGCGTCGGCGTTGGCGTGGGTGTCGGAGTCGGGGTCGGTGTAGGCACTCCAGAGCAATGCGTTGCACAACAGAGCTCGCCCTTATTATAAGCGGCTACCTCCTCGATGAATCCCTGCACGTTGCCGAGCGGCATCGTGTCATCGCCCACAGGCTTCGGCACGAGATTGCCGATTACCGAGTCCACTTGCGCGATCACGTCGTCGATGCAGTCGTGACCCGCTCCGGCCGCGATGTTCAGTCGCGCAGCGACAATCTCTTTGGCTAACGGATTCAGGCCGTCATTAGGGAATCCAGGATATTCCAATATGGATCGGGATTCAGCTTCTGTGTAGAAGCGGTTACCAATCCGGATCGGCAAAGCGTCCTGTGGCCAATTAGGTTCGTCTCGCCACTCGATTGTTGATCGAGTGCAGTTTCCGTGCGGCGTGCAGATTGGCGTCGCTGATGGAGTTGCCGTGGCACTCGGGCTTGCTGTTGGAGTAGCCGTAGCTGTGGCCGTTGCAGTAGGAGTAGCAGTCGCCGTCGGTGTCGCCGTAGGCGTACCTGTCGGAGTTGCAGTCGCCGTTGCAGTAGGAGTGGCTGTGGCTGTCGGGGTTGCCGTAGCAGTAGGTGTAGCTGTCGGAGTGGCAGTTGCCGTAGGTGTTGGAGTTGGATACGGCGTAGGTGTCGGCGTCGGAGTATGTCTTGGAGGGCGTGGTGTTGGTGTCGGCGTTGGGGTGTGAGGAGTTGGCGTCGGAGTCGGCGTATGAGGAGTTGGCGTCGGAGTTGGAGGATGCGGAGTGGCTGTTGGGGTTGGCGTCGGATGCGGTGGACAATCCCGGCATTGTTTGATGGTGAAGCGCACCACGTACCACGGGTCTTTCACAAACACGACCGTTCGCGTCCAACAAAAGACGCAGCCTTCGGCAGTTGTGTAAGTACCGGCGAAATACGATGAACCGTCGTGCTGTTTCTGTTTCGTGATCGCCAATCCGGCAATTCGATTTGGCAGGTGAGCCATTGCTTGTGGCAATCGCGCTGCCTGCGGCCAGCGCGCGACAGCCGCTTGGGCTTTGCGCGTCGCCTTGTCCAAGGCCGTTCGTAGTCCGTTACCTTTGAACTGTTGCTCTGAAATGATTATGTTTGCACCCACCGTGCCGGGCGGGAAGGCCGCCAGTTCATCATGCGTAAACTTCGCTATTGCCTCGTCGATTTTAGCTGCGGACACATGCCCTTTACTGCGTTTGTTGTGATGTTTCGCTGCTTCCAGCGGCATGGATGGAGTTAGCGCCACCACGATGGCCAATAGGGCGGTTACCTGTTGTACAAATCTCTTTTTCATTGTCTTGTGCGGAAGAAGCATCTCGTTGCGTCAACGCAGACGGTTCGTGTTTTGATTGCTTAGGTCTTTATCCGGAAACGGCTGGACAAGGTTCCCGAAAAAGAACCCGAGGTGTTAGCTAACTTGTTATGTAACTACCCTTTCCTACTACTTGATTAGGCAAGCGAGCCATCTAAGCAGGAATAGCAACTGGCCTTCAAGGCAAGTTGCATGCTATTCCGGCGTGTTTAGCGTACACTAGTGCGCGACCCTTCGGTCCGAAGCCGACGACTTCAGCAGATAAGACCGATGTTATAACTAGTGCCTAAGCAAGTCCTAGCTCTCGAATCTATACCACTAGTTCCAAAAGCTAAATCATGCCCTAGGTCTTTATCCGGAAACGGCGGGGTGAAGTTCTGAACAATATTAAGAATATTCAAAAACGATCGCGTCGATATTCCCGATGCCCACCCAGGATGCGCAGCAATTGCGCCTTGGCGCTCGAGCCGCGCGGCGGTTACCAACTTTATTCAGCTTATGCTGTCCCGAAGCTTCGGGGCGGGTTAGAAGCGAATTTATTGGCAGTGCGCGGACCGGTCACGCCTTCGTTGAGTGCTAGTACCACCAGGGCCAAGATCCCGAACCGATAGACGCAGACCCCCAAGTTGCCGATGATTGCCGCGTTTCCGAATAAAAAAGGCGACCGGCATTTCTGCCAGTCGCCTTTTAGGTTGAGTTACTTGTTAAACTAACGCCTAATCGTTACAGTGGCCAGGGCCGACGGTTCCCTCGTTGTATTCCGTAAGCGTTTCAGTCAGATCGCCGGTCTGTACCGGTTCCAGGTAGCCATTCCCAATCGGTGGTGCTACTAAGGCTCCGATCATGTTGTCAGCATCAGCTAGGGCCTGCTGAGCCGCCGACGGATCTGCTCCATTGGCTATATTCAGCTTCGCGGCGATTAATTGGTGGACCAATATCACGAGACCGTTGCCCTGCGCGGGCTCATCCAGAATTGCCATGAGTTCTGCAGCTTGATAGGTAACGGTTCCGAGAGTAAGACTGGTTACCGGCCACGCGGTTGGATGGTTACGCCAGTAACCTTGTGAATAGGTGCATGAGCTACCTCCAACGCACGTCAAGGTAGCGCAGGTGATGGTATTGCTAACCCTGAGCTGGCCGGTGGCATCGACTGCGGAGGCACGAAAAACATACGCCGTATTGCACAGTAGCGGAGCACCGGAACAAGGGCTCGATACAGCGCAGCTATCATACAAGCTATCATCGCCGATGCTGACAGTGATGCTCTGTCCAGGATGAAGGTTGTAAGGGACGCATCCCGACGATGGCACGATGCCGCTAAACTTGGCCTTGCAGAAACTCGCCGCCTGCGCGTTGGGAACTTCTGAATTTCCTGGCCATCGGTTTCCCAGGGCCACGTAGTCAGCCAATGTCATCCATTGGATTGAAAAGCCGGCCGGCGCTCCAGATTGTCCAGCTGTAACACTTATTGCGATGTTCGAGGCAGCTGATGTTTGGTAGGAAATTATGACAGAATTACTTGCGGGAGCAGGTGTCGCGCTCGAACGCGGCACCGGCGTTGACCTGGTTGCAGGCATCGGCATAGGCCGGTGAGGCAATTGCCCCGAAAAAGCAGCCGGGTTCATTAAACCGCCAAGTGTCAATATCGTTAGTAGTATTATGCTCTTAGTTTTCATTTTTTTGTTTGTGGTTTGCTCAAGTCACCAAGGCAGAGTCGTCCCGTCTTAGGCATGCGAACTTTTCTCACCGAGGTTTAGCCGGTGCTTGATTAGTTCACTGGGGGGCCTGAGCTTCTGCTACCCTTTGGTATCTTGTCATCTTCATATCCGGAAACCGCGGGAGAGAGTTCCTAAAAACGTAAGATTTTCCGACCCTGCCAATTTTGGCCGGCCAGCGGCCACACCGGCTGACGCAGCGCCTTTTGCCTAATAGCTAGTGTTCCAGACGTTTACCGAGCCCTGTCGTCAGAGCGCTGTCGGATCGAGCCCGCATTCAAGCGCAAGCTCGATCAGGTTTAATCAGGCGCGATCGCCGGAATGTTTGTGCCGGTCTTTGAAGGTAAGCTCAGCGATGCCTGATTTATCGAGCTCGCCCAGTCCTTCCGCTACCATGCGGTCGTATTGTTCCTTGGTCGCACGCGCCAGCGGTAACTCAAGGCCAAGACTGCGCCCGAGCTCGAGAGCAATCCCGCTATCCTTGGCTGCATGCGCAGCTGAGAAAAAGCAGCTGTGCTCGCGGTTTTGCATATCTTCGCCATCGGTTTCCAGCACGCGAGAAGCCGCGCCCGTCTGGGAGAAAACTTTCCTCAACATTTCCAAATCGAGGCCGAGCGCAGCGCCGAGGGCCAGTCCCTCCGCCAACCCCGCTGTATTGATGTTCATCACCATATTGACGAGCGCTTTCACTTTTGCGGCTTCTCCAGCCTTGCCGATAAAGCGTACTTCCGAGCCAAGCTCCTTTAAAATTGGTTCAGCTTTGCGGAATGCGGGTTCCGTTCCGCCACACATCAAATAAAGTCTACCTTCACGCGCCTGCGGAATACTCGATGCCATGCACGCTTCGAGCGTTTGCGCCTCAGCTTCGTGCGCCAGCTTTTCAATCTCGACATGTGCCTGCGGCGAGATCGTCGCGCAATTAATGAATAACTTGCCGCGCGCATTCACTAAGAGATTGTCGCCGCTTCCTGCGAAGATATTTCGCATCGCATTGTCATCGGTCACGACGGTGAAGATCACGTCAGATTCTGCTGTTACTTCCGACAAGTCCTGAGCGGCAGCGCAGCCAAGCTCAGCGGCAAGCGACGTAGCGGCCGCGCGATTCGAGTCGTAAACCGCCGTGATGTGAAACTGCCGATCTTTCAATCTACGCGCCATGTTCGCGCCCATCCGGCCCACGCCAACGAAACCGATGTTCATGCCGCTTAAATGACGAATGACGAATGACGAATGACGAACGAATGACGAAGCCCAAATGACGAACCGTCATCCTGAGTCCCGAAAGCTTTCGGGGTCGAAGGATCCCGCGGAATCGCCCTTCGATTTCGCCACGGAATTCCTCGACTTCGCTCGAAATGACGGGCAATTGGTTCGTTATTCAGCATTTGGTTTTCGACCTTTATCGTTCATTCGGTTCCGTTAAACTTTTCCGGCGAAAAATGGATTGTGCTTTTTCTCCTCACGGACTGTCGTCATCGGTCCGTGTCCCGGGCAAATGATCGTTTCATCCGGCAGCGTGAGAACCTGTTCGATATTACTACGTAGCGCGTCGTGGTAGGAAACGTTTCCGCCGCCCATCGATCCGGCAAAAAGCGAATCGCCCACGATCGCGATGGGACGCGCGAGGCCGGTTACCACGTATGTTATTCCACCTTGAGAGTGACCCCAGGTCAGCCGTGTATCGATTTCCAGAGTGCCGAGGTGGAAGTGCTTTCCTTCGTCGATGAGCTCCGCGCCGGAGACAGGTTCCCGGGCAGGGCCAAAAACAGCCGCGCCGGTCTCCTCGCGCAGACGCGGCAGGTCCGCTACATGATCCGGATGCGCATGGGTAAGGAGAATTAGTTGCACATTCAATTTGTGGCGTTTGGCGAATCGCACGATTTCGCTGGAGTCTGCTCCTGTATCGAAAGCTGCCGCAACGCGGTTTGCCGGGTCCCAAACGAGATAGGCGTTCACGGCCATATCGTGATAATTTGTGTTGAATTGCGCGAAACCGTCGCGCTCATCGATTCTTTCCGGACGCCACTCGCCCTTTGCCAGCTCGCAAAGCGGACCGGGGGCAAGATTCAGGACCGGTGCGACGCGCAGCAGCGCTGCTTCATCAAAATCGCCCTCGCGTAGTTTGCGGATGATCTGCAAGTCGACGCCCGCTTTCTTGGCCAGTTCGGAATCGGAAATTCCCAAACCGCGTTGCGCTTTTCCGATGATGTCACCAATATTGTCTTCGAGAGAGATCATATTCTGGAATCCTGTTTCTTAAACGTTAATCGGTTGTGCCTCTCGAATAACGCGCAAATCAGCAATCTGATTTAGTGCCAACTTTTCCATCGACGTGGCAATGCATGCAACGGAAAACGCGGTACCGGTTTCTTTTTCCATGGACGTCATTGTGACATTGTTAATGCCGCATGGAACGATGTGATCAAAAGGCGATAGATCGCCGCAAACATTCAACGCAAAGCCGTGCATGGTAATCCAATGGCGAACGCCTACGCCGATCGAAGCGATCTTGCGATCGCCGACCCAAACTCCGGTAAGCGATTTGCGCCGCGAAGCAGCGATCCCGTGTTCAGCTAGAAGATCAATCAGCAATCGTTCGAGCCAGCGCAAATATCTATGTAAATCCTGGCCGCATTCCCGCAAATCGATAATCGGATAACCCATTAGCTGCCCCGGGCCGTGATAAGTGGCCTGGCCGCCGCGATTGATTGCGAAAAGCGGATGCGGCAAATGTGCGCCGCCCAATTCGCTGCGGCGAATCCGTCCCGCCGTACGGCTGGCGGACAAACTAGATCGATCCGGGGTGCGCCCAATCGTGTAAACCGGCTCATGCTCGAGTAAGAGCAACTGGTCTTCTAGCGAGCGATTGTTACGCTTCTTCAACACAATTTCTTCCTGCAAAGCGAGTGCGTGGGCGAACTCCATCCGGCCGAGCCAGCGCACGTGAAGATCAAGCGACGCTGCGTTCATATCCGTGTCCCTTCCGGGAGGCCTAAGCTTGCTGCTTCCTGCGAGCGCAGGTGCGTCAGCCCGATAGCAAGTGCATCAGCGGCATCAGCGTCTGGCGTTTCCATTAAACCGAGAAGAGCGCGCACCATAAACGCTACCTGATCTTTTCCGGCCGCGCCGCGCCCAACGGTGGATTGTTTGATTCGTCTCGGTGAATATTCAAAAACGGGCAATCCGTTTTCTGCCGCCGCTAGGATGGCAGCCCCTCGGGCGGCTCCGAGAAGAATCGCCGTCTTATGGCTTTGCACGTAAATGACCGATTCAAGCGCGCAACAGTCCGGGCCGTATTCTCGAATGAGTTCTACCAATCGATCGCGTATCGCGACCAGACAGGATGAAGAACGCAGCGAGCTGGAGTTGTGGATCGTCCCGAAATAAACCGAGCGCGGTTTGCCGTTGTTGGCATCGACAATTGCGACACCGGTGTTGCGCAGAGAAGCGTCAACGGCGAGTACGCGCATTATCGGTAATCTTAAAATCGCTCTGCCCCGGTTCAACACCGAATCGACAAGCACCTCGGCAATCGCTTTACTCGGGGCACAATGTCGAACGCATTGCATCAACGAGCGGCGAACAAGAAGTTGATCGGCACCTTTGCGATCGTCGCGATCATGATCGTTTTTCTCGCGCGGTCATCTTTCGCTACGACGAAAGGCCTGAGTCAGATCGTGACGCCGGACCTCCAGGGAGAAGGCGATCTGTCCCTAAGTTTGCAAATTCAAGACAAACGGATTGCAAATCCGTATCAGTTGCAAGCCGAGATGGGTCTCACGAAATGGGCGGAGTTTGCGGTGTTTCGCGGATTCCAACCGGACGAGTGGATCTTCGGGACAGAGGTGGGATTGCTAACAAAGGAGCCCTGGCTTCTTTCAGTTGGGTTCGTGAATTGGTCGCCTCATCTGAATGAAGATCCTCAACCTTTTATCGAAGCAGGCTATTACACCGAGCATCACAAGGTCATCGTCGGAGCCATTCACGTTGACTACAAAAACGAAGCAATCCTGGGATACGCCTACGACTTCAACGAAAGATGGCGGGTACAGGTGGATTGGCAGAGCGGTTCTGAAAACTCGTCGACCATAGGTTTCACCTGCAATGTCACGCCCGATTTTCAATTCAATCCTGCAATTTATTTCAGTAACGACGATCCAGGCCGTGTGATGGGTTATGTCGTTTTCACCTACACGTTTCATCTTTGGGGCGATAAAAGAAACACGAGCGCAGCCTTGGACGAAATGCACAGTCCCCGCGTAAGATGATAGTATGCGGGAAGAATCAAAACCCAAACGAAGCCGCATCAGCGCCGGCCTGCTCATGTTTCGGCGCAGGAACAATCAGTTCGAAGTTCTCCTGGCGCATCCCGGCGGACCGTTCTTTGCGCGCAAAGACGACGGCTTTTGGACGATCCCAAAGGGTGAGGCTGCGCCAGGAGAAGATCTCCTAACGCGCGCTCAGATTGAATTCGAAGAAGAGGTGGGAATACGTCCGGAAAACCTGCGGGGCTGGATTGAACTTGGATGGATTAAACAAAAGGGCGGCAAAATTGTGCACGCCTGGGGTTTCGAGAGCGATCTGCCGCAATCATTCGAATGTAAATCAAATTTATTCGAAATGGAATGGCCTCCGCGATCCGGCCGGCGCAAGAAATTTCCGGAAGTCGATCAGGCGTGCTTCTTTTCAGAAGAAATTGCCAGGCGGAAAATCAAGCCGACACAGGTGCCCCTTCTCGACCGTTTGCGCGCTGCGATCAAAGACTGATCCGTCCGCTGTGAACACCGATCCATTCTAGTCGCAGCCAACGATCTTATGACAATGAGACTTGCCTCTCACAACGAACAGATAACCTCAAAAGACTTTGGGGTCAGCCGCTCCTCATCTTGGATGAAATGGTTCTCCAGGATTTGGAATATTGAGAATATCAAGGTTGTCCGCCGCGTGATCGTCTCTGTAATCGGAGCCACGGTTCTGCTGATTGGCGTGGCTCTCCTGGTTTTGCCTGGCCCAGCGTTCATCGTCATTCCCATCGGACTGGCTATTCTTGCCACTGAGTACGCGTGGGCGCGGCGTTGGCTAAAAAAGGTTCGTCGAATGGCGAGCAATGTTGTTTCCGGCCGCACCGGTACCGCGCCCGAAGATTCTGGCGTTTAGCTTTGCGCTTGCTAGCAGTCCGCGTTAATCAAACGCTTGTGAGCGTCGCGACTCGTAAGTCCTCTGCGAATGACAATTCACGCGAGCAAAAAATCCGCCTCTCCTCTGGCGAGAGGAAAGGATTGAGGTGAGGAGTTGTGCAGGATAAGGACGATTCCGCCATAGAACCGCGCGCCAAGGCGAGTTCTACCCAAGCCGTTTCTTCAGATCCAGATGATGAAATCTTTCTGGAAGGACCACGCTCCCGTTTCGAAGAGTTTTTCACTCTGTTACACGTGATGCGCGATTTCCTGCGCGGATTTCGCACTCTCCATTTCGTCGGCCCATGCGTGACTATCTTCGGCTCGGCCCGGATCAAGTCCGGCGACCCGCATTACGAGCTGGCGCGAAAAATGGGCGGAGCCATTGCACGGCTTGGTTTCACGGTCATTACCGGTGGCGGACCTGGAATCATGGAAGCGGCAAACCGCGGTGCCAAAGAGGCGGGTGGGCGCTCCGTCGCATGCACCATCGAACTGCCCTCCGAGCAACCGACCAATGTGTATCTCGATCGCTGCGTGCGAATGCATTATTTCTTCGCGCGCAAAACGCTGCTGGTTAAGTACTCCTACGCGTTTGTAGTGATGCCGGGTGGCGCCGGAACGCTCGACGAGTTGTTCGAAGCGCTCACCCTGATTCAAACCGGGAAGATCAAAAATTTCCCGATCGTGATCATGGGAACCGATTATTGGAAAGAACTTCTGCATTTCATCGAAACAATGGCGCAGCGCGGAATGATCGCCGCCAGGGACCTCAGTCTGATCTTTGCCACCGACTCGGTAGACGAAGCGGTCGCGCATATTCAAAGCAAAACCATCGAACCGTTCGGACTCAAACGCATCGCGCGTCCTCGGCGCCCTGTTTCTTTGCTCGGCGAGCGCGGCTTGTCGAGGTAAAAGCGTTCCAGCGATTCGCGCCTGCCACGCCGAAAGTCAGTGAAGGCCGGTGAATCGTCCTGACGTCGTACAACCGGCCGCACCTTCTTTTTTTTAAGATTGTTGGAAACTTCGCTTCGCCATTTTCGGAGAAATATAAAAAGGGGCGAATTTTTTCGTAGAAGAAGCAAGTGACGATTGCAGCGGCCCCGCACCGATTTGGTGGCGGCGAGGCGGATGCAATCGGCAACGCCATCGATCACGCAGGCCGGTATGATCCGTTAGTGCTGCGCGCGATCGGTTGTTTTGATCTTATGGACAGGGGTAAAAAACGCGGTCGGCCCCGAATACGCACCGCTGATTACTGGCGCGAATACTACACGCGAAAACAGCGGGAATGGCGTGCTGCCCATCCGCGAATTAGAACGCGGCGGGGGCCAAAACGAGAGCGGACAATGACCGGCGCGCCAGCAGGTCGGTGATTGTCAGGCGACGATTTGGTCCGCGACTCGGCCAAAGCAACGCCACAGCCCAGAGGTCGTGAGCGTCCGCTGGGCTTTGGGACGTCACTCTCGTGTCCGACGATTCGCAATTAGCGGCGATTACGGCGCAATACGATCAGTGAGCGTGTCGGTATGGAAATCAGTATGGTCACGCAGACGCAGCCAGGGACTGTCCTTTTTGGTCGTGTCGGCGATGCTGTTTTTCTGATCCTTGGCAAAATCATCCCACGAATTGTGGCGAGCGATACTCAGGAATGTCCAGGGACCGCCTTCCAGATGTTGCATCAACAGGTTGCCGGCAGTTGTGTCACTTGGCGCGCTCGGCGCTTCGGTGAGCATCTTTTCCAATTGCTCGCGATGACCGGGAGCGGGGCGATAGTAGGAGACAGAATAAACCGAGCCCGAAGTCTTCGATGCTGAGTCACCATCAATACCCATGGCCTTGGTAAACTCCTCCCAGGACGGACCGTTTACAAAGGTATCGTTGTGCCACGCACTCAGATCGCGTTTGTCCGGAGGCACAGCCGTGCCTGCAGCTTCCACAGTCGCTTTTGGGCCCAGATGCGTAATCACAACGTAATCCCAGGCGTCGCCGCTTTGATGGCGAAGGACAATAAAATGATTAGGCATCGGATTGTTGGAATCAGGCGTCTTGAGCCAATCGCCCAACTGAACGGCTTTGCCGAGAGCGGCCTTGGTGAAATGGACATGATAAACATCTGTGCGTTTGCCAGCGCCCGCGGGCGCAGCTCCCTTGGTGCTTGCGACAGGGGTTGATGCTCCCTGAGCCTGAACAAGCGTAACGGGTAACAAACTAAATAATGTAATGGTAAGAATAGTTGTCAGTGATTTCATAGTTACTTTCTTTCTGATGTTAGGGTGTTGGAGCTGGTTCGGAAGTTGCGGTGCTTTCCAGCGGGTTGCATCGAAGCATAGACTCTACTGCTTGTCGACGAAAGCTCTGGCGCAGCTTTCTTATATTCAGCTTTTTCGCTAATCTGTGGTCTTGACCTAGTGGTTTTTGAATAGCGCTTCCAGAGAAGTTCCCATCTACGCGAGGATCAGAAAGACGCAGCCGACGGCACCGAAGACCAAACTCACGAACCAAAACGACCGTTTCCTTGTCAGCGCGGAGATTGCCGCAATGGCAATCGCGATCTGGAACAGGGTCACGCCATGCGCGAACACTTCGTGCTTGTGAAAGTTTGATTTTCGCCGCTGCTTCTTTCTGCTCGGCTTGCGATTTGATCTCTTCCTGTTCTTTCTCGTAACGATCGCGCCTCGATTGATCCGATTCGTTAGGCGCGCCGGTAAGCGACATTTTCGCATCAAGCACTGACGCTTTGATACTCTTGGCTTGATAATAGTTCCATTGGTCAGACGCTTCGATTTGATTCATCACCGCTTCGTTGGCGTGTTGCCCGGAGAGCAGGCCTGCGATCCAGCCAGCACTGCAAGGATAGCCGTGCTCAAAGCCACCGATGAGATCCATGCAGAGCTGCTATGTTCCGCGGTTTCCTTTACGTGTTCGTGCAAATGCTCCAAAGGAACTTCCGCTTCTTCCATCGCGGAATCTTAGAACTGCGTATGGTCGGTTCAAGGCGGAAACACAAACCGCGGATTTCAAGCCGGCATCGACAACTGGCCGGAGAGCAGCTTAATTCCGGTGCGAAATCCATATGAGCCAAACCGCGAGCACGCAGCAGACCTGTCAGATCTGCAAGAAACATAAATCGCCGCACCGCGGAATGATCGCGGAGTTGGTTCGACCATCGCTTCTCGAGTTCATCAAGAAAGAAACTCAAGACTTGGACAACAAAGGATTCATCTGTTTCGATGACCTGGGCGAATTCCGAAAGGATTACGTAAAGGAAGTTTTGCAGGAGGAAATTGGCGAACTTTCAGCGCTCGACCAGGAAGTGATCGAAAGTCTGCAACAGCATGAAATTCTTTCCAGCGACATCAGCAAGCAATTCGAGAAGAAGCTGACCTTCGGGGAACGACTTTCCGACCATATCGCCGAGTTTGGTGGCAGCTGGAAATTTCTGATCACATTCGGCGCGGTTATCTTCGTCTGGATCGGCGCGAATGCCGTGTTGTTCGCTACCAGAGCATTCGATCCTTATCCATTCATCCTGCTCAACCTGATTCTCTCCTGTCTGGCTGCCGTCCAGGCGCCAATCATCATGATGAGCCAAAACCGCGCGGAGGCGCGGGATCGGTTACGAGCGGAGAACGATTACAAGGTCAATTTGAAAGCCGAGCTTGAGATCCGGCATTTGCACGAAAAAATCGACCATTTATTACGTCGGCAATACAATCGTCTGTTCGAGATTCAGCAGATCCAAATTGAGCTGCTGGATGAACTGGCACGCAAACGCAAAAGCTGAATTTCATCTCAGTCGTTCGGTCCATTCTTTGCGACAAATTCACGACTGAAAGCGCCAAATCGGCAGAAGACCGGTTGACGGCGCGGATGTTGTCGCTAGCAATAATGCGCAGCTACTCGCCTCAGGTGGGGGATGAGTTTACTCAAAACGATCTGGAGGGAACCGATGTCTACGCTTAAACCAATCTGTCTGGCATTCTTGCTAGTGCTCTTTTCGAGCCTCACTGTTTTTGGCCAATGGAGCCCTGTTGATTCAGGGACAACGAACAACCTGAATAGCGCATCCCTGCTCGATTCGGGAGTGGGTTTCGTCGTGGGAGATACGGGCACGATTCTGAAGAGCACTGATACCGGAGCGACTTGGGCGCCCCTCACATCGGGCACAAGCGCGACGTTGCACGGCATTTATTTTCTCGATCCCAATGAGGGAGTCGCTGTTGGCGACAGCGGCACAATTCTTCGCACGACTGACGGAGGCGCTGCCTGGGAAAGCGTTATCAGTGGCGTGGTAGACACACTAAGATCAGTTTCGTTTAACGGGGTAAACGGAATTTGCGGAGGCGACTCGCAAGATATTCTCTACTCGACCGACTCAGGGGCATCGTGGCAGATCGGTCAGAGTGGATTTTTTGGCGGCGGATTCCCGGGCGCTCAGATGTTAAGCGCAACCACAGGATTTGTTGCCGGGCAAAATTCGATTTTTCAAGGTTTGCTTGGTAATACGTCTGATGGAGGAGTCAGTTGGAATTTTCACCCTTTCTATTTCGACGGAAACGAGGGCGGCTGTAATGACGTGTTCTTCTTCGATCAAATTACCGGTCTCGTTTCAGGAACCATCTTCGATGGACGAGGCGCTCTTGCTAGAACAACTGATGGCGGATTGCATTGGTTATCGACAATCTACGATCTGTCGATAGAAGGGCTTGCTTTCCCGGCGGCGGCCAGCGGGTTTGCCGTTGGCGCGGGCGGCAGAATGCTGCACAGCACAGATAGCGGAACTACCTGGAGCGATCAAACAAGCGGAAGCTCTGCAAACCTTCATGATGTCTCCTTTGCCAGCGATGGATTGAGAGGCATCGCAGTTGGCGACGGTGGCGTAATTCTCCGGACAACAAATGGTGGTGAGCCTTCGCCAACTCCAACACTGACACCTACAGTAACTCCAACCCCGACTCCGTCAGGGACACCATCACCTTCACCAACACCGACGCCAAGAGCGACACCGCGGCCTCGACCGACGCCTCACCCGCGCCCAACGCCGCCGTAAAGACCTAGCTCGATAAATGTCAAAGCCCGAAAATCGCTCAAACTTATGTCAAGAGCAACAAAGTATGAATAAGAGACGGCCTACTATTATCGTGACGAGCCTCCTTCGAGGCGCGTTTTTCCTCGTTCTGGTTTTTATCGCCATCAACATGATACGGCTTGCGCAGGGACAGTTGCAGAGCAGCTATACGTCTCTCACAAATTCCAAGACCTCACGCAACCACACTCGCAATGCCGCCGGCGCAAAGACCGTCGTAAGAGTTCACGATACTGAGGAACGTCCGCAGGTTGCGGCGGCGCAACAAAACCACAGCGTCACAAGTACTCTCGCTCCGTCAGGTTCTATTTGCGGCGTGGAATCCCGTGCAGCGCACGGCCAGGTCGCGCCTAACACAAACGGCGGTACGCTCAATCCAGTAGCTTTCATCAATCCTACGACGGTCAATGCATCAGGGAGCGTCGCGTTTAACTCGCAAGTTGATGGCTCAGAGCGCAACCAGGGTGTGTTTGTTGCCAACTCCGACGGCATAATCAGTGCCATCGCTATTGGCTGTGGCGGACTGGGGGGTAGCGGCGATACAACTTCAATGTGCGGTGATGCTTCGCCTATTGGTGGACATTTTGGCGGGTTCTTTTTCGGTACAGTCTTCACACCGGATCTTAACGATGCGGGCGACGTACTGTTTCTTTGCGACGTAAACGGCGGCGATTCGCGACGCGCACTGTTTCTCTATCGCGCTGCTTCCGGAGAGATAGTCAAGGTGGCAGCTGTTGGTGATCCTTCTCCGATCGGAGGAACATTTGGAGCGGTCGGCCCGGGCTCGATTAATAACAACGGCAAAGTCGTCTTTCTTGCATCGCCGGTAGGCGACATCAGCAGTGATGTATTCATGTGGGACAATGGCACAGTGACCAAAGTAGCCGCCCGCGGTGATCCCGCCCCGGGCGGTGGCACGTTCTCCTTCCTTGGCACTGAAAGCTTCGGCTTCCAGGACGGCACCAATATCCCTGCTGGTCCAGTACCCGATATCAATGACTCGGATCAGATAGCCTTCCGCGCCATCGTCACCGGTGGCATCACCGAGCGGGGCATAGTCGTTCGCACCGGTCAGGTTGACGAATGGTATGTTAAGGTGCCTGATCCTACGCCTGTTGGTGGGACCTACTTTGATATGCAGGCCGCTTCAATTGATGACGCGGGCCAGATTGCTTTCTTCGCTGACTACCGCCCTACTCCCGATACCTTCAATTCCGGTTGGTTCGCGGGAGCTCCTGGCAACTGGCGTAAGGTCGTCGTGTTCTTCGATCCTATCGACGGCGGCCAATGCCTCGGCCTGGCATTCTCTCGTAATCCAATGCAGACCATCGATGCGGCAGGCAACGTTGTGTTTTGGGCCAATCTTGATAGCAACGGCACATCCGACCGCCTTGTCCTTGGGTTAGCCGATGGTAATCTGTTGATCGCCGCGCGTCGCGGTGATCCTACACCGATCGGAGGCACATTTGGGTCAATGGATGCCTGGCCTGCGATCAACGGTAATATCGGCACGCTCAACGTCGCAACGCCGGGCGCTCAAAACGGCGCGCTCAGTGCCCACATGGCTTTCAATCATTGTCCCAGCGGAACACCGACTCCGAGCCCGACAGTGACACCTAGTACAACACCAGCACCGACGGCGACGCCAACTCCCACCGCAACCGTTACGCCGAGCGTCACACCAAGGCCAACTCCAACACCAAGGCCTCGTCCAACGCCGAGAGCGCGTCCTACTCCGCCGGGGTAAGACGCGAACGACTGCCAAACATCATGAATCTGAGACTCTCTTTGTCTTTGTTGAGCCTTGTGGGCGTCTGCGCGACATCTCTGGCCATCCACGCCGGGCATCGCGGGGACGCCGCCATCACAAGTCTCTCAAAGCGTCGTAAGGTTGCCGGCTCACCTGCTACACGCTGGGTCTGGCAGAATCCTCTACCTCAGGGTAACACACTTTACAGTGTGTCTTTCACGGATGCCAACACAGGAACCGCTACCGGCGACAACGGAACTATCATCCGGACAACCGATGATGGTAACAGCTGGATCATTCAATCGAGTGGGACTACAAATACATTGTACGGAGTTTCGTTCAGTGACATACATCACGGGACAGCCGTTGGCGGTTCTGGCACAATCGTCAAGACCACCGATGGCGGTAACACCTGGTTCAGTCAAACAAGTGGAACGACGAACGGCCTCCTGGCTGTTTCATTTATTGATGCGACTACAGGAATCGCTGTTGGAGAGAACGGAACAATCGTCAGGACTACAGACGGCGGGAACAACTGGGTCGGCCAGACAAGCGGAACGACTAATAATCTCAATGCCGTTTCGTTTACCGATGCAAATAACGGGACGGCTGTTAGCTGGTATGGACTAATCCTCAGAACAACAGACGGCGGCGCTAATTGGGTTGAGCAGACGAGCGGAACTCAGAGCTTTCTCTATGGAGTCTCGTTTACCGACGCAAGTAATGGCACGGCCGTCGGCGAGGCCGGCACGATCCTCCGGACAACAGACGGTGGATCGAATTGGGTTAGTCAGACTAGTGGAACGAAGAGCTTCCTGTGGGGTGTTTCGTTTACCGACACAAACAATGGAACAGCCGTTGGCAGCGATGGAACAATTGTGCGAACGACAAACGGAGGAACCAACTGGACCACACAAACAAGCGGAACAACTGGCACTCTCATTGCAGTTTCATTTGCTGACACGAACGCCGGCATAGCCGTTGGTAATTCTGGCTTGACCGTCGGAACGACCGATGGAGGAGCCAGCTGGGTTAGTCAATCAAGTGCAGTCACCACTGCTTCGCTGGAGGATGTTTCGTTTACGGATGTAAACACTGGAACCGCTGTGGGTGACGACGGAACAATCGTTCGAACAACAAATGGAGGAAACATGTGGGTTAACCAGACGAGCGGAACGACCAATACGCTTCTGGGCGTCTCCTTTACCGATGCGAATAATGGGACGGCAGTGGGTGAGTTTGGCACCATCCTGAGAACAACCAACGGCGGGAGCAACTGGATCCCGCAAGTAAGCGGAACGATCGATGATCTCTGGGGTGTCTCTTTTACGGATTCAAACAACGGAACAGCAGTTGGATTTGATTTTAACACCGTTACCGGGCTAATTTTGAGAACAACAGACGGAGGAGACACTTGGACGACCCAATCGAGCGGGGCTTTTACTCCTCTTGTGGGAGTTTCCTTTACCGATGCCAATACTGGAACAATTGTAGGCGGAGCTGGCGTAATCCTCAGAACAACCGATGGAGGGAATAACTGGGTCCCACAAACAAGCGGAACAGAGTCTGATCTTTTACGAGTCTCGTTTACCGACGTAAATAATGGGACAGTTGTCGGTCAATTTGGAACGATCCTTAGAACTACCGATGGCGGGAGTCATTGGGTTTCGCAGCAAAGTGGAACAACTGAGTTGCTTGCCGGCGTTTCTTTTACCGATGCGGACCACGGAATCGCCGTCGGCGCTCTTGGAACAATCGTCAGCACCACAGACGCAGGTAACACCTGGGTAAATGAGGTGAGCGGAACAGGCTATGATCTTTCTAGAGTTTCCTTAAGCACGGCCGTGGGATTCGGCGGCATAATTCTCAGGCGAGAGTTAATCGCGCGGCCAACTCCAACTCCGAGACCTATCCCCACTCCAAGACCGCGGCCCATTCCGCCGCGTTGAGGTATGGCTAGTGGGCACGCGAGCCACCGGGGCTGTGGCATGAGGGGAACCAATAAGTCCTGATAAATCATTCCAGCCTGATGGCTCGAATTTAGAACCAAATTAACCAACAACCCTAACAAATAACAAACACACATACACCTATGAAAGCAACGAATCCTAGAATCACATTGACAGCCCTGAGCCTTGCAGCTTCCTGTGGGCTGCTGCTAGCTATCCATGCCGGCCAGACCCGAACTGGCGCAGCTTCCGCCATCTCGAGTAAAGTCCCGGCTGGCTTTGCAAGTTCTCAATGGCACTGGCAAAATCCCCTTCCGCAGGGGAATAACCTTCGCGGCGCTTCCTTTGTGGATGGGAACACTGGCACTCTCGTAGGCGAACACGGAACAATCGCCAGGACTACGGATGGCGGGAACAGCTGGGCAATTCAAGCCAGCGGTACAACACAGACATTATGGGCCGTTTCTTTCACAGACATAAACCATGGAACAGCCGCTGGCGAAGCCGGTGTCATCGTTGGAACGACAGATGGTGGTAATCACTGGGCGTCGCAGCCGAGTGGAACAACTCTTCAGCTTCGTGGAGTTTCGTTTGCCGATCCGAGTAACGGAACAGCTGTGGGTGAAGGTGGCACGATTCTTAGGACCACAGACGGTGGCAACAGCTGGCTACCTCAATCGAGTCAAACCGTAAATACATTATTCGGTGTTTCCTTTATCGATGCGAATACGGGAACAGCCGTCGGGGGAGCGTGTGGAATTGGCGGAGAAAGCACCATTGTAAGAACAACCGATGGCGGCAACACATGGGTTCCTCAGTCAAACCCGGGAACGGCATGTCTTTTCGATGTCTCATTTACCGACGCCAATACCGGGATCGCAGTCGGAGACGGCGGCTTAATTCTCAGAACAACCAATGGAGGAAACAGCTGGTCGCCTCAAACAAGCGGAACCACTAAAACTCTTTACGGCGTTTCATTCACTGACACGAACAATGGAACGATTTGCGGCTTCGAGCTAGGCGGCACCGGCATCATCCTTAGAACAACAGATGGCGGAAACAACTGGATTGAACAGACGAATTACTCGCTTCCTCAAGGCGCAAACGCTTTCTATGCCGTGTCATTCACCGATGCAAACACTGGAACAATTGTTGGGGACGCCGGTATAACTCTTCAGACAACCGATGGCGGAGAACAATGGAACAGCCAGCCGACTGTTACATTCAATTTTCTATATGGAGTCTCGTTTAGCGACGCGAACACGGGAACTGTCGTGGGCTATGAGAATCCGGACGGCATGATTTTAAGGACAACGGACGGCGGCAATACGTGGGCGCGTCAATCAAGTGGAATAGGTGATCCATTTGCAGGACTAAACTTTTTCGGTGTGCACTTCGTCAATTCTAATGTTGGAACGCTTGTGGGCCAGGATGGCATTATACTAAAAACTACAGATGGCGGTAACACTTGGGACCAACAGACCAGCGACACGACTGATTGGCTTTATGGTGTCCATTTCAGCGACGAAAATCACGGTGCGGCTGTCGGCTTCCTCAACGGAACGATTGTCAGGACGACAGATGGAGGACAAACGTGGATTCCCCAGAGCAGTCAGGCAACCGGCCTCCTCGGAGTTTACTTTATCGATGCCAATACTGGGACAGTCGTCGGCAATGACGGTATGATTCTCAGAACGACCGATGGCGGACAAAACTGGACTCCGCAAACAAGCGGGACAGTCAACCAACTTCGAGCAGTTTGGTTTGCTGACGCTAACACAGGTACGGTTGTAGGTGATCAAGGGACCATTCTAAAAACCACGGATGGAGGACAAACATGGGTTAGTCAGGTCAGTGGCGTCGCCGAGATCCTCCTAGGAGTTTCCTTCACCGATGCCTCCAATGGAACAGCGGTCGGCCAACTGGGGACAATCGTTAGAACGACTGACGGAGGGCAAACCTGGACGCGTGAGGAAAGCGGCACGAACCAGGACCTCTATAACGTCTCCTTTCCCGAGACAAACACAGGAACTGCAGTAGGAGGCTTTGGTGCCATTCTAAGAACGACTGGCCAGGGTCCTACCCCCACCCCAACGCCTAGCATTACGCCAAGCCCAACTCCAACACCGTCTGCTACGCCAAGGCCGCGCCCGACTCCACATCCGCGACCCACAGCGCCGCGCTAGATTCCAGCAAATCCCAAACCAGGAATAATCGAAACAAAGATATGAAATCAAGTTGCAGCGAAAACCAAAAAACACTTCTTGACCTTACCTTTCCGAGAATTTTACGTGCCTCTGTCTTTTGCCTGATCGCCTTGGGCGTGGTTGCGGTTACGCGCGCCAGTTTCATTGAAACGTACGATGATGGCACCGATGTCGGTCTGTGGCACTGCAGTGTGAGCGCGTCTCGAACTATTGAGACCAGTGGCGGAAACCCGGGAGCCTATGTTGAGCAGGGCGGCTTCAGCACCGCCATCCCGACATGGGCGAGCGTCTCAACCCGTTTTCAACCCGGAGTTAACGACCCATACAAGATCGACAGTATCTACACAGGCGACTGGACCAGCCTCGGCGTTACGAGCATAGGTGTCGATCTAAACGTCATTCAAGTTGCCACCTGGGCGACCGATCGCGCGGTCACGCTCGAGTTGCTACAGATGGATGAGACTGGCTTTAACGTGAATTACGATGCGACCTATACATTACCTGACCTGCCTGAGCCACCCGTGGGCTGGCAGATGTACTCATTCCCAGTCGATGCCAATTCACCCACGATCCCAGAAGGATGGGTCTTCACACACGGCGACGGAACGCCCGGCACCGATGCAGAATGGTCGCCGTTTCTTCATCGAATTGACTTAACCAGTATCGGATTCTACAAGCCTGGTTTCTTTTACCCCAGTCTCGGAACCTGGATACTTGGGATCGACAACGTTGAAATCGATTTCCAGGCAGGTCCAACACCTACACCTAGCTCGACACCTAGCGCTACGCCCAGAGCTACACCGAGGTCGCGTCCGACTCCACACGTTCGCCCGATGCCACGCTAGAAGAAAGAACGCCGCGCTTCAGCCGATAGTTGATGCCGATGGTTAGTGCCAGAACAGCTGGCCGCTGGTAACCCATCCTAAGCCGACCGTGATTCGCGTGAACCTTGGACAGCTCGCAAGTGCGTGAGCCGTAACTGTAGCCACGCGCACTTTGTCCCGTGCAACCTGAGCGAAGTAAAAGGTAACAGTTTTGTTACTCTTTTCTACCGCAAGGTGCCGTTCCACGCGACTTTTCGCATAAGATTCTGCTTGCGTTTCCTTGAAGCTCCCAGGCAATATCGCCGCCCGACCTGCCAATCGCAGAGCGCCAGCTGCGTTCGGTGTCGATCAAAGAAAATCCGAAACGCTGGCGCGCGGAAGAAGGAGAAAAACAATGAAACGATTAAATGCAGTGCGAATTGCTTTTTCGCTGGCAGCGATGTTCGCGGTTGTATCTTTGTCGAAAGCGGACCCGGGCGGCACTCATGTCATTCGCATAGTCGATCAAAACGGCCGGCCCGCGGTGAGCGGCGTCCCATCGGGTGGAGGTCAGATTTTCGACGTAGCGGTGGGACAAGGCGGCTTCGTGTTTGTTCCGGATACGGTCAACATCTCAGTAGGTGACACGGTGCGATGGACCTGGGCCAGTAACAATCACAGCGTGACCAGCGGCGATCCTTGCACGCCCGACGGGCAGTTTTGTTCTCCCAACGATACGAACTGTGATCAAGGAGCTCTTAACAATACAGGCTTCGTTTATACCCACACTTTTGGGCAGGCCGGCACCTTTTCTTATTTCTGTTTCGCGCACTGTGCTCTTGGCATGACCGGCACCGTTAACGTCGCAGCGGCGCCAACTCCAACGCCGACTCCGACACCAACTCCTACGGCAACGCCATCAATCACGCCACCGCCGCCCACGCCAACGGTGACGCCGACGCCTGGTATGGTAACGCCTACGCCCACACCGTCAGCCTCGCCAACACCGAGTGGCCGACCTCGGCCGACGCCCCGTTCGCGCCCGACGCCGCACGCGCGGCCACAGGCGTAGCGTCGGTAAAGTACTGGTGCACCGTGACTCGTGATCGGCTGTAGCCGAAATCGCGGGTGTTAATGCTGCTCTGTTCAGCGCAGCGTGGGCAGGATCTTTGGCAACGCTTAATCTCCGGTGTGCGCACGTTCTCAAGCATAAGCACATCCCGACGAGTTCGCCCTTGTTGTGGATCTAGGGCCAAAAGGGCCGAACCCATGTGAGCGCGCGATTCTCCTGAATGGAGAAGCATTTTATGCGACTAGGAATTTTTCGGTCCTGCGTGCTGCCGATTGGGACTTTGATGTGCGCCTCAACCAGCGCGTTTTTGGTCGCAGCACAAGAAAATCTGTCTATCCAACCGGAGATTATCACCAGCTTCGCACCGGCTGTGGAGAAGGTGGCGCCGAGCGTTGTTACCGTCTTCACCACTCAGACGGTGCCGCGCGGGCCGGCACAGTTTCCATTTTCCGATGACGCGCTGCGACAATTTTTCGGAGGACAACTTCCGAGGCAAGGTAAGCAAACGCTTCAAGGCCTGGGCTCGGGCGTGATTGTCAGCCCGGACGGATACATTCTCACGGCTAATCACGTCGTCTCCGGCGCGGAGGAAATCATGGTGGGTCTCGGCACGGAGCTGCGCAAATAAAGGCGAAAAAAGTGGGTACGGATCCGGGCACGGACGTGGCGTTGTTGAAAATCGAGGAGAAAAATCTTCCGGCGATCACGTTCGCCGATAGCGAGAGAGCGCGCGCGGGGGACATCGTGCTCGCAGTGGGAAATCCATTTGGTCTGCGGCAAACCGTCACCATGGGAATCATCAGCGCAGTTGGCCGCGGCGGTGTGGGCATTGTCGATTATGAAAATTTCATCCAGACCGACGCGGCAATTAACATGGGCAATTCCGGCGGAGCGCTGGTGAATATCAAAGGCGAGTTGTTAGGCATTAACACCGCGATTTTCAGCCGAACCGGTGGGAACCAGGGCGTCGGTTTCGCAATTCCCGCCAATCTCGCGCGTGACGTGATGCGAAGTCTGCGCGAAAAAGGCCGGGTCGTGCGTGGCTACATCGGCGCGTCAGTGCAATCGCTCACTCCCGAGCTGGCCGAAGCGATGAAATTCAAGGGAGAGCCGACGGGCGCGCTTGTGGGCGAGGTTACGCCAAAAAGTCCATCGGAAAAAGCGGGCTTCAAGACGGGCGATGTGATTACCGCGGTTAACGGAAAGAAAGTAAATGATGCGCGGGAGCTGCGTTTGACGATCGGCACGATGCAGCCGGGCACAAAGGTGCAGATCGAAATTAACCGCGAAGGTCAGAAAAAGATGTTTGATGTCGAACTCGCTGAGATGCCCCCTGGCGTAACCGAGGAAGGCCCCGAAGCGGCTCCTGAAGAAAGCGCGCAGCCTGAAAAGACCGCGGTGTTCGGTGGTGTCGCGGTAGCTGATATTACCGACGAGGTTCGCTCGGCGCTGAATCTTCCAAAGGACATTCAGGGGGCCGTGATCGCAGAAATTGATGCCGACTCGCCTGCCGGAAAGGCTGGTCTGCGTGAGGGGGACGTGATTCAGGAAGTAAACAAGCAAGCGGTCAAAAATGCGAAGGACCTGGTGGCCGCTAGCAAAAAATTGAAACCTAACGAAAAGATTTTGATACGCGTCTACAGCCAGGGCCGCAGCGGCTACGTCGCGCTGGAACCGAAGTAAAGGAAATGACGAAATCCGAATGTCGAATAACGGAGGAATGCACTAATGACAAAGATCTAATCCGATTTCGATTGTTGCTATCGGGTCGTCATTCGGGCTTCGTCATTATTAGATATCCAAAAGCACTTTCGCTTTCCAGCCCGCCTCAGGTGGGTCCTGTTTCTTGACAGAAAAACCATGAAGCGTAACCGCTTTCACGTCAGCTCGCTGCTGATGACGGGTGTCGTCCAACTGTTCGCCGGCGACTTTCGATTTCAGAAAGTAGCCTTCGTCTTTCTGATCAATCTTTGTCTCGCGCGCTCGCAGTAGAAGGCGTTTGGCGTCTTTGAAATAAATGAGCTCCTGCAAAAAATCGAAGAGCAACATGTCGACGTTGTCGTTCGAGAGTTCGATTTGCCGTGTCTCACGCGACTCGATTGCCTCGAGATTATCTATCATCACGTTCATCATCGCGTCAGCCGCCGCCACGAACAATTCCGGCAGATCGCGTCCGGTCGCCTCAAACGCGATGTCGGCGGTCCCGATGTTCTCGAGATAATGGTAAGCCATGAGGAGAATGACGAATGAACTAATGACGGATGTTGAATTAATGACAAATGACGAAAACAGAACGCGCACTCGATGCTGAGCGCTCCATCATTCGGGGTTCATCATTCCTTCGTCATTGGTCATTCGAGCTTCGTCATCTTTCGAAGACGCATTCATCGAGAGCCCTGAGAATCCCTGATTTCTCCTCAGCGACTCTCTTCCCGATAAAGACCAGCTCGGTGCGATCGGCTTCGAATGGTTCCAACTCCCAGCGACCAGCGACGAAATTGAAAAGCTGCGTGCTATCGGCAAAGCGCACGAAACCTTTCGCGCGGATCACGTTCGCGGGCAAAGTGTCGGCGAAACGTTCGAAGCAGTCGCGGGAGAAAATTTTGTCTGAGCTGAATGCGAACGATTCAAACTCTGGCTGGTGTTCGTGCTGTGGCGGCGCGACCTTTTTCTCGCGGCCTATGCCAAACAAAAGTTCGGGATCAATTTGGCACCTCTCTGTATGAATAATCGCTGCGGTCGAATTGAGTTCGCGGAGCTTGGTTTCGAGCGATTCGACTTGCTTCGCGTCGATAAGATCGATCTTGTTCAAGAGCAAGATGTCCGCGCCTTCGATCTGGAGGCGTGTGGTATGACCGAGTTCGGGAAAGCGAATCAGCATGTCTGCATCGATAACCGAAATGACGCCGTCCAGCCGGCATTGAGGCAGCGCTTCCTGAATGTTGAACACAAGCGCTTCGGGTTCGGCGAGGCCAGTGGTCTCGACCACGATAATTTCAGGCGCAATTTTCTTGATGATCTCGGCGACTGCTGCCTCGAATTCGCCCAGCAACGAGCAGCAAACGCAGCCGCCGCCGAGCTCCGCGATTCGCACGTTTTTGCCTTCGATGACTTTGGTGTCGATTGCGATCTCGCCGAATTCATTCATCACGATGGCGATTTTCGCGGGGCGGGTGGCGAGAATGTGACGAAGCAGCGTGGTCTTGCCGCTCCCGAGGGGGCCGGTGATGAGAGTGATTGGAGTGCGAAGCATTTCAAAAATGACGAAGGTCGAATGACGAATGACGAATTAATGACGAAGCACGAATGACAAAGCCTTGTGCTAAACGCGCCGAGCTGTTTCGACTTTCGGCATTCGGATTTCCTTGGTCATTCGTCATTGGGATTTCGTAATTTGATTCATCCCTTCACATTGCCAATGGGCGTGAAGCGCACGACCGGCTTGCTGATTCCCGCCAATTCGGTCGCGGCGATCACTTCATCGATGTTCTTATAAGCGGGCCCGGCTTCCTCAGCGAGGCCCGCCCACGAAGTGCTGCGGACGTAAATGCCGCGCGCCTCCAGGTCGCGCTGGAGTTGTTTACCGTGCCATTGTTTGCGCGCCTTGGTGCGACTCATGGTGCGACCGCTACCGTGCGCGGTACTGAAAAATGTTTCCGCGCCTGATGCGGTGCCCACGAGCAGATACGAGCCGGTCTCCATCGAGCCGCCAATGATTACTGGCTGGCCAACGTCGCGGTAACGCGCGGCAACCTCATCGTGTCCCGGCCCGAACGCGCGGGTTGCGCCTTTGCGATGGACCAGCAGGGTTTTCTCTTTTCCATCGACCGTATGTCTTTCCAGCTTCGCAGTGTTGTGCGAAACGTCGTAGATCATCTGCATCCCGAGATCCTCCGCGCTGCGACCGAAGGCTTCTGAAAAAACCTCGCGAATGCGGTGGAGAATTACCTGTCGATTTGCAAATGACATGTTCAGTCCGCATTTCATGGCGGCGAAATAATCGCGACCTTCCGATGAGTCGAACGGCGCGCATGCAAGTTCGCGGTCCAAAACCTTTATTTGGTATTTCGACTCCATCACTTTGAGAAATGTCTGGAGATAATCGGTGGCGACCTGGTGCCCGAAACCGCGACTGCCGCAGTGAAACATCACTACAACCTGGTTAGGGATCGTGATTCCAAATTTTTCGGCGAGCTGTTTGTCGCGCACGTCTTCTGGCCGCGCGACCTGGACTTCCAGGTAATGATTGCCGCTCCCGAGGGTACCGACCTGGTTGAAACCCCGGTCAACTGCGCGGTCGCTGATCTTGGACGCATCGGCGCCGGAGATACAGCCATGTTCTTCGGTAACTTCAAGGTCGTTTTCCCAGCCGTAATCTTGCTCCACACACCAGCGCGCGCCCTGTTCAACAAGGTCGCGAAAATCCTGACGCGATAATTTCAAGAACCCGTGACTTCCAACTCCTGCTGGGACGCGTTCATAAAGTCGGTCAACAATCTGATGCAAATGAGGCTGCACATCGTCGAGCGTGAGATTCGTTATGACGAGCCGCATCCCGCAGTTGATGTCGAACCCAATGCCGCCGGGTGAAATAACGCCGCCTTCGTGCACGTCCATCGCCGCAACGCCGCCGATTGGAAATCCATAACCGCTGTGGCCGTCGGGCATGCAGAGCGCATAACGTGTAATCCCGGGCAACGTGGCGACGTTGCTGATCTGCTGGTAAACCCCTTCGTCCATATCGCAAACCAGCTTTTCCGTCGCAATGATCCGTGCCGGCACGCGCATGCCTTCCTTGTGACTCGCCGGCAGTTCCCAGACGGTGTCAGAGATTTTTTGCAGGTTATCGATGATGGCCATGCGTGCTCCGTGTCATGCAAAGATCGTTTTTGACTGCGTGGAAAGTCTTGCGGAGAGCTCAATGCTCACGCTCAACGGCCAATGGCCAATTCACATTCGACAATTTCTGCCGTTTCGATTAAAAACACTGCCTGACAAAGTTCACATTCGTCCGGACCGTGAAGAGATCCGCTCGCCCTGCTTTACTCGCGCTGCTTCTTTGCGCAGCCGCTGGGTCTTCCATAGTAAGCGGGACACTGTTGGCGTTTTTCAATCCTGAAGCCCCAACAAAAGGTGCTAAGAGGACACTGACGCTTGAAGAACGCGTGGCTTATCAGCGGGCCATTGAAGAAGTTTACTGGCGTCATCGCATCTGGCCAAAAGAGCGTCCTGATCCCAAGCCGTCACTCGAATCCGTGATGTCCCAGGCGCAACTTGAAGAGAAAGTCAAAGACTACCTGCGCAACTCACAGGCCTTGCAGAATCACTGGCAACGACCCATCACTGCCCAGCAGTTACAAGCTGAGATGGATCGCATGGCACAAAACACCAAGCAGCCAGAAGTGCTACAAGAGCTCTTTGAAGCGCTCGGGAACGATCCGTTTGTCATTGCCGAGTGTCTCGC
>JBKPLD010000100.1:0-10233 GCA_046731415.1 Verrucomicrobiota bacterium
AACCGCCCACGGGACTGAGACTAATTTAGCCCCGCCGGCGGCAGCGCGCCCGCCACCTTCGCCGGTCGAAAGAACTGTGTACGCCATGCAACCTGTGCTGCGATCGATGACAACGTCTTTGACCACTCCAATTTCTTCGCCTTGTGACGATTTCACTCTTGTACCGACGAGTTTGCTAACTTGAACCGTCGTGCTCTGAGTTTGTGCCGAGATAGGAACAATAGCGGACCCCACAATGGCCAGCATTGCCCCAATTAAGTATTTTTTTTTCATAAGCGGTCGGGATTGAGGCCTAAGGGCGACAGATCCACTCTAAAGGATCGTGGCCCGCGGTTGTGGCAGATGTGAAAACAAGTGACGAAGGCACGAAAATGCGTTCCCTTCTGAACTCTCATGTCAATCTCGCGCTACCTCGCTGTCTGCCTGCTAATAGCACCGTCCATTCAAATGCACGCCGAAGGGGTTCCGGACGATTGCACCCAGCTTATCGCCGGTATTGCGCCCACGTGGAATTCCATGCACGGCGAGCTGCGACTCTTTGAACGTCCGCGCGGTGGGGATTGGACCGCGGTGGCTGGTCCGTTTCCCGTTTTATTTGGCAAAAACGGGCTCGCCTGGGGCACCGGGCTTGCCGGGCAAAATGAATCAGGTCTTCGAAAGAAAGAGCGCGATGGTCGCGCGCCTGCCGGTGTTTTCCAGATCGGGCAGGTTTTTGGATACGAAGCGCATCTGCCGGCGGGCGGTGACTATCCATATCATCAGGTGACGGAGGCAGACATTTGGAGCGATGACCCGCGTTCGCCTAACTACAATAGGCACATCGTTATTGATCCAAAGAATCCGCCAGATAATTACACGCATGAAAAAATGCGCTCGGGCGATTTCGCTTATCACTGGCTTGTTGAGATACGCCACAATTCCGATCCACCACTGCCCGGCGCAGGAAGCGCGATTTTCTTTCATATCCGCCGCGGTGTGAATCGGCCAACCACTGGCTGCACGACGATGGCGCAGGAAGATCTTGTAAAACTGATCACCTGGCTGCGCGCAAAACGTCATCCCGCTTACGCATTGTTGCCCGCCAGCGAATATGATAAGAAATGGCGCTCATGGAACCTGCCTTCTCCGGATGCCTTTCGCAGCCCGGCTCAGGAGGGTTCGGCAAGTTTGCTTCGTTGATTGCTGGGATTGTTCAGTTAGTTTCGCTTCATGCGAAGACGTCCCAATCCTGATTCAGAGGCAAACATTCGCCGCATTGACACAAAAGCGCGCGCGAAAAAACAGACGCATGGTTTTCAGGTCCATTTCCTTCGCGGGGATAAAATCGTGACGAAGATGTTTAGCGACAGTGTTTATGGCAGCAAACTGAAGGCGAAACGTGCCGCGCGAAAATTCAAGCAAACCGCGCTGCGCCGTTTGCCGCAAAGGAAGTTTGTCGGATTTAAGTAAGCGCGCTGCGATCGCTACAGTTTTTCTGACGATAAACGTTCCAGCATTCGAGGAAGCCTGGCGCAAAATCTTCCGGTCGCGCGGCGATCCAGCCATCGATGATGGTCTCGGGAAAGAATGCGCCAGTTTCAATCTCTGTTCGGTTCGGCGACAGGTTGCCGGCAACTTCGCCGCGATAAAGCCAGACGAACTCCTGGTCAGTGCGTTCCGAAGCAGGGAGCTTTGAAATCTTTTTAAGGGAAACACGGATGCCTAATTCTTCTTTCAGCTCGCGCCGAGCTGTTTCGTCGTAGCTTTCCGCAACGGTTACATGACCGGCAGCGCTCGAATCCCATTTCAAAGGATGCCGATCTTTCCAGCGTGAACGTTGCTGCAAATAGACTTCGCCCGCCATGTTGAAAACCAGGATGTGAACGGCGCGATGCCGCAAGTTATTCGCATGCACCTCGGAGCGGCTGGCATCGCCCAGAATTCGGTCGTTGTTATCGACGACTGGAAAACGCTCATTGTCCGCCAGGCCGGGGTCGGGACAAGGCGGCGGTGCGACAAAATTCGCCAGTCCGATCCATTGAAGTAATGAGAGCTCTTCAGCTCGCGCTTTGGGGTTGATGTTGAGCTGCCGCGCCAGAGCATCCCAGTCATCGACTCGCTTGCGAAGCAGCTTTCCCAGCTGCTTTCTTCTCTGAGAAAAGCCGAGGCGAATCAATTCCAAAAGCAATGCTTCGTCGTGCGACGGCAACTCCCGTGGATCTCGCGGCGAGATTCGCACCACGGCTGAATCGACGTCAGGTCGTGGCAGGAAAACAGTTGCTGAAATAGTACGCAAATATTTTACGTGATGGTGCAACTGCGTGCGCAATGTCAGTGCACCATAATCATTCGTGGACGGTTTTGCCGACAGTCGGGCTGCCATCTCTTTTTGTAACGTTAACAACCAGACAGAGATAGGGCTAGGCGACGCAAGAAACCTCAGCAGCAGTGCACTCGAGATGTTATACGGAAGATTGCCGAGTAATTTCACGCGTCGATGCGCAAACAGGATGCGCGCGTCGAATTTGAGCGCGTCGATATTTAGGATTTCCAGTCGCTCATGAGCGAATCGCTCGTGCAAAAAATTCGCGAGGCGTGTATCTTTCTCGATCGCGAGAACACGCGCCCCTTTTTCAAGAACGAATTTCGTCAACGCTCCCAGGCCGGGTCCAATTTCGAGCACATAATCGTCTGAAGTGACCTCCGTCTGATCGACAATCCATCGGGCAACGTTTTGATCGTGCAGAAAATTTTGGCCGAGAGTTTTAACCGGTGAGACTTGAATTTCTTGAAGAGTCGCTCGTATATCGGAGAGCTTCATACCAAGGTCTGCAAAAGCGCTACGAGCCGGCGAAATCAATCTCTTTATTCACAAAATCCTGTGAACAAAATATGGAGGAACCAGGAATTTTATTCACAAGTTATTCACGGGAGTTTTCCGTAGGCATGTTCGTGGCATGATCAGTGCATGGAGCGACGCCTGCGCATCCACTCATTAAGCTTCTTCCACTTCCCTGCGCCGGCGCTTTTTTCGGCTCGCCAAATATGTGCGACGTGCATCCTTCAGGGAAACGCCTTCGATAAAGAACGCGGTCGCGGCGCGACCGATCGCGTAGGTTCCAGAGCCTGCCACGAGCCCGCACACGACGTTCCCCCAGCCCGGAAAGAATTTCAGAACCGCGCGGGCTCCTTCGCGCAGGAGCATCGCTGCGCCGACATTTGCACCGAGAGCGCCGGCGAATTCAGCGGAAGCGCGCAAGCTGCGTTCCCGCCCGCTCACATACATGATGCCCGAAACCATCATCAGTTGCAGGCTGGTCAGGATCGGCAAATCAGCCAGCGGGATTGGCTGTGCGCCAATGGCCGTACAGACCGCAGTCGTAGATTTTACCAAAAGCTGTGCCACTTCGCGCTGTGCCTCGCGATCTTGTGATATCCGGATCATTTCCATTCGGGCTTCGTTCGGTAATTCGCGCGCGAGGATCGACATAAGACGCCGCGCTTCCGCAGGGGGTAGTTCAAATCCCTGACCCTTATCCACAGGAATTAGCCTTAAAGTTTCCAAAAAGACGCCGCGTCTCACGAGATTTGATCCGACTACGTGCGCGTCGCGGGTCGCCCCAAAACCATTGTGGTCGTGCGAAGCGATCTTCTCGGACGGGGGAACGATGATCTCGATGATCTTGCGATCAGCTTCCAATGTCTCGTTCCAGCCAAGATAGCTGTTTAACTCGGCCAGTTCTCGCTTCTCGATTTCCTCGGCGATTGGCTCGTCACGCATGAAAAAAATGATATCGGCACCGCGATATTTGAGTTCGTCCCGAACATGGATGGCCGCGGACGCATCAACCCCGCGGACGTCAATGATCGATACCTTTCCTCGCTCAGGAAAATCGACGTCGAACCAGCGGCAGAGCGGGGCCGCGGCAATTGGCGCGACAAACTCGGTCGAACCAAAGAGAGCCGAGATGATTTTCCTGGCAGGTATCTTCGCTGAACCGGCAAAAAGAAAACGCGGTGGACGCTGCTGGAGAAATAGTTGCTTTAGCGGCGTAAGTTCGTTGAGAACAGCTTTTCGGATTTTGGAAGGCAACCGGCCTGCGAGACGTTCGAGCCGCTCGACAATTTGGAGCAGTGATGGCGTTTTCACGGGTGAAGTAATCCTTCGATCTTTGGATTTAACAGCGTCCAATAGCTCAGCAGTGGAAAATACATTGTCGAACGCAAATGTTCGGCCATATAGAGATTCGCGTCTTTAATCTTTAAACTGAAATTAAAAATCTTCTCTTCCTTTTCCATGAGTCTAAATATCAAAATTCTTTCTGAAGCGGCGGACCAGGCACGTGGCTTGTGCATGGACGCTGTGCAAGCTTCGAAGTCTGGCCATCTTGGACTTCCACTCGGCTGCGCCGAGATGGGCGCCGTGCTTTATGGGTATGCGCTAAGATACAATCCGGACAAACCGCGCTGGATCAATCGCGATATCTTCGTCCTTTCGGGCGGGCACGGCAGTATGTTCCTGTACGCGTGGCTGCACATGAGCGGCTACGACTTGCCGATGTCCGAGATCAAACGATTCCGGCAATTGCATTCCAAAACGCCCGGGCACCCTGAATTCGGCGACACGCCTGGCGTGGAATGCACGACTGGCCCACTGGGCCAGGGTGTCGGCAACTCGGTAGGCATTTCCGTAGCGACAAAAATGGCGGCGGCGCGTTTCAATACCGATGATCACAAAATTTTCGATCAGCACGTGATCTGTTTGTGCAGCGATGGCGACATGCAGGAAGGTGTGGCCTCCGAGGCTTGCGCGCTCGCCGGCCATTGGGGCCTCGATAATTTGATCTTCATCTACGATTCAAATGCCGTCACGTTGGACGCCGCGGCGAAAGAGACGCAGAGCGAAGACACTGGCAAACGCATGGAGGCATACGGTTTCGATGTCCAGGACATCGACGGCCACGATATGCAACAGTTCCTCGACGCGTTGAACGTGGCGAAGAGGCGCAACAACGGAAAACCGCAATTCATCATCGCACACACGCTCATCGGCAAAGGCATCCCTGAAGTCGCCGGGACATTCAAGGCGCATGGGGAAGCGGGCGCAAAATATGTTGATGCTGCACGAAAAGCGCTCGGTCTGCCAGACGAACATTATTTCGTCTCTCAGGAGGTTTACGATTATTTTGCCGAGCACAAAAAGAAGCTAATCGCCGACTACGAGAAGTGGGAACAAACCTACAACGCCTGGCGCAAGAAAAATCCTGACAAGGCGAAGATGCTCGATGATGGACTGGAGCGAAAAGTTCCCGCGGATCTTTCATCGAAAATCCCTGACTTTCCCAAGGATTCGAAGCTGGCAACGCGAAAAGCTGGAGGAGAAGTATTGCAGCCAATTGCGCAGGCGATGCCACTGTTAATGAGCGGCAGCGCCGATCTGTACGGATCGACAATGAATTACATTGACGGCGGCGGCGATTTCAACCGCGATGACCCTGGCGGGCGCAACATCCGCTTCGGCATTCGCGAACACGGAATGTGCGCGATCCTCAACGGCATCTCGTATCACGGGCTGTTCCGCGCATCGGGAGCGACGTTTACTGTTTTTACCGATTATTGCCGCGCTGCGATTCGGCTCGCCGCGCTCGCGAAGCTTCCCAATACCTATATTTTCACTCACGATTCCATCGGCGTTGGTGAAGATGGTCCAACTCATCAACCCGTCGAGACGGTGAGCTCGGTTCGCTTGATACCGAACATCGACGTGATTCGACCCGCCGATCCAGAAGAAACCGCGGGCGCGTTCGTTGCGGCGATGGAACGAATTGACGGACCTACATTCCTTGCGCTCACCCGCCAGACCGTTCCGATGTTAAACGATATCGATGTAAAACTACGTCGCGAAGGTGTGTTGCGCGGCGGGTACATTGCGAGAAAAGAGAAAGGGCAACTCGACGTAATCATCATGTCGTGCGGAAGCGAATTGCAGCACGCGCTTGCGGCGGCGCAACAGCTCGGCGACGGCGTGCGCGTTGTCTCGATGCCGTGCTTCGAGCGCTTCGATCGCCAGTCTTCAGAATACCGCGAACGCGTCCTGCCTAACGAATGCCGGCGACGCATCGGAATCGAAGCCGGTGTCACTGAGATTTGGTATCAATACGTCGGTCTCGACGGGAAAGTCATCGGTCTGCATCAATTCGGCTTGAGCGCACCCGGCCCGGAAGTGATGAAAGAGCGTGGCATCGATGCGCAGCACGTGATTGATGCTGCGAAAAGTTTTGAGTAGCACAGGCTGCTAGCCTGTGAGGTTGCCGTGTGGCGAGTTTCCGCAGGCCAGACGCCTGCGTGCCGCATGGACAAGATGTCCGTCCTACTAAAACGCCTCTTCGGGTTCTACTGCTTCCTCAGCGCGATCTTCAAAACGTGTGAACTCGTTGAGGAATGTCAGTTTAACATCCCCGATCGGGCCGTTGCGTTGCTTCGCGATGATTAATTCGGCTTTGCCCTTCAGCTCTTCGCGCTCCTCGTCAGTGTCTGCGTAGTATTCTTCACGCATGAGTAATCCCACCACATCGGCGTCCTGCTCGATTGAACCTGATTCTCGCAAGTCCGCCAGTCGGGGAACTCCCTTCCCGCTACCTGTTCGGATCTCCGGATTACGATTCAACTGTGCGACAACGATGATTGGGATTTTCAGCTCTTTGGCCAGTCCTTTCAGACCTGCGGAAATTTCGGTAATTTCCAACTGGCGGTTGTCCTGCGCACGGCGAGATGTTGACCTTACCAGTTGCAGATAATCGACGACGATCAGTTGCACATCCTGCTGGGTTTTAAGGCGTCGAGCTTTCGCCCGCAACTCAAGGATCGTCAGACCAGCAGTGTCGTCGATGAAGATCTTTGCTTCCGCAAGTTTGGAAGCTGCGTGCGTTAGTTTCGGAAAATCGGCCTCCGCCAGGAATCCATCTCGCGTTCTAGTGAGATTGACCCGAGCTCGTGAACAAAGCATGCGCTGAACCAGCTGCTGCGCACTCATCTCCAAGCTGAAGATCGCCACCGGAAGCTTCGCCTCAATTGCAACGTGTTCGGCAATATTCATGGCCAACGCGGTTTTTCCCATGCTCGGTCGGGCTGCGATCACAACCATTTCCGCGCGATGTAAACCACTTGTCAGCCTGTCGAGGTGGCGAAAGCCCGTGGAGATCCCTGTAATTGCGCCTTTGTTTTCAAACAGTTTCTCGATCGACTCAAGTGTGCTCATCACTTGCTCTTTCATGGAAAGCATCTGGCCTTTGAACCGGTCTTCGCCCACGGCGAAAATGCGCTGTTCTACTTCGTCGAGAAGATTGTTGACCTCGTTCTGCTCTTCATAGGCGCGTCGAACACTCTCGGTCGCGGCCGAAATGATTTGGCGCAGAATGTATTTATCGCGAACGATGTCCAGGTAGTACTCGATGTTCGCGGCTGTCGGAACGAACGTGAATAAGCTGGTGACGAATGCTGCGCCGCCCACGCTTTCGAGCAAGTTTCGATCACGCAAGACTTGGGTGAACGTGATTAGATCGATCGCCTGACCCGCGTTCCAAAGATCGACCAGAACGTTATAGATCGTTTGATGGGCGGGAACGTAGAAGTATTGCTCGTTAATTTTTTCAACACATTCGGCGATGGCTTGTCGCGGCGAGAGCAGCATCGACCCGAGCACGCCTTGTTCCGCCTCGACGCTATGCGGCGGTGCACGGTGAATATCCTGCGCAGAACCTGTGTGCGAGATGGGAACAACTTTTTCGCCGCTTCGTGCCGCCGAACCTCGGCCAGCGCCATTTCCCGCTTTGCGAGGCTTCTCTCCTGTCCATGCGGACGATTGAGTCGCCATTTATTCGGTATCTTTTTGGTCTTCTTTTTTCCTGTGGAAAAATCGATGTTTCTTTTTCTTTTCAGGCCCCTCAGCCGCAGAACCCTCGGCCTCGGCCTTTGGCTCTTCTGCGGATTTCACCTGAAAAACAAGCTGCGCAGTCACATCGTGATGCAACTTGATGGCGACCTCGTGTTCGCCGGTATCTTTTATTGGGCGCTCAAGAACAATTTTGTGCCGGTCAATCTCCGCGCCGAGTTCGTTCTTGATGCGGTTCATAATATCCTGCGCAGTAACAGATCCAAATGCCTTGCCGGTCTCGCCGGTCTCCAACGTGAAGACGAACCGGGTCTTACCAATTCGGCGCGCCAATTCTTCGGCCTCATTTAACTCGCGCGCTTCGCGCTCGGCGCGCTTCTGCTTCAGCGCATCGAGCTGACGCAATGCGCCCGGAGTGACTTCATATGCTTTCCCGCCTGGCAGGAGATAATTGCGTGCATAACCGCGACGCACCTTGACTACGTCCGCCTCAGCACCCAAGCCGGGAATATTTTCGGTCAAGATAAGTTCAGTAAAAGGCATCTCGATCTTTTCTAAAACGCGCTCAAATTTTTTCAACCTGTAACGCTTCCGGGGGTGACGAGTTTAAAATTCAAGCACGTATTGTCAATGCGAGAATAAAAAATTTCACAAAAATTTTCGCCGTCCGCTAAACCGCAGTTCGCAAACTCGCAATTTGCTCGAATTGCAGCTTAGATCACCAAAGTAACGCAAGGGCCGACCGGCTTCGCAATGAGTATCGAGTTAACACGGCGTGCCTTTGGTAACCGCCGTCTGTCGCCCGACTTGAACACAGTCCCAGGTCTCTTCAAAGATCTCGCGCATCGCAACCAGACGAACGCTAGCTGCAATGCGCAGATCAGTCGCACAATCTCTACCGCCTCCTCGAGCCGAGACTTGAGATGACGCCTTCCCATGGAAGGACAAAGGAGGGCGGTGTCGTTGTGAAGTCGAGTTGTCCGGCCAACTCAAAATGCCCAGTGGCGTTGGCGAAGCGGCCTGTGCCGCCTGTCACCTCCGCGGTTTCATGATTGTCGTACACTCCTGGCGTCTCCGTCGGGCACAGGTATCCCTCGAAAGTGCCGTAGATTTCGTCGCCGTTGGCCGCAAACCAGTCAAAGGTGCCAGTGTAGGGAATATTATTTTCACAAAGATCGGGATCGGGATCGCATGGGCGCGGGGAGAATTCTGCTGTCCCCGTGAAAGCTCCCAATTGGTTCGCGTGTCCGAAGTTGACCACGTGTATTGAAGGCTCGCACTCCGTGCCGGACTGAGAGTCAACGTATCCCGAGACAGTGCCATTGAAGGGCACCATGTCGCGGGCTAACGCCGAAATAGGAGCCGAGATGAACACTGCTCCCAAGCAAGTGAGCAGCAGTGGGATGGGAAGTCCAAGAGTTGGCATGAACTGAATATTTCGATTTTTCATGATTTGATGTTCTTTCTTTGTTTTGGGTTGTGATCTTCGTTCTAGCTAACTAGAAACCCAGACCGTTTCCCATTTCTTCCCGAAATTTTGTGCCGCATTGCAAAGAAAATTGTGGCGGATACTGGAATCGCGAATCACTGATTCCGGTTCCGCCATAGATACACACAGATTTCTGGTCGCTACCGCCGGGTCAGGGCGTGTACACGTAATAGATGACGTCTGCCAGCGATGCTGGGCCGGTGAACACAAACGTCCCCTGCCCGTGGATTCCCGCGAGCGGGCCGGTGCCGAGGCCCACCGTCATCACGTTGCTCTGCCAATTGCTTCCGGTAAGGCTGCCCTCGCCACGATAACCCAGCGTGCCGCCGTTATAGCTCAGGACCTCGTCGAAGGTAAGGCTGAAGTCACCGTTGGCCGAAATGCGCTGGACCAAGTGGCCTTCGACTGTGCCCGTGACGACCGAGCCGTCTGCCAGGCAGATGTCGTGCAGGCCGGTGAAGTCGAACTGGACGAACGTTTGCCTGCCGGCTTCCCGCACTTGGAAGTTTGATTGGCTGGTGATCTGGACCGTACCCTCGCAAGGCTCGGGTGCCGCGCCAGTGGTGGTCACAGCGAGTGCCATCACAGCAAGCGATGTATATAGGGATATTTGTTTCATACGTGTTGTCCTTTGTATTTTTGGTTTTTGCATTAGTTGTTTTGTGGGTTTCATGGTTTTGGTCTTCGTTTTCTGACGCAGACCATTTCTTATTCCTCCCCGAAAGTTTGCGCCGCGTTGCAAAGAAATTTGGAAACTGTCGACGCGACGCCTTGGCGAGTGGGAGAGAGGACCGCGACGAGGGCGTCGCCGCCACGAGATGCTGGTACGGTAGCGCCGCTTTGTTTTCGGTTTATTCAGCTCCGGCAATGCGAC
>JBKPLD010000101.1:0-15600 GCA_046731415.1 Verrucomicrobiota bacterium
CGGCACGCAGGGCCGTCGCTACAAGCACTGTAGTTTTTTACTCGCTCTACTTCTTTGGAGACGGTGGAGCCGCGGGGCTGGGAACTTTCGCCGCACCTGCAGGTGCAGGCGTCGGAGCCGGCTTCGCGTCCAGCAGTTCCACTTCAAAAATCAGAGTCGAATTGGCGGCGAGATCGGGACTGACGGCTCTTTCCCCGTAGGCAAGGTTCGACGGGATAAACAATTGATATTTTGATCCGACTTTCATCAATTGAAGCGCTTCCGTCCATCCTTTGATAACGCCATTAACTGGAAAGGTCGCCGGTTGCCCGCGCTTGTATGAACTATCGAACTCAGTTCCATTAATCAGAGTTCCGCGATAATTGACCGTAACCGTGTCGGTGGCCTTCGGCTGCGCTCCGGTTCCCTCTTTGAGGACCTTGTACTGCAACCCGCTGGCAGTTGTTTTCACGCCCTCTTTCTTTTTGTTTTCCTCGAGAAATTTCGCGCCTTCCGTCTTATTTTTCTCCCCTGCTTCTTTCTGTTTTTGTTCCATATCTTTTTCGAACGCTGTCATGACCTCTTTGATTTGATCAGGGTTCAGCTGTGGTTTACCGGCCAGGGCGTCTTTAATACCGGCGGCGAGCAAATCGGGGCTGACATCCACCTTTTGCCGACTCAAGTTGAATCCGATCTGTAGACCGATGCTATAGCTGACTTTGTCCTTCTGGTCTTTGAGCTGTGGCGATTTGTCTTGCCCAAACAAAGGCAATGCAAGTAAGGATGCGCTGAAAATGACGATAAGTTGTTTCATAAAAGGTATTCTCCGCGCGGATTCAGTTAAATTGGACGCCGCGGAAACTGGGACGCTAATAGATAAACGTCGCCCGTCAAGAACAGAGCGGCATCTACGTCTCAAAGGCTGCTTCTCTTCGACTGCCTTGCTTTTTGCGGCGCTTATTGCTCTTACGCCGAGGCCGCTCCATGCAATAAGTCTCTCGCACGCCGAGGTCCTCAAAATCGGAAAAAAAATCTGGCAAAACGAATGTAACGGAACCATTTCCGGCCTTACTTCGTGGAACGCAGGTGAAGATTTCGCGTCGCTGGGCATCGGGCATTTCATATGGTACCCGAAGGGCCGCCGGGGACCATTCGAGGAGAGTTTTCCCAAGCTCGTCAGCTTTATCTCAAAGCGCGGCGCCAAATTGCCTGCGTTGCTCCTCGGAGCGGGCGAAAAGCCGTGTCCCTGGAACTCGCGCGCGGAATTTCTTCAAGCTCAACACTCGGCTGAAATGAACCAATTACGGACCTTCCTCGCGGGTACGGTCGATCTACAGGCGGAATTTCTCATCGCCCGGTTAGAAAGTGCGCTGCCGAAAATGCTGGCCGAAGCAGCGCCTGCTGATCGAGCGAACGTACAGGAACAATTCGACCGCCTGACTAGAACTGCCCAGGGATGTTACGCCCTGGTTGATTACGTAAATTTCAAAGGAGAAGGCGTTTTGCATACAGAACGATATCAAGGCCAGGGCTGGGGTTTGCTTCAAGTCTTGGAAACCATGCACGGCACTTCGGGCACTGGCGCGGTTGATGAATTCTCACGAGCAGCGAAGGCAGTGTTGACTCGACGAGTAGAAAACTCTCCGGTCGAACGACACGAATCGCGATGGTTATCGGGTTGGATTCGGCGCGTGAACCGCTACAATGGCGGCTAATTTATGCGATTTTCCACGTTGATTCGGCTCGTTTTGCTGGCCGCGGTTGTCTCTTCTGCCAGCGGTCAATTTCATTTGGGACCGAAGCCGCGACAACCAAGTCCTACGCCGCCATCCATGCGCAAAGCGTCGACTTTCATTCAGAGACAGGAGCCATTGAAGGTAAATCAGTCATTGCTCAAACAAGCGACGCCTGACAATACACGCATTGTTGTTTCGATTCCGAAACAGCGCGCTTATCTCATGATCGGAGACCAGGTCCTGGCCGATGGCCCCGTCTCATCTGGCCGACGCGGGCACGAGACACCAAGAGGGCACTTCAATGTGATGGAAAAGGACCCGAATCATCACTCCAGTCTTTACGGCGACTTCGTTGACGGTTCCGGCCGTGTAGTACGAGGCGGAGTGAGTGCCCGCAGCGATTCCGCGCCGAGCGGAACGCATTTTGCCGGCGCGTCGATGAAATGGTTCCTTCGCCTCACCGGCGAAGGTGTCGGGATGCACATTGGAATTTTGCCAGGATATCCAGCTTCTCATGGCTGCATCCGCGAATCGGTCGATGGAGCAAAATTATTCTACGACTATGCGAAAGTTGGCACGTCAGTAGACGTAGGTGACTACTGAAGTTCAGCGTATTACGGCACAGGTTGAGCGTGGCCGATTATCTTCCGACGCAGCAATTCCAACGCAGCCTGCGTAGCAATTTGCTTAAAAGTCTCGCGGTCCGTTGGAAAAAACAATTTCTTCGCGATTGTTTCGCCTGAACCGGCGAGAGCAATATAAACCGTTCCGGCTGGTTTCTCCGGCGACCCGCCACCTGGTCCGGCAACGCCGGTCGTAGCGAGCGCAAAATCGGAGCTCGCGTACGCACGCGCTTGTTCGGACATCGCACGCGCGATTTCTTCGCTGACGGCGCCGTGCTTCTCAATTAGCTGCGAATCCACATCCAGCATCTTGATCTTGGCCTGGTTCGCGTAACAAACATAGCCGGCGAGAAAAACCTCCGATGCTCCAGGAACGTTTGTGATCCGATTGGCAAGCAATCCACCTGTGCACGATTCCGCAACGGCTACCGTTTGTTTTCGCTGCGCCAGTAGTTTCACGACTACTTCCTCCAGCGTTTCGTCCGCGGCAGAAAAAATTGAATATCTCAGAGTCGATCTGATAATTGCGTCTGCCTGTTCGATGGCCTTCGCTTTCCCGACAATTCGCACGTCGACTTCGCCCGGACGTGCGCAGTACCCGAGCTCGATTCCCGGAATCGCAAGCACGCGATCACCGATTGCTTCCTCGACAAGTGACTCGCCCTTGTCGGCAATCTTATAGAGCCGCCGCTCGATCAAAGCAGAAGCGGGCACGATTGAACGTAGAATCGGCATCACAAACGACCGAAACATCGGCTGGAGCTCGCGCGGAGGCCCGGGCAATACAAAAAGATGTGGTGACTGAATCTGCGGATTGACGTTTGCGCGTAAATAAAGGCCCGGCGCGCTGCCATTCTGGTTCGGCAAGACCTCCGCGCCTGCGGGAACGTCGGCCTGGCGCGCGATACCAGAACTCCATTTAATCGCGCGTACTCGAAGTCTTTGCTGGAGTGAAGCCAGCAACTCCGAAGATTTTTGAAGCTCCAAACCCAGCAGATCGGAGACCATTTCGCGTGTTATGTCGTCGCCGGTTGGACCGAGACCGCCGGTCACAAATAGAATTTCGCAGTTTGGAAATAATTCTGCTAACGCCCGTCTAATCGCGTCCGTGTCTCCAACGGTACGGCGTTCCTCTATCCGCAAACCCAATCGAAGAATTTCCCGCGCGATGAATGCAAGATGCGCGTCCTGGACATCTCCAAGCAAAAGCTCCGTGCCGGTGTTGAGAAGTGCGACGCGCATCAAAAAGTGAAACGTTAAAAAGTTACAATGTTACAATGGGAAAGTTGTAACCGTTTTTAACTTTATAACGCTTTTAACTTCTTAACGACGCGGATCCTCTTCGGGACTATGCCGCGCTCTTGTCTTGCTTCTTACGAATGAGCGGGAGCTTTTTGCCTTCCACGACTGCGCGGTTGATCGTGACTTCAGCGATATCTTCGCGGCTCGGCACATCGTACATGATATCGAGCATGATCCGCTCGAGCATGGAACGCAACGCGCGCGCTCCCGTTCCCTTGGTGACCGCCTGGGCCGCCAGCGCTCGCAACGCGTCCTTGGTGACCGTGAGACGGACACCTTCCATTGAGAAAAGTTTTGTGTATTGCTTCACCATTGCGTTTTTTGTCTCGGTCAAAATCTGCACCATTTCTTCCTCGGTCAGCGCATCGAGGGAACTGACGACCGGTAATCGCCCGATGAATTCGGGAATCATACCAAAAGCGAGCAGATCTTCCGGTTCCACATGGCGGACGGCCTGCTTTCGCAGCGCGTCCTCAACTTCGAGCGTGGGACTGCCGAATCCCATCACTTTTTGGCCGATGCGTTTTTGAATAATTTTTTCGAGGCCAATGAACGCGCCGCCGCAAATGAAAAGAATTTTCTCGGTATTAACCTGGATGTATTCCTGATGTGGATGTTTGCGCCCACCCTGTGGCGGAACATTGCACGTGCTGCCTTCCAAGATTTTCAAGAGCGCCTGCTGCACGCCTTCGCCGGAAACATCGCGAGTAATGCTGACGTTGTCGGTTTTGCGGCCGATCTTGTCGATCTCGTCGATGTAAACAATGCCGATCTCCGCTCGTTTCACGTCGTAATCCGCGTTCTGCAGCAGTCGCAGGATGATGTTTTCGACGTCTTCGCCAACATACCCTGCTTCGGTGAGCGTAGTCGCGTCGGCGATACAAAATGGAACATCGAGAATCCGTGCAAGTGTTTTGGCTAGCAACGTTTTGCCAGAGCCGGTGGGGCCGATTAGTAAAATATTGCTCTTCTCAATCTCAACGTCAGCAAACGGATCCGGCTGAAACGCGGCAGAAGCATCGGCCGGCTGGGAAACTTGCAATACCCGCTTGTAGTGATTGTGGACCGCCACCGATAACGTTTTCTTAGCGGTGTCCTGGCCGATGACGTACTGATCGAGCGCCCGCCGGATTTCTGCCGGTTTCGGCACTCGAATATTGGAGGACTGGCGCCGAGCATCTTCGTTGAGTTCTTTGTCGAGAATGCTCTTGCAGACGTTTATACAGCTATCGCAGATATAAACGCCCGGTCCGGCGATCAATTTGCGAACCTCTGCATGGCTCTTGCCACAAAACGAGCACATGGTGAGGTTGGAAGCACGGGCCATATTTTCGAGCTCTTTTATCCCGCGACCTTGCGCGGCAAAGCGGTTTCCGCAACTTCTACCGACCGATCGCCGGAAGGAGGATTCGCCCCATCGAGCAGCTTCACCTCCTTACGAGATTTAATTACCTCGTCCACCAGACCGTACGCTTTCGCTTCCTGAGCAGACATATAATAATCGCGGTCCGAATCGACCCGCACTTGTTCTTCGGTTTTGCCGGTGTGCTGCGCGATAATTTTGATGAGGCGCTTTTTCAGCTTGAACATGTAATCCACCTGACGTTCTACGTCGCTAGCGGCACCCTGCGCTCCTCCGGAAACCTGATGGATCATGATATCGGAATTTGGAAGCGCGAACCGCTTGCCCTTCGTACCGGCGCAGAGCAGAACTGCAGCCATGCTCGCGGCCATTCCGAGGCAATAGGTAGTTACATCGCACGTGAGAAACTGCATCGTATCATAAACCGCAAGGCCGGCAGTGACGGAGCCGCCGGGCGAATTGATATAGATATTGATGTCCTTCTTCGAGTCTTCCATTTGCAAAAACAGCAACTGGGCAATGACTAGATTGGCGATGTGATCATCCATCGGCGTTCCGATGAAAACGATGCGGTCCTTGAGTAGTCGCGAATAAATATCGTAACTGCGCTCGCCCCGGCCAGTCTGCTCCACGACCATGGGAATCAGCACCTGGGAAAGATTTTCGTTGGAAATACTCATGATTTTTCTTCGTTGACAGCAGGTTCTTGCGCTGCCTCGACGCTAACATTCGCCTTAAGGAAATCAAGAGTCTTACCCAGCAGTATCTGTTCCGCGAACACATCCACACCCTCGTGTTCCTGCAGTTCCTTGCGCATTTTTTCCACGGGAACGTTATAGCGTGCCGCTTCCTCACGAAGCCGCGCATTGATGTCGTCCCGCGAAACCTTGATGTTTTCACGCTCGGCAATCCGATGCAGGATGAAGTTCGTTTTCAACCGGTGAGCGGCGAGGCCTGCCGCGCTCTCGATAAGTTCTTTCTCCTTGTCCTTTAGCATCTCATCAGTAACACCGCGTTCCCGATTTCGTTGCACGAGGTCTGCTAAAATGCGACGCGTTTCGTTTTTTAGTAGTGCCGGCGGCAGCTCGAACTGAATCCGTTCGTGCAGATATTTTACGACCTGCCCTTCCTTCGCTCGTTCGCGCCCGTGCTCTTTCTCATGTGCGAGATCGTGTTTGATGATGTTGCGCAGATCGACAAGCGTCTTTTCAGGGATCAATTTAGCCGCAAACGCGTCATCCACTGGCGGCAATACTTTCTGCTTAATTTCACGCACAATAACACTGTAATTTGCCTGCTTGGCTGCCAGTTCTTTCACCGGGAAATCTGTTGCAAAATCGACTATTACCGCACGCGTTTCGCCCGGTTTCTGACTTACGAGTTGTTCGCAAAAATTCGGCAGAAAATTATCCGGCGCGAGCTGCAACCAGAATTTTTTTCCGCCATGAAGATTCTTGCTCGCCTGAGGTGCGATTTCGCTGATTGGCTTGCCATCGCTGGTTCCTTCGAAGTCGATAACCGCAAAGTCGCCCATCTCCAGTCCCCGTTCGGGAACATCGACAAAATCGGCTGCCTGATCGCGCAGGCGCTCAATCGCAGAATCGACCTCCGATTCGGAAACGCTCGTCTCCGGCAATTGAACGGCAATATTCTTGTATTCCGGCAGCTCGAATTCCGGTGCTGTGACGACAGTCGCGCGGAAACGCATCGACTTATCTTCACCAAGGTGAACGTCTTCGATATTGGCGAGCGAAGCGACACGCAACTGTTCTTGCTCAATCGCTTCATGATAACTCTTGGAAACGAGCGTCTTAGTTAATTCGTCCTGAATTTCCTTGCGAAACCTCTTTTCGATGACGGCGCGCGGCGCTTTGCCTGGCCGGTAACCCGGAATTTTGGCGAAACGTGCGAAACTGTTCGCGATCGTGTCCCATTCCTTGGACACTTCCTCCGGAGGCAGCTCAATTTGCAGCGTAGAGACGGACCCCGGCTGCCTTTCGACTTCGACCTTCATAAACTCACTGTAAGGGCGCCCAATGCGGGCCGCAATTTATCAACGGAACGACGGTCTCTAGTCCGCCGTGATTTATTTCTTAGTAAGTCGAGTCAGATGCGTCAGGGCACAGCGCCATCGCCCATCGAGCTTCACAAAAAAATCTGTGGCACGCTCCTCAGTGGTGAACTCCTGCCCCATGAATTTCCCTTTTGACCGAGTTAGCGCGGTCAAGACGGCGCTGTCTCCATAAAGGCGAACGCGAATGTCATCAGACTCCATCATCTCATGAGTTAAAGCGCCCGATTTGATCACTTCAAGAAACCGCTTCTTATCGATGATTCCCCCGTCCGCACTGATGATGATCCAGTCATCAGCAACAAATCGTCCAATTTCTTCCGGATTATTTCTGGCGATTGCGTCAGCAAATCCCTTTTCCGCTTTTAAGATTTCTTCTTCCATCTATTTTGTGTTCTTTGCTATGTTTCGTGCGCTTTTTTTCCCTTGGCGTAGATGGCGTCCGTCAGCGGAACCCCAAACCAATACGCCAGCTCGCGATAGTCCTCGCAATTGAAAATTGAAAAGCTCGCCATCTTACCGGGCTCGAGCGACCCGATCTGATCGCCGCGGCCTAACGAATAGGCCGCATTGATCGTCGACGCTGAGATACCTTCCGCTGGCGACATTTTCATTTGAGTACACGCAAGCGATAAAATCATCGGCATGCTCGGGGTCGGTGATGAGCCAGGGTTGAAATCAGTCGCGATTACAACCGCGAGCCCGGCCTCGATCATTTCTCGCGCACGGGAATAACAAGTCGATCCCAGCGCGTAAACGGAGCCGGGCAACAGTACCGGTTGCACGCCCCCAGATTTCAATGCGGCGATCCCCTGTTCATCGGTCTTTTCCAGGTGATCTGCCGTTGTTGCTTTCAATTCGCCCGCCAGTTTTGCCGCGCCCGAATTACTAAGTTGGTCCGCATGAATTCGCAGTTTCAATCCAGCCTTTTTCGCAGCACTGAGAATCCGCCTCGATTGTTCGATATCGAAATAGCCGCGCTCGCAAAACACGTCGCAAAATTCGGCAAGACTGTCCGAAGTAACTTGAGGCAGCATCTGGTTAACTACCAGATCGATGTATTCATTGGCGTCCATGTTTCGCGGCAGCGCGTGTGCGCCGAGGAACGTTGGCACAATTTCCAGCGGCGTTTCCTCGGTGAGCCGCCTCATAACGCGCAAGATTTTTAGTTCGTCTTCGAGCGTCAGGCCGTAGCCGGATTTTGATTCTACCGTTGTCGTTCCACAGCGCAGAAACCACTCTGCATGCTTCTTTGCTTCAACGAAAAGATCCGCTTCGGTCGCTGCTCGCGTTTTTTCAACGGTTGACCAGATCCCGCCCCCGGCCTTCGCGATTTGCTCATAAGTGTCGCCGCGCGCCCGGTGCTCGAAATCATCCAGCCGATTCCCAGCAAAAACCAAATGCGTATGCGCGTCAACAAAACCAGGGAGGACAACCTTCCCGCAGGCATCAATCACTTCGGCGTCGCCTGCGTTCTTCTCGATCTCATCGCTGGCGTCGACGATCTCGATCTTGCCGTCGCGAATTAGCATTCCGCCATCCCGAACGATAGCCAGCTCAGACATCTCGCGTCCCACGCGCGGCCGCTTGGGACCAGCCAAAGTTAGTAGCTGCGATGCACGAACAACCGCGAGAGCACTCATGATTTGTTGAAGCGTTGAAGTGGAGAGGGCGTTGTCATTCTGAGCGAAGCGAGAATCTCTGATCCGTTTTCTGCCAACGCTAAGAGAAAATCAGAGGTGTTTCGCTTCGCTCAACGACAAGGATAACCTGACCCGCTTTACCGCTTCAACGCACTTTGCTTTCTACAACTTGAGAGATCTGTTTGAACTGCGTCTCCGAATCGGCGGTGATCTTTTGCAATTTGTCTGTGACTGACGTCTTGAATTTTTCGTCCTTCAACTGGGCGAGATTGATTCTCACATTTAGCGCAGCGCCCTGGATGCACGCGCGAGTCGCCAACACACCGACGCCGACATCGGAGAGAGAGGCAGGATTTCCATTTTCGGCCATTTCACCGAGCAATTCATAAGATTTCGACGCGGTTTGCATCACCTTCAACGGAACTTCAGCTGCATATTTGGTTGCCTGTTCGATCGCCGCAGCGCGGGCGGCTTTCTCTTCTGTCGACTCTTTTGCCAAGGCGAATGCATCCATCACTTTATTGAACGCGGCAGTGTCCTCATCCACCAGGGAGAGCAGTTCGTCTTTGAGTCGCTGCGCTTTCACCGCCCAATTGCTGAAATAGTCGAGCTTATCATCCCAGCCGCGCTTTCCGGCAGACAAGTTCGCGACCATGCCGCCTAACGAGGCACCTAGCGCCCCCATTAGCGCTGCAACAGAACCGCCTCCAGGCGCAGGCGAATCGCTAAGGGTCTCGTTGCAAAATTCACGGAGATTCATCTTCACCAGGGAATTCTTCGGCTCAGCAGATTCGATTTTGAATTCAATCACCTTTTCTTTCGGATCGAAAGGTTTCAGTTCGCTCAAGCCCATTGAGCGAATGGCGATGTCGATCAATTCTTCATCGGACACGCCTTCCGACCATTTTTGCTTGCGCAAAAAGTATTGTCCCGCATCAACGAGACATTTCTTCGGGACCATGCCTACAATCTCAGAACCCGTCGCGCGAAGACCGCGCATCGCTGCCGATTCACAACACGCATCAAACGCAGCGTGTAGCGGCGTTTCCTCGATATTGGTCAGGTTCATCGAGACCTGCGCAATCCCATACTCCTTTACGAACCAACCAATTGCCTTGACGTGCTTCAACGTTCCGGGAACTCGAATCGGCTCGCCACCTGCATCCAGCACTGGTTTTCCCCAAGGCGTTCCGTCTGCGGTTTGCACTCTCCCCTGCTCTCGTACATCAAACGCAACCGAGTTCGCGCGCCGGACCGATTTCGTGTTCAGGTTCACGTTGTAAGCAACAAGAAAATCGCGAACGCCAACTACCGTTGCCCCTGATTTTTCATTGAATACGTCAGGCCCAAAATCTGGTTTCCATTCGGGTTGCCTTATTTTTTCGGAAAATCCTTCGTATTCACCGGCGCGAATTACGGACAAATTCGAACGCGCTTCATTTTTTGCCGCTCTTTCGTACAGATAAACAGGGATCTCCAGTTCACTGCCGACACGTTCGCCCAGCCGATTTGCACAGGCGATCGCTTCATCCCAACTCACGTTGCTTACCGGGATAAACGGACAAACATCGGTCGCGCCCATGCGGGGATGGGCTCCCTTGTGCTTACGCATGTCGATCAATGCCGCCGCTTTCTTGATGGCGCGAAATGCCGCTTCCACGGCTGCATCAGGATTGCCGACGAACGTAACCACCGTTCGATTGGTGCTCGCGCCAGGATCGACGTCCAGCAGCGAAACGCCGTCCACAGATTCAATGGCATCGGTGATCTGCCGAATGATGTTTTGGTCGCGGCCCTCTGAAAAATTAGGCACGCACTCGATCAATTTTTGCATGGCTCAAACGTTGACTGGCTGGTCTTCCTGTAGCGGCGGTCTGCGAACGTCGCAAATTTTTGAAGATGCGGTGGCGCGAACTGACAGGGTGACCCCTTGGGCACGAAGTCTATGACGTATCTTCGCGGCGCTTCGATGCAGTGAAGCGACTGTAAGATTTAGAAAACGCTTTTAATACAACCCCAGGGCCGCAACAGTCGGCTCGTCGATTGCGCCGGTAACAGTCAATCCTTGATCACGTTGGAAATTCGCCAGAGCTGCACGGGTCTCTACGCTTAACGAGCCTGTTATTGCGCCGAAATAATAACCCGCATCTTGCAAAGCAGCTTGAACGTTCACGATTACCTGGTCGGGGAGCAGATTGCCGTACGTATAAATTGGCCCGTCATAATCGTAATAGCTATTAAGCGGATCGTAACCCCAGGCCGGGTACCAGTAACCGGCGTCGAGGAAGTAATACCCGCCTGTAACAAAAACAATCGTATTGCAGTTTTGCTTCCACCAATCGCGGTTATGCCACTCATGCCTATGCACACAAAGCGCATCAGAATAGTTACGGTGACCTTTGCCGTGTCCGGTGTGTGATTTCTCTACGCTTCTGGTCTGTCGCGCTTCGCGCGTTGTCGGTCTGTCAGCCGTTCCTTCCCCTGTTCTCAGATCACGTTGGGCCTCTGTTGTAACGTCGGGTTGAGCATTTGCCAACGGCAGCTGATTTTCCGCGACCTCGTTCTTAACGAGCGCGCCAGTCGCAGGGTGGATGTCACGCGGAGCTGTATCTTGTCGGGGCGTTACCGTTGCCACCCTGGAATTCATTTGCCGCGTGACCCGCGGATAACTCGAACGCAAATTCGTCGGTGGCTGATTTTGGACTCGAGTCGGCAACGTGCCGGAGGGGCGCTGACCAACATTTGCCGATCCGCGGGGGACATACGGGGGATTTAAATTGCTGGCCCGTACGTTACTCACTCGAGCACCATTACTGGGTACAGCACGAGGAATGTTTGGGGACACGGGTCCGTTTGTTTGTCCGGTGCTGTTGCAAATCCCCATCGCGAGCACTGCGACCGAAAAAAGCGCCGTGAGTCTCGATAGCTTCATTAACTTCCTCTGCCCAATAAACATCACAGATTTTCTTTTGTTGCAAGCTTCGACTGAAACGGCTTCAAAGCTATTCAGGCATTAGACAAATTCTTTGCTCAACCGCAAGCTACGAACGAGTGCTGCTCCAGGGATTTCGCGCAACGGAGTCAGGGATGGCGGCAAGATCCTGGTGGCATGTTGCAATCTGTGATCTGAAACTTAGAATCTACAATTCTTTACCGGGGTCTTAGCTCAGTTGGTAGAGCGCCTCAATGGCATTGAGGAGGTCACGGGTTCGAATCCCGTAGGCTCCATTTTCTTTTTGCACATCGCCCGTCGCTAAGGCTGCAGCTTTGCGCGGATCATCGAATGTTTGCGCCTTGCGCGGTAACAAACGCGTAACTTTTCCAAGGCAGCGCGCAACGCGAACCGCTGCGATTCTACGGACATGAAAGCAGACAATTATACAGGAAGTCATTCGAGTCAGAACAACAAGAAAATTCAGCATCGAAGAAAATCCATCAGTCGGCGTTCTTTCCTGGGCACATCACTCGCCCTTGGAGCCGGAACACTTGGCGCGGGACTGTTCCCCAGCATCCGAACCGCCGAAGCCAGCGGTGGTCTCACGCCTGGAGATGCAGCTCTACTCCGATTTCCAGCGGCGCTGGAATTACTCGAAGCCGACTTTTGGATCCAATATAACGAACTCGGCGGCATCCAGGATGACGAAGTTCCTGGAGGCAGTGGCAATGAAGCCTACACGGACGCTTTGGAGGTTATTGAGGATGAAATGCAAGACTACATCCATGACAACACCGATGATGAGATTACTCATCACCAGTTCCTCAACGCGTACCTGGTCTCCAAGGGCGCGACTCCTGCAAACCTCGACCCGTTTCGCACTCTGATGGGCAGCACCGCGACAGGAGTCAATCCAGACTTGATCGGACATCGGCTCACTAACCTAACGCAACTGACCATCGACACTAGCTGGTGGACGCGCTATCGGGATGACAGCCATAACCCCGATCTTGACCCAACCCACGTCTTTCCGCAGGCGGTCCCGACTTTAGGGGTAAACCAGCACACGGCAATTCCCAGGACCGATGCGGATACAACGGATCCTAATTTCCTACAGGCGATCGCGAACACGGCGGCTTTCCACTTTCCAACCATTGAACAAGGTGGCAACAGCCTCTACCCCGCGCTGGCACTGAGGGCGAATAAAACTGAAGTTCTGCGCATCCTGATCAGCATCGGACCAACCGAGACTATGCACTTCCAAACCTGGTCGGATGTGGCGGGTAATGCGCCTCCTCTGACTGCCGTCGATCCGGTAACCGGAGTGTCGGTGACATTTCCCGATCTGGAGGTGGAAGACGAGCTCTTCGACAAGGCGCTGATCATGCCCGAGCCGTGTCCGTTTTTGGATGAAAGTCTCCCTATTTGTTCGATTATTCGACCGACCAAGACGGAAGGCGTTGCCATGGCCACTTTGCAGTTCCTGACGGACATGGGTCTCTTCATCGGTCAATCGCCGGCGTTTTTTGCATACATGAGCCAACTGGCGCGGGATGCAGATCATGCCAGACCAGGCTTTCGCCGTTGAGAAATGTAACTGTCAGCTCAGCCAGTTAGTAGCAACAGAGCGAACAGTTGGAGGACAAACTGCGTCGTATTCGTGAGGTTAGGGACTAGGGTTCGATCCCCTCGCCTGAACAACCGCAGTAGCCCGGGTCCGTTTCGGCGGGCGCGTTCTCCCTGGCATTCGGCGGTCCGATTTTTTCTCTTTCGTCGAATTACTTTTCGAGGAAGTATCCTTTGCCCCGCAGAAGGTGCGCAACGTCGGTGGCTGGATGGGTTTTATTTTGCGGTGGCGATCACTTCTAATGCACAAAACCAACTCCATTATCATGCGTGCGCCGAAGATGACGATTTTCGAGACGGCGGCGAACTTGGAGCTGTGGCCGAGGATTCTCCCGCATTATCGCTATATCCGTTATCTTTTACGTAGCCCGACTCGCAATGTTGTCGTAATGGCCGCGTCACGCTCCGGCATTCCCATTTCCTGGACTTCCGAACAAATCATCGACAACAACCGCGTCGAAGTCCGCTTTCATCACTTGAAAGCGTTCACCAAGGGAATGCGCGTCGTGTGGACATTTCAGGAAGTGCCAGCCGGAGTGCTAGTCGAAATCAAACACGACCTGGTATTTCGCGTAAACGTTTTAGCTCCTATCGCGGACAAGATTATCGGTGACTTTTTCATTCACCACATTGCAAATAAGACGCTGCGCTGCATGAAATCGTACGTCGAGATGAATTCGAACAAGACCACTGTATGAGTCAACGGCGCGCCGTTATCACTGGAATCGGGCCAATCACCTGCATCGGGCATGGACGCGAGAATTTTTGGAACGGAATTCTCGCGGAAACAAGTGGCATAGGTAACATCACGAGTTTCGATTCCGACGTCTTCCGCGTACGCTCGGCGGGCGAGATTCGTGATTGGGACCCAGAGCTATTTTTTTCACCGCACCGTCTGAAACGGCTCGATCGTTACGCGCAGTTTGCAGTTGTCTCAGCAAAGCTCGCCCTCGATGACGCACACCTTGAGTATTCCCGCGAAAAACCGCAAGACCGCGTTGGTGTGAGTTTCGGCACAGCGCTGGGCGGTGTTTGCAAAGCCGAAGAGCAATATCTCAGGTATTTAAAAAAAGGCGCGCGCGGAGTTCAACCTACGCTCGCTGTTCAGGTATTCGGTGGGTCGGCTCACTCGAACATTGCGATCGAGTTCGGATTTCGCGGCGTAGGTACGACCAATTCGAATAGTTGCGCGAGCGGCACAGTTTCCGTGGGCGAAGCGCTGCGTTACATCAGAGACGACTTCGCGGATGTGATTGTTGCTGGCGGTGCGGAAGCGCCACTGACGACCATTACGGTTGGCGCGTTCGACATCATTAAGACCATGAGCAGGTGGCCGGGCGATCCGGCGTTGGCTTGCCGTCCGTTCGATCTTTTGCGCGACGGATTTGTCATGGGCGAAGGCGCAGCCTCGCTGGTCGTTGAAGAACTCGAACATGCGCGTAACCGCGGCGCACACATTTACGCCGAAGTGCTCGGCTACAGCCTGAATAACGATGCGTTCCATATGACTTCGCCTCTGCCAAACGGCGAGTCCTCGATTCGCGCAATGCGTGAGACGCTGGCGGACGCGCAATTAGCGCCCGATCAGATTGATTACATCAACGCGCACGCCAGTTCCACCCAGCTCAACGACAGCGCCGAAACAGCATCGATCAAACAAGTGTTCGGCGAGCATGCGCGACGAATCCCGGTTAGCGGGACAAAAGGTTATTACGCGCATCCGCTCGGCGCCACCGGCGCCATCGAGGCCGCGCTTTGCGCGCTGACTTTGGATCGGCAACGGGTTCCGCCCACAATTAACTACGCAAATCAGGATCCCTCATGTGATCTTGATGTTGTGCCCAATCACGGACGCGAAGCCGAACTGAAATATGTAATGAGTAACTCGTTTGGTTTCGGCGGAATCAATGCATGTGTTGTATTGGGGAAAGCACCTCAATAGCAACCCCGGTTGTCATCCCGAGCAAGGCGAGAGACCTCACACAGGCTCGTTGATCGCACTCATAGAGCCGAAACGTGCACTTCAAATGTGAGGTCCCTCACGGTCTTCGCCGTTCGGGATGACACTGCTAAAGTAATCAGCGGAGCAAATCCGGCCGATTTTGCTGCGTACGCTTTACCCCCTGTTCTTTGCGCCACTTTGCGATCTCGGCGTGATTCCCGGAAAGTAAAACTTCTGGAACTTTCCACCCGCGAAATTCTGCGGGGCGCGTGTACTGCGGAGCTTCCAACAATGCATGATTGAAACTGTCTTCTACCGCTGATTGTTCGTGACCAAGCGCTCCGGGCAATAAACGCACGATCGCATCAACAAGAACAACG
>JBKPLD010000102.1:0-29574 GCA_046731415.1 Verrucomicrobiota bacterium
TTCACACTGACGCCCTACATTTCCGATACTTACCATGCACGCGGCGCCTACTTCGCGTCGCATGGCTACGGGTTCGCGCTCGTCGATGTTCGCGGTCGGGGAAATTCCGGCGGCGAGTTCGAGCCGTTCGTAAATGACGCAAGGGACGGACACGACCTGGCCGAGTGGTTTGCAAAGCAGCCGTATTGCGACGGCAAGGTCGCGATGTGGGGCGGTTCCTACGCAGGATTTGATCAATGGGCAACGGCCAAGGAATTCCCGCCCCACTTGGCGACGATCGTCCCAGCAGCCGCCGCTCATCCCGGGCTCGATTATCCGTCTACCCAAAATGTCGGTCTCACCTACGACATGCAATGGTACACTTTCACCAGCGGCCGCACCGGACAGCAAAATCTTTTCGGTGACCAAAAATTTTGGCGAACGAAGTTTCTTGAAGCTTACAAGAAACATGTTCCTTTCAAATCGCTAGATTCGTTTGTCGGAAATCCCTCGGTCAATTTTCAACGCATCCTCAAACATCCCACGGTCGATGCGCACTATGACGCCATGGTACCGACGCGCGAGCAATTCCAGAAGATCACGCTACCAATTTTAACAATCACCGCCCAATACGACGGCGATGAATTGGGCGCCCTATCTTATTACCGGGATCATCTGGCAAATGCCCCTCCAGAAGTACGCGCCAAGCATTTCCTGGTAATCGGCCCATGGGATCACGCGGGCACACGCACGCCTACGGATGAAGTCGGCGGCGTAAAATTCGGACCAGGAGCCGTTATCGATCTTAATGATTTGCATCAGCAATGGTACGACTGGACGATGAAGAACGGCAAAAAACCAGATTTTCTTAAAAATCAGGTCGCGTACTATTTGCTCGCAGCGGGGAACAGCGGCGCCAATGGTGAATGGAAGTACGCTGATAATTTCGAAACGTTGACGGCGAATCCGAAAACGTTTTACCTCGATTCTCACAATGGCGATGCGAACGGCGTTTTTCGTTCCGGCGCTCTTACTGAAAAGCAGCCCAGAGAAGGTTCGGACGCATTCACCTACGATCCATTGGACACGACACGTGGCGAAACAGTGGATGGACTCGATCCGAAAGAAAAAACAGCCGGCATTGATCAAACCTATGCCCTGAGCATCGGCAAGGATGGTTTGGTGTACCACACGGACCCGCTCCCCAAAGAAACGCCCTTCATCGGCTGCCCAGCCGTGGCGTTGTGGCTATCAATCGACACGCCCGACATCGATCTTTCCGCGCAGCTGTACGAAGTGCAACCCGACGGCACGAGCGTTTTCCTCTGGGGTGATATTCGTCGTTTACGCTATCGAGAATCACTGCGTGAAGCCAAACTGATAAAGCCGGGCGAAATCGTTCGCTGCGATTTCAATCCTGGATTGTTCGTTGCCCGCCGATTGATGAAAGGCAGCCGACTGCGTCTCATCGTTTCGGCGCTTAACTCGACCGCCTTCGAGAAAAATTATTGTTCCGGAGGAGTTGTCGCCGAAGAAACAGCAAAAGACGCGCGCACCTGCCACGTGCAGGTGTATCACGACGTGGCGCATCCCAGCACGATGCAACTTCCGCTGCGATGATGTGTTGCCTTCTCCGAATCTTCGCCGGCGCAGATCCGCTCTTGCTGCGTTGGACACCCGGCATGAGGCGCTTCGGAAATCGTGATCGCCATCCGTTATTGCAAACACAGGGGACGAAAAGTTGAGCCCTATTCGTTATGCGCGTGAAAAATCGGCAGCGCTTCCGTACGGCGTGTCGATGTATCGGCCAAGCAAAAATCCGATCGTTATCACGTTGCGACGAAGCGCCGAGTAGACCGTGATGAAAAAAAATTGGACGGTCGTTTTTTTCCTTGCGCTGTTGTTAGGCAACGCAACGGCTTCAACTGATTCGCTCGATAGACTAGCGAATGATTTTTGGACCTGGCGCGCGAAATACGCGCCGTTTACCGGTGATGATGTGAACCGGATCGAGCGACCGGGCGGGCTGCGCGACTGGTCGCGCGCCAGCATCGACAAACAACGAAAAGATCTCGACGAATTTGAGGTACGCTGGAAAAAGCTCGACCCGACGCAATGGCCAATTCCGGAGCAGGTGGACTATCGTTTGATTGGCTCCGCTTTGGCGCGGGTACGCTGGGAACTGGACGTTAATCCGCGATGGAAACGCGACCCGACTTTTTATGTCGCGCAGACTCTCACCGCGTTGGCAGAAGCGCTCACTGTTCCCGCGCCGTACGACGAGGCGTACAATCGCGAGATTCTCACCCGCGTCGAGAATATTCCGTCTATCCTCGAGCAGGCGGCGCAAAATCTCGACAATCCGCCTGCACCATTTGCAGGCGTTGCAATCCAAGGGCTTGATGGGATTCGCGACCGTCTTCGCAAAGCGGCGAGCGCGCTCACACAAGCAACAACTCTCAGGAAGGGGGAGTTAAACACTGCTTGTGAACGTGCAGCCGATGCATTGGAGAAATTCCAGAGACAACTCAAAGAGAAATTGCCGAGCCTTCCGCAGCAAACTGCGCTCGGTCGTGACGCGTACGTGTGGTTTCTGCAGAACGTTGCGTTGATGCCCTTCACACCAGAAGAACTTCTTGCAATGGGTCAGCAGGAATGGAACCGCACGGTGGCGTTCGAGACCTTCGAAAAAAGCCGCAACAAAGACGTGCCACCGCTCAAACTCGCAGACAACACTGATGCGTGGGTCAAGGACGCGGCAGGGAAAGAATTGCAAATCCGGAAATTTCTTCAGCAGCGCGAGGTTCTAACAGTTCCGGATTGGGTCCAGCATTACACGCTCCGACCGACTCCGGAATATTTGCGGGCTCTTGGCTTCACTGAGAACGATGACTTCACCGGCCCGTCTCGACTTAAGGAGAACTGCATTCGCTACATACCAAAGCCGTCACAAAGTCTCGGCTATTTCTGGCGCGCAACAGCGGAAGATCCACGACCGATCACTGTTCATGAGGGAATTCCGGGTCATTATTTCCAGCTCTCTCTTTCCTGGAAACACGAAGATCCGATTCGTCGACATTACTACGACTCCGGTGCGAACGAAGGAATTGGTTTTTACGCCGAAGAAATGATGTTGCAGGCCGGGTTGTTCGATGACAGCCCGCACACGCGCGAGATTATTTACAATTTCATGCGGCTCCGCGCGCTGCGCGTGGAAGTGGACGTGAAGCTTGCGCTTGGCGAATTCACTCTCGATCAAGCCGCAAAGTATCTACACGAGAAAGTTCCGATGGACGAAAACACCGCTCGGCAGGAAGCGATCGCTTTTGCAACTGGACCGGGTCAGGCAATCACCTATCAGATCGGCAAGCTACAGATCCTGAAATTTCTTGCCGACGCGCGGATGCAGCAGGGCGAAAAGTTCAACCTCCGCGCGTTCCACGATTTCCTTTGGAAAAACGGCAACGTACCAATCGCGCTACAGGAGTGGGAGTATGTGGGAAATCCCAGCGATGTTCCGCGGAATGGAAGATAAGGCTTCTAGCTTATCTCGGACGAGAAGCATCCTGCTTCTCGTGTTTGCAAATCTGAACGGCCGGGCTGGAAGCCCGCAAGCCGAGTCAGGCAGGCTGCCTGACTTCCGATTCAGTCGGTGATCTCGAGGCCCATTTGACGGGCGGTGCCGGCGATGATGCGAAAAGCTGCTTCGTCGTTACGCGCGTTCAGGTCTTTGCGTTTGGTGTTCACGATGTCCATGACCTGTTTGCGGGTGACTTTGCCGACCTTGGTTTTGTTAGGCTCTTTGGAGCCAGCAGCGATGTTGGCCGCTTTCTTCAAAAGGACCGCGGCGGGCGGGCTCTTGGTGATGAATGTGAACGATTTGTCTTTGTAAACAGTGATGACGACAGGGAGAATGTCGCCGGCTTGTTTCTGGGTGGCGGCGTTAAATTCCTTGCAAAACGCCATAATATTGACGCCGCGTGGACCCAGCGCCGTCCCGACCGGCGGAGCCGGATTAGCCTGGCCCGCAGGAATCTGGAGTTTGATTTCAGCTACTTTTTCTTTTGCCATAAACTAGTTCGTCATTCTGAGCGCAGCGAAGCGGAGTCGATGAATCCCGCAGAACTACCTTGGGTTTCGCATCGGGATTTCTTGACTTCGCTCGACATGACAATTAGCCGCGCTCGACTTGCCAATATTCCAGTTCCACCGGAGTGGCGCGACCAAAAATCGTAACAGAGACGCGCAACTTGCCGCGCTCGGGATCGATCTCTTCGACAATGCCGGTCTGATTTTGAAACGGACCATCGGCGACCTTCACCGATTCCCCTACCTCGAAGCTGACCTTGGGTTTTACCTTTTCTTCGCGCTCTTTCATTTGCGCGAGCATGCTGTCCACCTCCGATTGCCGCATCGGAATTGGTTTGTCCTTGGTGCCCGCAAAGCCGATCACGCCGGATGTGTCGCGGATGAAATACCAAGTACGCCCGACGAGTTGATTGTTTTCGTCGAGCAAATGCATGTTAACGATCAGGTAACCGGGGAAAAACTTCCGCGTGGTCTCGCTTTTTTTTCCCTTCTTGATTTCCGAGACGCGCTCAGTCGGAACAAGCACGTCATAAATCAGATCGCCCATCTCCTCCGTCTTGGCGCGTTTCAAGATATTCTCGCGCACCTTGTTTTCCTGACCGGAAAGCACGTGCACGACGTACCATTGATCTTTGCCTGCGAGTGTTTGTGCCATAAATCAATGCAACCGGGTGAAAAAATGGACAACGTTCACCAGAACCAGATCGAAAAGTGCGACGTATCCGCCAAGCAATAACATCGCAATAACCACCACCACGGTGGAGTCACTCAGCTCCTTATATTTCCGGAATCCTTTCTCTTTTGGATCCCATGGCCAGGAACATTTTTGCAGCTCGACCTTAACTTCGCTGAAGAAGTTTTTGATTTTGGTGATCATCTACTTCAAAACAACATTCAATATGCAACGAGCACTCGGGGCTGTTCAATCCACGCCAGGAGGGACTCGAACCCCCAACCGACGGTTTTGGAGACCGCTACTCTACCAATTGAGCTACTGGCGTTTTTAATCTTCCTCTTCCGCTTAATCTTCCTCTTCCTCGCCTCTGAACTCAACTCAGCGGACAAAGAGGAAAAGGTAGAGGAAGATCGTTAATCCAGAATATCACTCACGCGACCGGCGCCGACCGTCTTACCGCCTTCGCGAATGGCGAAGCGAATTGTTTTTTCCATCGCGATCGGCGTGATCAACTCAACTTCGATCGAGATGTTGTCGCCCGGCATGACCATTTCCACTCCTTCAGGCAGTTTGACCGTTCCAGTCACGTCCGTGGTGCGGAAGTAAAACTGTGGCCGGTAATTGGTGAAGAACGGGGTATGACGTCCGCCTTCCTCTTTGCTCAATACGTAGACTTCGGCCTTGAATTTCTTGTGCGGCGTAATGGAACCGGGCTTCGAAATCACCTGGCCGCGCTCGACTTCTTCCTTCTTCAAGCCGCGCAACAGAACGCCCACGTTATCGCCCGCGCGCGCTTCATCGAGAAGTTTGCGGAACATTTCGATGTCGGTCGCGACTGTCTTCGCGGTCGGGCGAATGCCGACCAGCTCGACTTCCTCCATTTTTTTGAGAACACCGCGCTCGACACGACCCGTCGCAACGGTGCCGCGACCTTCAATGTTGAACACATCCTCGATCGGCATCAGGAACGGCTGATCGACCGGCCGCTCTGGGACCGGGATGTAATCATCAATGGCCTCTACGAGCGCGAGAACCTGTTTCTCGGCATCTGCGTCGCCATTGAGCGCTTTGAGGGCGCTACCTTTAACGATCGGGATCTTGTCTCCGGGAAATTCATACTGCGTCAATAGATCGCGCACTTCCATCTCCACCAGATCGAGCAGCTCGGGATCATCGACCATGTCGGTCTTGTTAAGGAAAACGACAATCGACGGCACACCGACTTGTCGCGCCAGCAGAATATGCTCGCGCGTTTGCGGCATCGGTCCGTCGGCAGCGGAGACGACCAAAATTGCGCCGTCCATTTGCGCCGCACCGGTGATCATGTTCTTGACATAGTCAGCGTGGCCCGGGCAATCGACGTGGGCATAATGGCGTTTGTCACTCGAGTATTCCACGTGCGCGGTGTTTATGGTAATTCCGCGTTCTTTTTCCTCGGGAGCGTTGTCGATTGATTCGTACGCACGCACTTCAGCCATGCCTTTTTTGCTAAGCACCATCGTAATGGCCGCTGTCAGGGTGGTCTTGCCATGGTCAACGTGCCCGATCGTGCCGACGTTCACGTGCGGCTTGTCGCGTTTAAATGCTTCCTTAGCCATTTCAGTTCTCCTAATTAACTAAACTACCTTGTTTTCTTTAATTATCTGCTGCCGGTCCTGGCTCTTTCCTGGAGCCCATGACCGGGATTGAACCGGTGACCTCGTCCTTACCAAGGACGTGCTCTACCAACTGAGCTACATGGGCTGCTCTTCGCCAACCCAGCGCCTCCACGGTAACCGAGAGGCAAACCGGTTTCGCCTTTTGCCAGAGATTCAAAAGTCCCAAAGCCGCGTCAAATTTGCAATTTGAACGACCATGGGACCGCCTCGTTCCAGCAAAAAGCGTCCGCAAGCTAACCGCGCGCATCATGGTGTCAAAGAAATTTCTTGCCAAGACAGAGCATGTCGCAAAGGGCTGTGGAGTGCGCTGGCCTCAGTGCATCGGGTTTACTCTGAGAGAACCGAATCCGCCAAGGACAGCGGACGCTACAGCAATGACTTAGCGGATTCGGGTGCTTGTTTCTTCGGCTTTCCCTCGCGTGAGCAAACGCACGATAATGGCAATGATAATCAGTGCCACGATGCCGATACCCACATTGAGTGGCGTGATCAAACTCGGGGCCGGCGTGGGCGTGGGACTAGCCGATGGAGGAGGCGGCGCGTTTTTCGCTTGCAGCATCCCCTGCACATATTGCAAACGCTGAACGGTGTCGTAGTCGTTTGGGTTCAGCTTTAATGCTGCCTGATAATCGGCAATGGCCTTTTCATATTGCTGCAGTGAGGTGTAGGTCGCGCCTCGCTTGACCAAGTGTTCGGCATCGTTCGGGTTTTTTTCGATCAACACCGTGTAGTCTGCCACGGCAGCATCGTAATTTTTCAGGTTCCGGTTTGCCCAGGCGCGTCGGTCATAATTCTGCGGATCATCTGGTTGTTTCTGAATCGCAGTAGTGAAGTCCGCCACCGCCTTGTCCCATTGGTTGAGACCGATCTCGGCAAAGCCGCGAAACTTGTACGTGTACGGATCATCGGGTTGGAGTTCTATTGCTTTATCAAAATCCGGCAATGCTGCATCGAATTGATTTTGCATTACGGCAGTCATCCCGCGCTCGCGATAAGCCACTTCGTCTTTTGGAGCGACTTCGATCGCTTTTGAAAAATCTGCAAGAGCAGATGAATATCTTGTGGCTGCCGCGCCCGCATCTCCGGCTGCCTGAGCCGCCTGTGCCGCCTGGCGATAAGCTGTGCCCCGATTAGCGTAACCGCGTGCATCCTTGGGGCTGGCTTCAATCGCCTTGGTAAATTCGTCAATCGCACCCTGGTAGTTCTTTTGTTGGGCCAGCTCGATTCCTCGCTGCATATGGCTCGCAGCCCCTCCTGTTGATTTCGCTGGCGGTTTCGCCACGCAAACGTGACTTCCTGCAAAACAAAAAAGTAAAGCGGTTGCTACGGTAATGGTTTGCTTGTTCAAGATATTCGTTCTCCTTTCAGCCTAACTGTTGAGCGATTTATGCTTGTAGGCGAGCAAATTAACGTGCCGAACGCCTAAATGAATCAAACAAATTCGACGACCGAATTTGTCGGTCGACAACGTCGCACAAGCTTGTCGGAAGGATACGCTGCCCTTTTTTCCACCGTCCTTATCTGGTCCACGCCATCGCTGTTCATGTATTATTTGAATCGCTATTACGATCCGTGGGCGCAGAATTTTTATCGTTATCTTGTCGCCTGTCTCGCCATCACGCCGCTCCTGATTTACCGAGCTCGTCGAGGCTCCTCTCCCCTCGGGTGGCGAGCTGTGATGATCTGTTTTGTCCCATGCGTCCCGAATGTCGTTCATCAAGTCACACAGGTGATAGCCCTGTTCTATATGGGTCCGGGCGTGTACACGATCTTTACTCGTGCGTCCGTGATTTTCACGGCCTTACTCGCGCTCGCGTTTTTCCCTGAGGAACGCCGGGTGATCCGACAATGGCAGTTCCAAGTGGGAACGCTCCTAGGCCTGGTTGGCGCGTTCGGCGTAATCTGGTTTCAACCCGGTCGAGAAACAGAACACATGAAGCTGCCTGGATTGTTCACCGCATTCACCGCCACATTTTGTTGGGCCCTCTACGGCGTCCTGATTAAACGCCCTTCCATGCTGCTTGGCCCAATTCGCAGCTTCGGGCTGGTCAGCCTGATTACTTCGATCCTGTTGCTTCCGCTAACATTCGCGTTTGGAAAAATTGCCGCACCACTTCACGCCGGCACACAGGTGAACTTAATCTTGATCGTCTCTGCTGTGACCTGCATAACGTTGGCACACGTCTTGTACTACGTCGCAATTCGTGAAATCGGTGTGGCGCTCGCGCAAACGCTCCAACTCCTCTGCCCTGCCCTCGCACTAGGTCTGTCTGCCGGGATTTATGGTGAACGCCTGACCCACGCTCAGCTTTGGAGCGCCGCGATTTTGCTTCTCGGCGCATTCCTGGCCATGCGTGTGAAGCCCATCGGCACCACCGAAACCGCCGAGAACATCTGAGCACACTGGACACTACGCGCCGGATTGGATTATCCAGTATCAGAATCGAGCATCCAGAATCTGCTTCCACCTCGTGAATCTGAAAAAATATCTACAAGCACGCCAAAAAGAAATTGATCGCGCACTGGATCGCTACCTGCCGAAGGCGAATTCGAAACCCACTACACTTCACAAGGCGATGCGATACAGCCTTTTTGCCGGCGGGAAACGATTACGACCAATTCTTTGTCTCGCCGCAGCTGAAGCTTGTGGCGGCGAAATCAACAATGCGCTTCCCCTCGCGTGCGCCGTGGAATGCATCCACACTTACTCGCTCGTGCACGATGATCTTCCCAGCATGGATAACGACGATTTTCGACGCGGCCGTCCCACATGCCATAAAGTTTTCGGAGACGGCATCGCTGTGCTAACTGGAGACGCACTACTGACTATCGCATTTGAAATCGTGTCCACCGCCAGGCCGGCACCCCGTTACGACGTTTCAATTTTGTTGCGGGAAGTCGCAGTCGCGGCGGGAAGCCAAAAACTGATCGCTGGTCAAGTCGCCGACCTCGAAGCGGAAGGCAAGAGAGTAAAGCGCGATCAATTGCGATTTATCCACGAGAACAAGACCGCAGCCATGTTGAAAAGCTCAGTCCGTCTCGGCGCGATGAGCGCCAACGCAGACGCCCGGAAACTTTCCGCCATTACACGGTTCGGGGAGCGGCTTGGCCTCGCCTTTCAAGTCATCGACGATATTCTCGATGTGACACAAACCTCGGAAATACTGGGCAAAAGCGCCGGCAAAGATGTAGCAGCCAAAAAGGCGACCTACCCTGCGGTGATTGGCCTGGAGAAATCACGCGCTGAAGCCAGGCGGCTAACGCGTCAGGCGCACGACGCTTTGTCTGTATTTCGCAGCGACCAGGCTGAGCATCTTCACGCGATCGCGAATTATCTCCTCGAACGTGAGTACTGAATGGTAGGGACCCCTCGCCGAGCGGTCCGCAGCGCGATCGGCGGTCACGTCGCGAGGGCCAGATTCGGATCGATCTCTTCAGTCACTTCAGATTGAAATCCAGCCTGCAACCGCAACAACCCTGCAAACGCGATCATGGCCGCGTTATCCGTGCATAACCACGGCTCTGCGTTTTTGAATTCAAATCCTTCACGCAGGCAGGCCTCGCCTAGTTGTTTTCTCAATTCCTGATTGCAGCTGACCCCGCCGCTGACTGTTACAAGACTGACGCGATGTTTCTGCGCGGCTGCAATCGTCTTCCGCACCAGGACATCGATAATTGCCTGTTGGAAGGACGCGCACACATCGCCTAGCACGTCATCCCGAGCGAAGTCGAGGGACCCCGTGACGCTCCTGCTAGGGCTATTCACCGGGGTTCCTCGACTCCGGTTCCCTTCGCTCGAAATGACAGCAATTTTCAGCAGCAAATAGCGGACGGCCGTCTTCAATCCGCTAAAACTGAAGTTCGCCGAGTCGAGCATGCTGCGCGGCAAATCAAAACGATTGGGATCGCCGCTCCGTGCGTGCTTTTCAATCTCAGGTCCCCCTGGATATCCGAGCCCCAGCATCTTGGCAACTTTATCGAATGCTTCACCTGCGGCGTCATCGACAGTTCGGCCGATTAACTTGTAATCCCCCAGCCCATCGACCAGAACCAACATCGAATGTCCGCCGCTCACGATCAGCGAAACATTCCGGCGAATTCCATTTCCTTTCTCTGCGCTTCCGAAAAAAGGGGAAAGCAAGTGTCCTTCGAGATGATTGATGGCGAGGTAAGGTTTGCCAAAGCCGATTGCCAACCCTTTGGCAATCGACGCCCCAATCATGAGTGAGCTTGCCAGACCCGGTCCGCTTGTCGCGGCAAACGCGTCGACTTCTGACAATCGAAGTTTCGCTGCGGTCGTAGCGCGCTCGAGCAGGCGCGGTGCGTAGACCAGGTGATTCCGCGATGCGATTTCTGGAACAACGCCACCATATTTTTCGTGCGCGGCAATTTGTGATGCGACTTCGCTGGCAAGCAAGTCCGAGCCTGATTCGCCGTTACGTCCGCGCAAAATCGCGACACCGGTTTCGTCGCAGGAGGTTTCGAGGGCCAATACTGTTTTCACGAGATACAAAACAGGCGGGTCATCCTGAGCGGAGCGAAGGACCTCTCAAAAGCCGTTGGATCACGCTATCTAGGTAGCGTGATGTTCTCTGCCTGTGTGGGGTCCCTCGTCGTCTGCGCGGCTCGGGATGACCAAGCTGTTCACTTCTTCACCGCTTGCGCCTTTGGCGCGTTCTCCTGCGCGTAAATCATGACGCCCTTCAGTGCATCAATTGCTCGCAACATCTGCGGGTCTCTGGCCTTGATAACGCTTTTCTCCTCCTCGGGTTTCATGTTTCCCGCATTACGCAGAGCAAAGAGGGAACGCTCCTGCTCAGCAGTCATCCCAACACGAATATTCGGCGTCACGCCATTGCCCTGAATGACCTGTTTGCTCGGCGTATAGTATTTCGCCGTCGTGAACCGCACCGCCGAACCGTCCGGCAATTGCATGACATTCTGCACAGAACCTTTTCCAAAAGTCGTTTCGCCGACAAGCACGGCTCGATGCAAATCCTTAAGTGCTCCGGCAACGATTTCCGCGCCGCTGGCACTCCCTTCGTTGATCAAGACCACCATTGGAAAATTCGGGCGCTCCTTTTTCACGCCGGAAGTTGAATAGTCATGCTGTTGCGAAGCGACCCGGCCCTGTGTGGAGACGACCTTTGTGTTAGGCGGAAGGAACTGCGCGCAGACATCGACCGCGCTATTTAGCAACCCGCCTGGATTGTTCCGCAGATCGAGAACGAGCGCCTGCATCCCTTGCTTCTGCAATTCATCGAGCGCTTTTGATAGTTCGTCCGCCGTCGGCTCATTAAATTGCACCAACCGGACATAACCGATCTTGAACGGGCCCGTCAGTTCCTGGTCGATCAGTCTGGCTCCCTTGACACTTTGGATTTTGATCTCTGCACGCTGCAGCGTGTATTCCTTGATTTCCTTGGTCGAGGGCCGCAGCAGCGTCAGCGTTATTTTAGCCCCAGAAGGGCCGCGCAAAACATTGATGGCATCCTGCAAATCCATTCTTTCGGTTGAAATACCATTGATTCGCAAGATCTGGTCCCCGGAGAGGATCCCAGCCTTGGCCGCGGGCGTGTCCTCCATCGCCGTAATGACCGTGGGCAGACCGTTTTTCATCGAAACCTCAATCCCAAGGCCATTGAAACGACTGCGCGTGTCGTCCTGCATATCGCGGAAATCGTCCGGATCCATGAACTGACTATGTGGATCCAGCGAGGAAAGCATCCCCTTCATCGCTGCGTTTACGAGGTCGTGGTAGCTCGTCTTGTTCTCGTCCACGTAATCCTGCCGAATCAACTCAAGGGCTTTTGCGAAAATTGAGATTTGCACGTAGCCGTTATCCTCTTCACTCTTTCCCGGCTCGGCCTCCTGTGCGAAGACAGGAAAAGCTCCGAGCAAGAGACAAGCCAACAGTGGCAAGATCATGAAGCGCCTCATACTTCGACCCCAGTTTGAAAAACAGGCTCACCATCGCTCACTGGAAATTTTTGGCAACACCCAACGCCGGTCGTTGTCTTACCTTTGCGCCGTCAATGAAACCAGTCCTTAGCCTTAAAACTTTCGCGTTCATCCTTTTCCTCGTCGCGTTTGGTCTCTTCCCGGAAGGCATTCTAGATTTTGCTGCCGAAACTGAAGACGGCGAGTACGAGGCGGTGGCCGAGGAATACATAAAAGGCTACCTGGGCGCTCATCCCTTGGAAGGGACCGCTCTCGGGCTTCATGAATACGACGGTAAGATCACCGACTATAGCCGTCTCGCGCTCGACGCCGAGCTCTCCCGGGTCCGGCGCTTCGACGATCGACTGAGCAAGTTCGACTCGGCCAAACTGAGTCCTCGTCAATCCATCGATCTGCGAATTCTGCAGGCCGCAGTAAAAAAGGACCTGTTTGAAATGCAGGACATGGCGGTGTTCGAGCGAAATCCGATGATCTATGCGCGTGCAGCAGACGTGAACGTTTACATCAAGAGAAACTTCGCGCCTCTTGAGGATCGCGTTCGCAGCCTGGTCGCGATCCAATCTCAAATTCCAAATATCCTCATCGCGGCGAGAACAAATCTCAATGATGTCGTTCCCAAACCGTACGTGGAACTCGCCATTCAAATCGCGAGAGGTTCCGCGGATTTCCTGAAAAAAGAACTTGTTGCCGCCATCGGCAATCTTAAGGACGAACACCTTCGCGGCGCCTTTCACGAGGCCAATCGCAAAGCCGCAAATGCGCTCAATGATTACGCAACGTGGCTGGAGCGTGAGAAACTTCCAAAAGCCTCAATGGATTATTCGCTGGGCGAAGAAAAATTTGGACGTTTCCTGGCTCAAACCGAACTCGTCGATCTTCCACCGCAAAAAATCCTTGAGATTGGGATGGAGCAATTAAAAGCGGAACAAGCAGCGTTCGCCGAAGCGGCAAAGAAAATAGATCCGAACAAACCGCCGATCGAAGTTTTCAAGGAGATTCAGAGCGAACATCCCACACCGCAAGATCTCATCCCTGATGTGGCCAAAGACCTCGACAAAATTCGCAAATATGTTTTGAACCGTCATTTGGTCGGCATCCCATCTGACGTTCGAGCGAAAGTGAAGGAGACGCCGCTATATCTCCGTGCCACTTCCTTTGCTTCGATGGATACACCTGGTCCATTCGAGAAACGCGCCAACGAGGCGTATTACTACGTCACACCCACGGAGAATGACTGGTCGGAAAAGCAGAAAGAAGAATGGCTTACAGCATTCAATTATTTCACCTCGGACGTTACTTCGATTCACGAAGCTTACCCGGGTCACTACGTTCAGTTCCTGCACTTGAACGCATCGCCAGCAAACAAGGTTGAAAAAATCTTCGGCAGCTACGCGTTCGTCGAAGGCTGGGCGCATTACTGCGAAAAAATGATGCTCGACGAAGGCTACGGCAGTTCCACCAACTCTACTCCCAGCGAAGACGACGTGAAACGCGAGGCTAAATATCGCATGGCGCAAGCCGACGAAGCGCTCCTTCGGTTGTGCCGGTTATGCGTGTCGATCAAGATGCACACGCAGAAGATGTCGGTCGATGAAGCAACCAAGTTTTTTCAGGACAATTGTTATTACGAGGAAAAACCGGCACGCCAGGAGGCGATCCGCGGCACTTACGATCCTGGTTACCTCAATTACACTCTGGGTAAATTGCAGATTTTAAAACTGCGCGACGATTACAAAGCACAGGAGGGAGACAATTTCTCGCTTCAAAAATTCCATAATGAGCTTCTCAATCACGGCATGCCGCCTATTCGGCTCCTCCGCGAAATCATGCTCAAAGATCAGAGCAAATGGAATGAAGTGTTGTGATTTCTTTCGGAGCACAGCCATCTTGGCTGTGGGGCCGGCGGGCATCTTGCCTGCCGAAGCCACGTCGTCGACCAGGCGAGGCGCCCGGTTGCCCCACAGGCAAGATGCCTGTGCTACGATCTCACCACGGAATCTCTTTCCGATCGCGCAAGAATTTCCCAGTAAGCTTCTGCGGCGCTTCGGCTGCAAGCCACACGATTGTGTCGGCCCCCTCCTCCACTGAACGACTGGCATTTTGTCCGCCCATATCTGTGCGCACCCAACCAGGACAAACCGAATTCACCGCAAACTTTGGCAATGCAGTCGCGAGCTGCGAGGTCACACCATTGAGAGCAGTTTTCGAAATGCAGTAGGCCGGCGACCAGCCATCTGCGCCGCCGGTCAATTGGCCGCCGCCGCTGGAGACATTGATCACACGCGGTGCTTTGCTTTTTCTGAGCAACGACGCGAACGCGCGTGTCACGCGCAGCGCCCCGAGCGTATTCGTCTCAAGCGTCTTTCGCAATAGATCGTCGGTGGTCTCAAGGATCGCGTCATCCCCATCGACAATAATTCCGGCATTGTTCACCAGGACGTCCAGGTGATCGGCAACCTTGGCAAACTCGCGCGCTGCCAGGGTGACGCTTCCATTATCTGCCACATCGATCTCCAAAAACGTCGCGTACCCGCCGTCCTTCGCAATTTGCTCCGCCGCTTTGCGCCCCGCTTCGCGGTTGCGCGCGCCAATGAAAACTTGAAATCCCTTCGCCGCAAGCTGACGCGCGACCTCATAGCCAATCCCCTTATTTGCTCCCGTGACCAATGCCGTCTTCATATCGGCGTAGCCCAGGCATCTTGCCTGTGGGGCAACCGGGCGTCTCGCGTGGTGGACCGCGTTTTCGGCAGGCACGGATGTCCGCCGGCCCCACAGCCAAGATGGCCGTGCTCCTGAGCACTACTATCCATCAATGTGCTCATTGTCACTTGGCAACAAGTCCTTCAGCATTGGTTGCGGATTCGATGGCAATTCCTCCACGTCGCGTAATTTTTTGGTGATAACGCGCGAGCGAACATCGACGTCTTCCATCTTCCGCGAGGCTTGATCGATTTTCTCCTTAACCGCCGATAATGCTTCACCGAATTTTCCGAACTCGGTTTTCACTGCGGCCAGCAGATTCCAGACTTCACTTGAGCGTTTTTGGATCGCGAGGGTGCGAAACCCCATTTGCAGACTGTTGAGCAACGCCGCGAGCGTCGTCGGTCCTACGAACGTGACTCGGCAATCGCGCTGCACATTTTGCACCAGACCGACGCGACGAATCGCTTCCGCATAAAGGCCTTCACTTGGCAAAAACAGCAGAGCGAAATCGGTCGTCTTTGGCGGATTAATGTACTTTTCGCAAATGTCTTTCGCGCACCGCTTCAACTGTGTCTCCAACGTTTTCATCGCCGCTTCTACGGCCATGGAATCGCCGCTTTCCTGCGCGGCAGTCAGGCGCTCGTAATGTTCCATCGGAAATTTCGCGTCAATCGGCAACCACACCGGTGCGCCGTTTTCATCACCGGGCAGCTTGATCGCGAACTCAACGCGCTCATCGGTGTCATCGCGCGTTTTCATGTTTTTAGCGAATTGCTCTGGTGTCAGCATTTCCTCCAACAAGATGCCGAGCTGCCATTCACTCCAGCCGCCGCGCGTTTTCACGTTCGTGAGCACGCGTTGCAAACCTCCCACGTCGCTGGCGAGTTGCTGCATCGCGCCGAGACCCTGGTGCACCTGCTCCAATCGATCGCTTACCAGTTTGAATGATTCGCCGAGACGTTTCTCGAGTGTACCCTGCAATTTCTCGTCGACAGTTGCGCGCATTTTGTCGATTTGCTTCGAGTTATCGTCCTGCAATTGCTTCAAGCGAAGATCGACAACTGATCGTACGCTTTCGAGAGACTTCGTCAGTTCTTCGCGTTGCGCTTTTGCGGCATTCGCGCCCTCTTCCCGGCTCCGCACCATTTCTTCGCGAAGCATCCGCTCGCTCCGTTCCTGAGCGCGCTCGAGTAGCTCGATCTTTCCAGCGAGCGACCCGTCACCAGATGCACCACGGCGTGCCAGCAACAAAATAATTGCGACAACAAGGCAGCCACCAAGCAAGCCGATAACGAGGTAAAGAACGTTCATTGTCTGCAGTGAAATCGCCGATGTTAACCACAAGAGATTCCGCGACTTCGCTTGGAATGACAAGTAACCTGTGGTGGCGCTTTGTGAGCACCGAGGTCAAAATCGCAACTTCATCCCTCCATATGCCGCCCGGCCAAGGGCGGGAAAGCCGAATACTTCCGAGTAATGTTCGTTCGCCAGATTGTCGATCCGGCCGAAAAGTGACAGGTGCGGGTTCACTTCGTACTCCGCTGCAATATTCACGAAGCTGTAATCTTCGATGTCGAAGTTTGGGCCGCCAAAATTGAGTTCTTCGCGCGCGTTTACGAACTTCGCTTCGACCACTGTGCGCAATTTTTTCCACCAAAGATATGAAGCCGAGACGTAAGCTTCATTGCGAGGTCGGCGCGGCAAACGCGCGCCCTGCAATTGCGTAATGTCTTTCGAGGATGTGTTTTCTGCATCCAAATATGTGTAGCTCGCCGTGAGCACCAGATTGGCGATCGGTTGCGCACGCAGTTCCGCCTCAAGTCCCTGCGTTTCTGCCGCGCCGAGGTTTAGCGTCTGAAAAAGGCCATTGGATCCAATCGCGTTCGATAGGTCGTTGTGAAAATAAGTCAGACCTACAAAAACGCGGTTCTCCCAGAGCTCCTGCCTGACGCCAATGTCCCACCCAAAATCATGCTCCGGTTTTAGTCCGAAATTGTTTCCGAAAATTTTGTCCTGACTGCTTGGCGGACTGAATCCGGTCGCCACGCTGGAGTGCAAGATTGTGTTTGTTCGGTCGATCTTGTAACTGCCGGCAACTCGATAGGTCCAGACGCCGCCGAACTGGTTGAACTGATCGAACCGGCCCCCGGCGACAAAAATCAAATTCTCGATCGGCGCCAACATGGCCTGCAAAAATCCGGCGATCTCTTCGGTGTGATCGCTCACAAAGGTCGGTTGCGGCCCAAAAATTTGCAGGACAAACGGGCGCTCCTGCCCGGCGTTCACGCGACTATAGAAAAATCCTGAGGTCAGCGTAAGCCACGAGGCTGGACGCACAACATTTTGGTAATCAACTTGCGTCCGTTCAAAGAGAGCCCGAGTCGGACCGACAAAGCCGTCCTGATTCGGATCGTTCAGTTGGCGCTCGTGATCGTAACTGAAAATGAATTTGTGTTCCCACCAGTCAGCTGCCTTCCAATCGATGTGAGGAGCAATCAACCAACGTTCCGTGAGAAAATGATCAATGGGACGGGGATCGAAGATCGTATTTGGATTTCCGGTGTCGCTTAGCGAATAAGTGAACAAACTGCCAATCCGCAATTGTTCGTTAGGCGACCAGCCAATGTCAGTAATCGCAGCCGTGTTCCGGTAATTATTATTCGGCCGCGCGTTATCTGTATCGAGTCGACTCGCGCCGACCGAATAATCCAAGTCCCCGATTTTCCCATCGCTCTCGCTCCATTCACGAAAAGTGTCATACGAACCCCCTTCAGCAGCGACTATCGCTCCGGGTGTTCCTGTGCCTCGTTTGGTAAAAATCTGGATAACACCGGCGAGAGCTCGCGGTCCATACAAAGTGCTCTGCGGTCCGCGCACCACCTCTATCCTATCGATATCGTCAATGGTCAGATCAGCGAAGTTGAACGCGCCCTGCAAACCTTGATTGACCGGAATGCCATCGAGCAAGACCTGGGTGTGTTCGCTGCGTAATCCGCGAGTGAAAATAGACGTCAACTGCCCCGCTGTTCCGGTCTGGACGACGGATAGACCAGGCACTTCACGCAGCGCGTCGCTTACCCGCTCGATCTGTTGTTGTTCGAAATCTTCCGAGGTAATCACGCTTGCGCTGGCAGGCGATAGTTCGAGCGGAATGTCAAAACGCGTTGCCGTAACGACAATGGGCTCGGCTTCCATTTCGCTCGGTGACGGAGTCGGCGTAGCGTCTTGTCCAAAGCAAATGATCGGAACAAGGGAAAGGAGCGCAGCGGATCGGATCGGGTAGCGCATCCGTCTCAGATGCTGGCGAGCGCATCTCGCGATCGCGAACTTTCCTTGTGCAATACGATTGTCTGAGACTCCTGCGTTGAAAAAAGACCGTTTCGGCGCGACGCCGAAAGTCCGAGCCGGACTGGCGTTAACACGCGAGACGGGTGCGCTACCCCGGACAAACCAAACTGGACGATTTTGCATAACAAGTTACCTCCAACTCAGAGAGTTGGACTTGTTAGGCCTCGATCGATTCGGCGGTTACAGACCGCCGCTACAGAGAACCATCGCCCAGCTCTCATTCTCCTTTTTGCGAAGAAGTTTTTTCGCTCTGCATTTGCAGGACGAATGAGGTGGACCGGACAAATATTCTGGCTCCTGGCGTATGTTCCGATACCTGTCGGAATCACCTTCTTCCCGCCTTCACCCTCGAATTTGCGAGGATTGGCCCATTGGGAAGTCGTATCCAGTTACAGCAGCGCAACTGCTCCCGATTCGCACGGGATTTCTTGCACCGATCCACTTTTTCAAGCTCGCAAAGAACTGAATCGAGAAGTAGCGGCTCGACTTCGCCGTTGCAAGAATTATTATTTCGCAGCAACAAACCGCCGACCCAGCGACACAATCAGGCCCTCGGCAGCCAGCGTTTCTTCCTGATTGGCGAAAGCTCGAAGAATCGAATCGCGCTTCTTAACCCTGGCGATCGCCCTTGCGATGTAGCGAAAATAATATGGCACATCCTTTCTTACGACAGAGCCAAACACGTTTTCGAGCTGCGCGTCGATTTCAACGGCTGTGTGCAATTCACTCTCGTGATTTTGTCGCCAAGCTTTTAACGTCTCACTTTTTGATAATACAGAGTCCACGAAGCCGTCGCCCGCCGTCAGCAGCCCCGCCTTTTCGAACGAACGAATAGCGTCCCTGAACCAATGTAGCGTTTTCTCGTCCGCGGACTCGTATGCGAAATCTTCCACAATAACTCGTCCGCGATCGGTCAGGCTGTTGGCTGCGCGCCGTATCGATTCGTCGAGCGGATGAATGTGATGAAGCGAGCGAGTGAATAACACCGCATCGAAGCAGCTCTCATCAAAATTCGGCCAGGTAGAAACGCGCGCGTCTATTCCGAGGGTCTGCGCCGCCGCGACAGATTCAGGATCGCTATCAATCGCGACGACGGCATATCCGTCCCGTGACAAGTGCGCCGCTAGATCGCCCGTCCCGCAGCCGACTTCTAAAATTCTGCGGCAACGAACCGGCAGAAAACGCTTAACAAAGTCGTAAGTGTAGCGCGTTTCGAACCGCATTTTGGTCGTTTAACTCCCTGCTTGCGCTTCCCGGCTCAAGACTTATCTATCTCTCCCTAATTCTTTGTCCAAAAATTGCACTCGTCTCCAAACCTAATTGTCACCGGTGGCGCCGGCTTTATCGGCTCGAATCTCACGCTAACCTTACAGGAAAAATTTCCGAAGGCGCGGCTCACCGTCATTGACGATTTTCGTTCTGGAGATTTCAAGAATCTCGCAGGGTACCTCGGCGATTTTGTTGCGCAGAATCTGGCGCAGCTCGACTGGCGAGAGCAGTTCGGCGATGAATCGTTCGACACGATCTTTCATCTCGCGTCAATCACGGACACAACAAATCACGACCAGTTCGAGCAGGTGCACGACAACGTGGAAAGTTTTCGCCGCATCTTGGACTTTGCACACCCGACCAAAACGCGCATCATCTATGCTTCTTCGGCCGCGACTTACGGTGCTGCAACCGAGGCCAGCATGGAATTCCACGGCGCGGCACCCGCAAATGTTTACGCCTTTTCCAAAGTGGTCATGGATAATATTGCCCGGCGTGCCGCGGCTGAGTCACGGGAATGGATCATAGTCGGATTACGTTACTTCAATGTTTATGGACCGCGCGAAGCACACAAGGGTGTGCCTGCCAGTATGATTTATCATTTGTCGCGGCAAATGAAGTCCGGTCAGCGTCCGCGTATTTTTAAGCACGGCGAACAGAAACGCGATTTCGTTTACGTGAAGGACGTCGTCGAAGGCAGCATTCGTGCACTCGATGCGCAAGCCAGCGGAATTTACAACCTGGGCTCGGGGCAGGCCCGTTCATTCAATGAGCTGATCGACGTTCTCAATAAATGTCTCGGAACCAATTTACAGCCGGATTACATCGACAATCCACACGCGCACTATCAAAATTTCACACAGGCGGATCTCACGAATGCGCGCCGCGAACTGGGGTACGAGCCACGATTCCCGCTCGAAGACGGGGTGCGCGATTACATTCAGTGGTTGTATCCGGACAAATAATGCTGCCCGGTCATCTTGAGCAAAGCGAAGCGGAGTCGACGGGTCCCGCAACGGAACCTTGATTTAGTTCACGGGATTTCTCGACTTCGCTCGCAATGACAAAGCTTACCTAGCCTTCCCAAAAAAATTTCGTCGGCCGATCGATTTCCGGAGGCAGACTTTTGTGCACCGGACAATTGAGCGCGGTTTGCTCCAGCACTTCGCGGTGTGGAGAGTCCGGAGGAAGAGGAAGATGAATTTCTGATGGGAGCGCAACGATACGCCGCGGCGCGTCCTTGGACATTTCCTTTTGAACTGACACGGTCATTCCGCGCAGATCGACACCGAGTTCCTGTGACTTGATTCCCATGGTTGTGCTCATGCAGGTAGCCAGAGCCGTGGCAACAAGATCAGTCGGCGAGAACGCCTCGCCTTTACCTTTATTATCGGTCGGCGCGTCAGTGGAAATCTTCGACCGCGAAGGGCCGTGAGTCGCGTCGCAGTGCAAATCGCCGGTGTAATTCACCTCAACCTTGACCATAACGCACTATGTGCTGCGTCTTCTCTTTTGTCATGTCGAGTGGGGCGATTGACCTCAATCGCCCGCGGGCGGTTCGGGTGAACCGCCCCTACCTGAGCGGCGTAGTTACCGCGGACTCCTGAATCTTGTCGGCATGCGTTGCAAACTCATCGTGAAACACTCGTGTCAGATCATCGTCGTGGAGAATGATCATGTCGGTGTCGTGCTTTTTGTGATCGTCATTTTGCCAGCCTTCGTTCCACCAGCAAAAACCGAGGACACCGGGCCATCGATTTGAGAACAGATCTTCGAGTGCCGTTTTCGCCCAGTTTGCTGCGTCAACGTGCCGGTTGTGCAGATCGCAACCGAATTCAGCAATAATGATCGGTTTCGCAGGCGCGACTTTCACAAGGCGCGGATAAGCCTCGCGCATCTTGAACGCCAGACTTTCCGTCCCATCGGACGTCACGGGCGTGATCGGTCCATAGGCACTCAGAGCGACCCAGTCGCAATAATTTTCGCCAGGAAAATAATTCTCGAAACGATTCCAGCCAGTCTCTGGCTCGTCGAGCCAGTTGACGTGCCAGACCCACTGCAGATTATCTGCGCCATCCGCGCGCATCAGGTCGACAATATGTCTGTAAGCCGCGACGTAGCGTGCTGGACCTTCGCCGGCGCCGCCGTTCCATCTTCCGTTCCAACTGAACCAGTCTCCGTTGGGTTCAGTGCCCCACTCGATCAAAATTGGGGAGCAAAAATTTTTGGCATCGCGAGCCCAGCCGCGAAGATCTTCATCGAATTCGCCAGCGATGATTTTCTGAAGTGTGAACGTCTTCTCACGATGTCTCTGATCAACATCTGACCGAAGCATCAGCCGGATGTACGGAATTTTTTGGAGATCGCGGATCCAGTTACACATCACAGCAGGAAATTTTCGTGACTCAAACCAGTTGTTCGCGAAATAAATCCACGCAGCTTGTTTGCCGACAGCCTGCTCATATCGCGCGACATCATTCGGGGTGACATCGTGCTCCGTTGGGTCATGCTCGTCTGTTCCAACACCGCCCCAATACAAGCCGTGATACAGTTTGCCGGCCGGGGGAACCCCAACACGGACATCTTGCGCGTGCAACGTTGCGACACAAGTCGCCAGCAGCAGGTGAATTGCCTTCACCGCACAACTGTAGGGCGGGCGCTTCACCTGCCAAATTTGGCAACCGAATACCGCTCCTTATCCAAACACGAACGACACGAACAAGAAAGTCACTGGAAAAGATCTAACGAAAGAAGCTCCACGCAGTCCACGCGGCCGCGTTGGCGATTATCCAATTGCGCAACTATGTCTTGATCAGCGGCGGCGGTACGTCTTCGGTTATCCCAGTGTCGAGTCCATGGCGGAGTTTGCTGTGGCGCACACTGTAAAAGAAATAAATCAACAGTCCGATTCCAAGCCAGACAACGAATCGGATCCACGTCATCACAGGTAGACTCAGCATCAACACAACGCAGAGAATTATTCCAAGGATCGGAAACACCGGAACAAACGGCACACGAAACGGACGAGGCCGCTCAGGCGCAACACGGCGCAACACGTTCACGCCTAAACAAACCAGGATGAACGCAAAGAGCGTTCCGATATTGGTTAGATCGGCCAATGAACCGATATCCGTTAGCATCGCGACGACGCCGACCACAACGCCAGTCCAAATCGTCGTAATATGCGGTGTGCGGAAACGAGGATGGATCCTTGCAAAATAATGTGGAAGCAAGCCGTCACGCGCCATGGCCATGAAAATGCGAGGCTGACCGAGTTGGAAAACCAGGATGACTGAAGTAGTCCCGGCGAGCGCGCCTGCGCTAACAAGTGCCCGCGCCCACGATTTGCTGGCGAAAGCCGTAGCCACTGCGGCGGCGTCTCCTGTGTAAACTGTGTAATACTTGATCCCGGTAAGTATGCTCGACATCAACACGTAGAGGAGCGTGCAAATAATCAAACTAGTGATAATCCCAATAGGCATATCGCGTTGGGGATTGCGCGTTTCCTCAGCCGTGGTTGAAACCGCATCGAATCCGATGAAAGCGAAAAAGACAATCGCTGCGCCGCTCATGACGCCGGCAAAACCATTCGGCGCAAATGGATGCCAGTTCGTGGGATTGACCATGAATGCACCAAACGCAATGACGAATACGACGACTGCAACCTTGATGATAACAATGGTAGTATTCGTGCGCGCGCTCTCGCGAATTCCGTAAACCAAAATCGCGGTCACAGCAGCAACGATGAGCAGCGCCGGTAGATTAATAGCGATCGAATGACCCGCGATGACAGGCAAGGCGGTGGACGAATAACCCTCCAAGACCGCACCGCCTTTAGCGAGCAAATCGGTGGCTGTCTGATGATCGTTGACCAGCCAGAGTGGAAACTTTAGATGAAAAAGGCTGTCACATAACTGCACGAAATAACCCGACCACCCAACGGCTACGGCCATGTTTCCGACCGCGTACTCAAGAATGAGGTCCCATCCAATGATCCAAGCCACGATTTCGCCTAGAGTTGCGTACGAATAGGTATAGGCCGACCCGGACACCGGAATCATCGACGCGAGTTCCGCGTAGCAAAGCGCAGCAAAGCCGCATGCGATGCCCGCCACGATAAATGAAACAGCAATCGCGGGGCCCGCGCCTGCCCGCCCAAAAACAACATTCGCACCAGACAGCCACGCCTGCACAAAGTTAATCACCGGCGTCTCCAGCCGCGAAGAAAACACCTGCCCGGCTGCCGCCGTTCCGGTCAGCGCGAAGATCCCAGCCCCGATGATTGCGCCAATCCCGATCGCGGTGAGATCAAGCGGGCCAAGTGTGCGTTTGAGTTGCCGCTCCGGCGCAGCTGCCTCAGCAATAAGACGGTCCGGGCTTTTCGTCCTGAAAACGTTAAGTGCCACTGCGAAAGATCGTGTCATTAACGGCTTCGCCTGGTCAATGCAAACTTTGCGGTGAGATAACCCGCACCGCGGCTAATCCGACGTCACATTTTGTAGGCGATTCCTCATTAAGGCCTTGAATCAGGGCGTAGACTCCGCAGATAGGTTTTTGTATCCTTGCCCTCGTATGCCCGATGAACTGGAAAAATTTGTCCTGGGCGATACGGCGATCTCTGCAATCGAACACGCCTCCTCGACCAAGAGGGGACTTTTTGGACGCCGAAAAAGTCAGGGACCACCGATCACCCATTGCGAAAACTGCGGGGCACAATTGGACGGCCACTGGTGCGCAAAATGTGGCCAACCAGCGATCGATTATCGGCGTTCTTTCCGACATGTCATCGCTGATTTACTCAACGAATTCCTGAATTGGGACTCGAAGTTCTTTGCGACGATCGGCTTACTCGTAGTTCGTCCATGGAAATTGACTAACGAGTTTCTCGCGGGTCATCGCGTGCGATATGTGCATCCGCTGCGACTTTATCTTCTCGCAAGCATTCTCTTTTTCTTTGCCGCCAACTACGGGATCAAGTCGGCCCATTTCGAGCCGATAAATCTTTCTCCAGAAAATCGCGCCGAAATTCGGAAGGAATTGCAACGAGAAAATCTTGCCCCGGAAGTCCGGTCGAAAATCGAAGCTGCGCTCGGCGGCCTGGAAATTGCGCCTAACAAGCGGGCACGGCTTGAAGAAAAATTGAAGCGCGAAGATCTATCCGCCGACGCGCGCCGTGAAATTCAAGAACGCTTGCAGCATGGCGACCCTTTGCCGAGCGCGCGTACGAAAATAGAAGATGCCATGAAGGATTTGCAGCCGGAGGTACGCGCCCGAATTCAAGATGCATTGAAGCGTGCATCTCCAGTCCCGGCTCAGGAACCTGAGCAGCCGGTGCAAGCGACGCCAGAACCGAAAGAAAACGATAAACCGAGTCTCGAGTCTGGTTCAGATAAAAACGCATCAACGCCATTCGAAAAATGGATCGAAGGGCGAGCAAAGGAAAAGATGGGCGAGCATGGAACAAAGATGGGGCTGTTTATCGCGACGCTCTTTAGCAATCTGCCTTACATGATGCTTTGCTGTATCCCCCTGTTTGCTTTTGTTTTGAAAATCCTCTACATGCGCCGCCACATCTTCTACATCGATCATCTGGTTTACGCGCTGCACATCCACACATTTGCTTATACCGGAGTGATGCTAATCGTGCTCGCGACAATCGGACTCAACCACGTGGCTCCAGGTCCGATCACGGGGTGGATTATTGCGCTGCTTTGGATTGCGTTCGCAGTTCAAATTTTCTTGTCGATCCGTCGCGTTTATCGCCAGGGCTGGTTTATCAGTATGTTCAAATTCCTTTTTGGCGGAATTGCGTATCTGATCGTCCTGGTGTTTGCGCTCGCCGTGACGTTTTTCATTACAGTGGCGTTGCCATGAGAAAACTAATCTGCTTCGCTTTTGCGTTAGCCGGCTTCTCTGCCACGCATTTTCCGCCAACCGACACATCGCTTTCGAACGCAATAATGCCGTCTACGTCGCGAATCTCTACGGAACGAACGAGAAAAAAATCGCCGACGGAATTTTCCCGGCGATCTCGCCTGATGGAACTTGTGTCGCGTTTAACACGGTCGAAAAAACAAGCGAAACGACTTACGTGCGTTACATGGTGGTGGAGAAGTTGCCACCGGCAGGGTAAACGTGTTTAAGGACGTCGCGAGCGAAAATTTGTACTACCCAAGCTGGACAGCTGACGGTAAGCAGATCCTTTTCACTACACGTGCGCACGAAGCGTGAGATCTTGTGGCTATTAATTCAGACGGCACGAATTTTCATGTGCTCAAGCCCGGCGCTCAAAATGGAGAGACCTGCTATTCTCCGGTCTGGGCGCGCCACGCCAAATCGGTTTTTTGCCAGGACATGACGAACGTTTATCACATCGGACTCGACGGCACGGTTCGTGCGCAATGGAAAATCAGTCAAATCGTGCCCAAGGGCGATATGAGCGCCGACGGCCGGATTGATGTTTCTCTGGACGGCAAGCGATGGCTTTTGAGCATCGACATGGGCGAAGAGTCTGGCCGGACAGATTGGGACGGGCCGTCGCCAGCGCTGTGGGTATTCGATCTCCAATCACAAAAGGCGACCAGGTTAACGCCAAAAAAGCTTTTCGGTTGGGACGGCGTTTGGATTGACAACGATAACGTTCTTTTTCTCAGCCGCGCGCACGGCGAAAAGGACGACTCGATTTATCGAATGTCTGCTGACGGAGAAAAATTGAAGCAATTAATCAAGAATGCGCGCTTCCCATCTATCAGCGCGCCTTAGCGAGGATGAAACGAATTACGTTTTTCCTCCTTGGTTGCGTCGTCCTTTCGACGTTTACAAACGCGGCACAGCGCAAAATTGCATACGAACAGCTCGAAAACATTTTCGTTGCCGACATCGATGGAACACATCAAAAGAAAATTGCCGCCGGTGCATTGCCTGAAATTTCACCGGACGGCACACGTGTGGCCTTCAACACGAGTGCAGATTCAAAGACGCGGCCCGGTCCCGAACGCCACATCGCAGTCGCCGACGCTGCCAGCGGCAAAGTTACAGTGCTAAAAGATATTCCGAGCGACAATTGCTTTCGCCCGGTTTGGTCGCCGGATGGATCGAAACTCGCCTTCTCCATCATGGCAGACGGCGAATGGCATCTCGGCCTGGTGAACGCCGACGGATCGAGTTTTCGCTTTGTAAAAAATGCAGGGTTGAAAAGTGAAGCGTTTGGCGCCCCAGAATGGGCTCGGGACGGCAAATCAATTTTTTGTCACGATCTCCACAACATTTACCAGATCGATCTGGACGGAAACGTCTTGAAGAAATGGGAGCTCTCGAAAATGTTGACCGATGCCAGCATGAACAGCAACGATCGGTTGAGTGTTTCGCCGGACGGGAAGATGCTGTTGATGGACGTCGATTGCGGCGCCAAGCACGAGCGCAAAAACTGGGACGGCCCACAGCCTGCCATCGAGAAACTCGATCTGACGGGTGAAAAAGCAGTTCGCATTACGAGTAAGGATGATTTTGTTTGGGAGCCCTTCTGCTGAGCAGCGGCGAATTTCTTTGCATCATGCAAAAGGAAAAAGAAAACGAGCCATCGATTTATCGAATGTCGTTGGACGGAAAGAATGCGAAGCTGCTCGTGAAACACGCGCGAACTCCGAGCGTGAGTGCACACTGATTGCGACTTAACTCAAAAGCTCTCGCGCTTTTGCCAACGCCTCCCAGATCTTACTCGGATCTTTGCCCGCGCCCTGCGCGTTGTCTGGGCGGCCACCGCCTTTGCCGCCTACGATCGGGGCGATCTGCTGAATCAATTTGTTCGCTTGAAATTTCGAGGTCATCTCCTTTGGGATGGACGCCACCAGTGCAGCGGATCCGTTCGTCGCACCGACGAGAAAAATCGGACCGCCAAACTTCGACTTCAATGTATCAGCAACGGCCTGCAGCAGTTTTCCGTCTCCGTCTTCCACTTCCGCCACGCAGAAATTTTTCCCCGTAAGCGAAGCTGCCAGTTGATTCGCGATTTGAGCAGCCCGGCTTCTCAGGTCTGCTTCGGCAGTTTTAGCGCTCTGCTTTTCCCAATCACGAACTTCACCCTCGATCTTTTCAAGATGCGCCGCCCGCGCATCGATTTGTTGCAACATTTCGGTTGTAGTCGCGTCATTTTCAAAAGCAGGCAGTGAGGCGATGTCATGTTTCTTACGCGCCAGAGTTCCAAATTTCTCCTTTTGTCGCGCAGCTTCCTGCTTCGCCCAGTTGCGCGCCGCGTCGCCAGCAACCGCTTCAATTCGTCGAATTCCTGCAGCAATCGCTTCTTCCTTTACGATTCGGAACGGACCAATTTCACCTGTGGATCTCACATGGGTACCACCGCACAGCTCCATTGAGTAACCATTAAGCGCGTGCGGCGCACCGCCGACTTGTAAGACCCGAACCATCTCGCCGTATTTCTCTCCGAAAAATTGGATGATGTCGGTTCGCGTTCTTGCTTCCGCATACGGAACTTCAATCCATGAGACCGGCGCATTCTCAGTGATCCTTTCGTTCACCAGTTTTTCCACCTCGCGGACTTGCTGCTTGGTTAGTGGCGCGCTTGAAAAATCGAACGTCAGTTTGTCTGGTCCAACGTAACTTCCCTTTTGCGACGCGTCCCGCGAGACCACTTCATGCAATGCCCAGTGCAGCAAATGCGTCACGGTATGATGCCCTTGAATCGCGCGGCGTCGATCAGCGTCAACTGAGATGCGAACCGCTTCGCCCGGTTCCGGTGCGCGACCTTCCAGAAGCACAGCACGATGGACAAAAACATCCCCACGTTTTTGCGTATCAATCACGCGCAATTGACCGACTTCCGTGCGATCATGCCCTGGCACATGGAGTAATCCGCGATCCCCAACTTGTCCGCCCATCTCGGCATAAAACGGTGTTTGATCGAGAACGATGTTGAGTTCGTCGGGCTTTTTGCCCGGCACCACAGTTTCGACAACTGATTCGCTCTCGAGAAAGTCGTAGCCAAGGAATTTCGTTGGCTCGGCTTCGAGTTGGCCTTCTTCAACGCTGATTTTCTCTTTTTTCTGTCCCTTACGCGCACGCTCACGCTGTTGCTCCATCAACTCCTCAAATCCCGCGACATCGACGATGAGCCCGCGTTCGCGCGCCATCAATTCGGTGAGATCAAGGGGAAACCCTTGCTCGTCGTACAAGCGAAATGCAAACGCCCCCGAGATTGTGGACACGCCACGTGCGACTTCGCGCTCGAAGAGCTCAATGCCTTTATCGAGTGTTTTGTTAAAGGCTCCTTCTTCGCGCCGAATTACGTCTTTGATTGTTTTTTGTTTTGCGCGGGTTTCAGGGAAGACATCGCCCATCGTCTTTGCAACGATATCGACCAGCTTGAAGAAGAACGGCTCGTGGAAGCCCAGCGTGCGTCCGTAGCGAACAGCGCGACGCAAGATCCGGCGCAAAACGTAGCCGCGGCCTTCATTCGAGGGATTGATTCCGTCGGCAATCGCAAACGAAAGCGCCCGGATGTGATCAGCAATCACGCGAAAAGCGATATCGATCTTTTCCTGGTTCGCCGAAGTGAGGCCTCCGGCGTCACTGGACAGAGCGGCATCCTGCCGCTCCCGCGATTCAGCAGGCTGGAAGCCTGCCGGCCGAATCACGCCGGAGGCGTGACTTCCATTTCCAGGTAACGTGCTCGCGTACTTTTTACCGCTCAGTTTTTCGAGCTCATCAAAGATTGGGCGAAAGATGTCTGTCTCATAATTCGAGATCGTTCCGGAGAAATCGGTGAGGTTTTTTGTGCCTTGAACGATTGCGGTGACGCGCTCAAAACCCATTCCAGTGTCGACGTGGCGCGCGGCGAGCGGGACATACTCCACGCGGCCGGGGTCACCGCCCTCA
>JBKPLD010000103.1:0-16471 GCA_046731415.1 Verrucomicrobiota bacterium
TCAAAAGAGAGATTACCTACGTACAGTTTCATTGTGTTTTGAATTTGGAAAACTACCGAGCTACAGAGCCGTTCCCGTGAATCGGGTTTCAAACCACCAATGAGCGACGCCCACCTGACGATCTACCGCGCAGTGAAGTAAACAGAGTAATCCAATAAGCCGGGACTATCGTCCGGATCAGGCGAAACACAAACGCTCATTTCATTTCGTCCATCGTTATCCGCTTTCTCTCATCAAACTAATCGCACAAGCGCACGCGATTCTTTCATATGTCGACAGCCCGAAAGGTGATGACCGATCTTCTCGCGTTCGCGGACATTCGCATCAACGGAGAGCGCCCCTGGGACATACAGGTTCATGATCAGCGCTTCTTTCGCCGAGTCCTGGCTTCCGGAACTCTTGGTTTCGGCGAGTCCTATATGGATGGGTGGTGGGACTGCGAAGCTCTGGATGAGATGTGTTGCCGCGCTATTCGCGCCAGACTCGACAAGCGGTTCACGTTTCGACTTCCCAATCTTTGGGCACTATTCACCGCGCTTCTCGTAAACCAGCAAACTCTACGGCGCTCCCCGAAAGTCGGCCGCGTGCACTACGATCTAAGCAACGACTTCTTCGAAGCCATGCTCGATCCGAATATGCAATATTCCTGCGCGCTCTTCGCCGATGGTGACGATTTAGCCTCGGCGCAATTGCGCAAGCTGAATTGGATTTGCGAGAGGCTCCGTCTGCGCCCCGGCCTCCGTCTATTGGACATCGGCTGCGGCTGGGGTGGATTGGCACGTTATGCCGCGCAAAAGTACGGTTGTCAGGTGGTCGGGATAACAATTTCACGGGAGCAATTCCGTTACGCGCAGCGTTGGTGTCGCGGATTGGATGTAGAAATCCAGCTGCGAGACTACCGCGAAGTCACCGGGCGATTTGATCGGATGGTGAGCGTAGGCATGGTCGAGCATGTCGGTTACAAAAATTATGACAGCTACATGCGGGCGACCGCCCATTCGTTAGTCGGAAATGGCTTATTTCTTTGCCAGGGAATTTGCGGGCAATTTTCGCGCCTTCACGCGGATCCCTGGATCAAGCGCTATATATTCCCAAATTCCATGCTTCCTTCCCTGGCTCGTCTGACGCGCGCAGCGGAAGGTGTGTTCATCATTGAAGACATCAAAAACATCGGGCCCAATTACGACCCGACACTCCTCGCGTGGGAAGAAAACTTTCGTCGTGCCTGGCCGCATTTTGCAGATCGTTACGGCGACCGTTTTCGGCGAATGTGGCGATTTTACCTGCTCAGTTGCGCGGGAGCATTTCGAGCGCGCAATCTGCACGTCTTTTCGATTCTTTTTTCGAAAGAAGGTGGCGCCATCAGGAGCAGTGTCCGTGACCGAGGACAGGTAGTGTCCTCATCGCGCAAGGTAGCTCTCGAGCAGAGCGCGCTCCTTTAACTTCCTCCTTCTTTCACCTACGGCGTAAGGAAAGTCTTGCCTGTGTAGGGATCTCTTACTTCTGTTCCGGGCGGAAAACTTCGGACATCTATGTATCCGCTGTCTGGCGAGAACGGACTGGTAACCAGGCCTTGTTTGCCGGGCACGGGAATTCCATAAGGCATGTCGCTCTTTGGGTGTCTCTTGGTAGCGGTTGCTTTCGCCACGCGGACGTTCTTCAAGTTCGGAGGCGCAGGAACGGGAGTTGGAGTTGGTGAAGCCTGACGATTCGACGCTTCTGAAGCATCGCTCGGCGGAGTATCATTGTTTTGCCTAGAAGTGGTACGGCGCGGTTGCGACGAGCGCGGCGGCTTTTGCGCAGGCGGGTGCGAAAACGATTTGCGTAGCGACGTAAAAAAGTTCTCGAAAGGACCGGCCTTCGCCACCTCAAGCGTACTCAAGAGAGTGAACATCGACAAACCGACGACGATCGTTTGGAACGGCCATTTCATAACCCGCATGGATACTGCCTGCTTCTGGTGAAGAATGCCAGTCCTGCTTCAAAGCGCCATAATTCGTCGTGAAACGGCCAGCGCCTCGTTACTTCTTAATTCTTATTTTTCCCGCCGTTAGGCTAGCCCTAGTGAAACAACTGTCGGCTCATCAATTGCAGCCGTGACCGCGAGTCCGTGGTCGGCCTGGTAATCTGCGATTGCCGCTTGCGTGTCCGGGCCCAGGATGCCATCGATCGGGCCGTCGTAATAACCTTCGTTGTATAGTTGGGTCTGGACATTTGCGATCACCCGGTCAGGTGACAAATCGTCGTAGCCGTAAATGGGACCATCGTAGGGATAATAAGAGTCCGGATAATACCCCCAGCACGGATACCAGTAGCCCGAATCAAAGAAGAAGGGGAACGGTTGGGAATAGACGGTAACGAAAACGATTTGGCTGCCGCAATGGTCATGCCACCAGCTGCGATCGTGCCACTGCGACTGATAATTGCGGAATGCCCAATATTGTCGTCCCTCAAATGCCGCCCCTTTCCAGTTGTGGTTGAACCCTGAACGCGTCCCGCTCCAAAACGCGGCGCTTTGGGACTTATTCACAAACGAATTGTTCGTGCGTAGCCGGTCCCTAAAGTCAGAGTTCGCCCAATAATTATTGAAGGATTGGCGACTCTGTCTTCGATCAACAGCATCGCTTCGTGCCGACCTATTCAGTAACGAACTGTTTGCGCGTTCCCTAAAATGAGAAGCCGCCCATTTAGTGCGATTCGCCAATCGGGCTTGTGATCGAGCCCCCAGATCGCTTCGCACGGATCCACTGATGAATGAATCGCTCGGGCGCGGCCGTTGGCTAAGTCTCGACTCTCTCCAATTGTAGCGGGGGTCTGCCAGCGTCGAATTATTGATCGGAGGCATCGGCCTGCGTCTCCAGGCTCCGGTGTTTGTCGTTGCAGGCCGATTCGCGAATGAGCTGTTCATTCGAGGTTGCACGCTCGTCTTCCGAAACGCTGGGTGACGCAGTTGCGCGGTCGACACCGCCGGTTGGCGGTATCGTGCATTTGAAAATGTACGTTGCGCCGGTATGTGGCGGACAGAACTCGTCCCTCGATATGCGGGATATGTCGTTGTCCTTTGCGGCGCCTTTCTGGGACTGTACGGCACCTGCGCGCCTACCGTTACCGCGAAAGTCAGGAGTCCAAGGCAAATTAAAAAGTTTCGTTTCATAATCCCCCGTTCGTTAACTTCGTTAATCAAACACCGCCCGTCGGGCGAAGTTGCGCAGCCACAGCCCGGCGATACGCGCGCGTCAAGTAGGAGAAAGGAATTTTGCGCCTGACACAACCACCTCTACAGCTTACGGCTGCGCGCTCGCCAGTCGCTGAAAGCGCGAATCTTTGCGTAATGGCTCAAACATCGGATCCAGCCGGAGCAATGCAGGAGTAAGTGGCGGGTTTGCTGCCAGGGGCGCCTCGTACGGAATCGAAAGCAGCTTTTCTAATGTGGAGATGGAGCGGTCCGCGTCGCCGGCTCGCGCCGCTACCCGGGCGAGGATGTCGAGCGGCCTCGGACCCGTCAGCGCGTCCTTATCTATGGGAAACAGTGTAATCGCCCGCTCGGTCAGAGCCAGCGCCGCGGCGTTGTCGCCGAGCCACATGTTTGTAAGCGCGAGGTCTCCCATCAAAACAAAGTTTTCAGGTTGCTCTTTCAGTAATGGTTCCAGTTCGCTGCGAGCCTGACTCCAACTTTCGCGGGCACCGGCATGGTCGCCAGCAACTTCCTGTGCCCATCCTAACCAAAAGCGCAGTTCACCGTTGTAATAACCCAATGCCTGATCCGGCGTCGCCAGTATCTCCCTTAGCTGAGCAATGACCCCTGCAGGACGGGACTCCAGGATCGCCTGGTAAACTTGTGTTTCCAACGCGTTGACATAGCCGACACCCAGCCGAAGTGGGGCAAGGAGCGCGGAAGCGCGCGCCAGATCGCCTTCGGCTTGTGCAATCCGCGCCTTTAACACAAGTGTATCTATGTCGTCCGGTGTTATATTGAGAATCTGCTCGAGTTTGGCCAACGCTTCAGAGAACCGACGAAGGCAGATATAAGTCCTCGCATGCTGCGAGAGCAGATTAACATTGCGCGGGTCAAGTTTCTCGGCTTCGTTGAAGTACTCCTCGCTCTTATCCCAGTTGCCCCGCCTGCGCTCGACATAGGCCAGGCCCTGAAGAACTCGGCTGTTATGAGGCAGGGCTTGCTTTGCCCGCTCAAGGTATCTCAAGGCAGTGTCGTAATCTTTAAGGCAGGCATAGTAATAGAAACCCTTGGCTAATATAGCCTCGCCAAGATCAGGCTGTAACTTCAGAGCCATTTCGGCGGCCTCCCGCGATTCTTCGCGGAGAGCGACCGTTGGTTGAAGGCTTTGCGTAAGGTAGCCACTCGCGTCGACGTAAGAAAGCAGCGCCCAAGCCAGAGCGAAGGCAGGGTCTAACCGCACTGCTTCCTTGAGATATTTTTGCGCGGCAAAAGAATTCGCAGGCGTGAATGCAGTCTTGAGCGTATAAGCCAGGCCGCGCAGGTATGCGTCGTAGGCTTGAGGATTGTCGGTCGGCTTGGCGGCGATAACTTCCGCTTCCTGTCCTGTCAGTTTGGCCCGTAACTGGTCGGCGATGGCTTTCGATACTTCGCTTTCCACAGAAAAGATGTCGGTGAGCTTGCGATCGAAGGTATCCGACCAAAGATGGGAATCAGTTGCCGCCTTGATTAACTGCACATTCACTCGCACTGCGTCGGCGTTCTTCTGGACACTTCCTTCCACAATGTGCGCGACACCCAGTTGCCTTGCGATCTCAGGCACGTTTTCCGGCGCGCTCTTATAATGCTGCGTCGACGTGCGCGAGATCACCTTTAGATCGGCAATCTTCGATAACCGCGTCAGGATTTCGTCCTGTATGCCCTCGGCGAAATAAGCGTTTTCCTTGTCACTGCTCAGATTTTCGAAAGGCAAGACTGCGATGGATCGCTCGATCGGAGCAAAGGAGTGGCCGCGTTGATACCACCAGCCTCCAACCGCAATCGCTGCGATTGCCAACGTCGCAGCCACGTCAGCCAGCGCGCTTCGCCTGCGACGGGAATGCGCTTCAGAGTTAAATCGTGCGTAGCAACTGTGGACAGCAGAAAGTAGCTCGCGGGCCGTTTGCGGTCTGTCCTTCGGGCCGGGAGCCAACATCGATTTCAACAAAGAAATGACCTGCCCAGGGAGGTGTAACCCTTTGATGTGTTCCAGGGGTAACTCACCGGTTTGTCTTACGCGGATTTCTTCCATCGTACCTCCTACAAAAGGCGTGCGACCGGTGAGCAGATACCAAAGAGTAACACCCAGTGAGTAAATGTCGGACCGTGTATCGATTGGCATTTGCCCAGTGCCGACGAACTGCTCTGGACTGGCAAAAGCCGGTGTGCCAATGAAACCTGCCTGGGTTTGTTCGGCGCTGAGCTCTATCTGAGGCCCCATAACCTTGGCCACTCCGTAATCAATCAGTTTTACCCTGACTGCTCCGCTCGCGTCGGATTCGAGCATGATATTGGAGGGCTTGATGTCGCGATGCACTACACCACATGCTTCGGCAGCGGCCAACGCGCGCGTGGCCTGCTCAATTACCTCCAAGGCAAGAGCGAGCGGCATCGGGCCATCACGTCGGATTCGGGCTTCCAGTGTTTCGCCTTTGACGAGTTCCATGGCATAAAAACACTCGCCGCCTTGCTCGCCGTAATAAGTCACCCGGGCAACGTTTGGATGATGAATGTTCGCAGCGGCGCGCGCTTCACGCAGGAAACGCGATCGCGCACCGGGGTTCTGCGCCGCTCTGTGGTCGATGACTTTGAGAGCGACCTCCGAGTTCAGCACGGTATCGCGAGCGAGGTAGGTAACGGCCATCGCTCCCGCGCCGAGCTCGACCGGAAAACCATCGGCGCCCACTTCCACCTCGAAGTGCGCGTATTTCAATGGTCCGGGCATTAGTCTACCGCGCGCCGCTGGTCTTTCCGGTTCTTCGCCCTCTGACAGAAAACCAAGACCAACAAGACAACGCAGGCATTCACCTTTAGGACCAACTTGAGTTAGTGGCCGCCCACATGTAGCGCATGTCCGCGCAGCTTGACCTTGCTCAGTTCCGATACCACTCCCCTTGTCATCCATGCCTCAAACAACTCACGCCATCAATATTTGATACAGATGATGTAGCTCCTGATCGACATCTGCAGGATCAGAGACGGTGTTGGCCACTTCCATTCTTAACGATTCGCGATAACGCTGGCGGAGACGCGAAAGCCACGTGCGCAGAGTGGCTACGGGCACGCCGAGTCGAGCTGCGGCTAGCTCCTGGTTCGGCGGCGTCACGCTTCCACCCGCCACGAACGGTCTAAGTTCTTCAAGCCACTCAACTTTGCCTTCTGCCACAAATTCGTTTTGTAAACTGTCCCAGGCGCGGGAAACAATGGTCGACGCCCAGACAAGGTCATAGCAACCGGCGTCGCTAAGATGAGCGGTCGCCATCATCGCCGCCTCCGCTTCCGGCAGGTGTTCTTCGATAGAGACGACCTGACGGCCGCCACCCCTCTTGAGTGCTCGAGCCCGATCGTACTCATTGAACAAGAAATTCTGCAGAGATCCCAGCAGGAACGTGCGAAGCCGGCCCTTTTGCTGATCCGCTCGGGTCAGAGTGTTTTGTTCGAGCAGATGAGCGAAAAAACCCTGGACGAGATCCTGTGCGTCAGCGGACGAAAAACCGCGGTGACGAAGAAAACTGTAAAGGGGCGGCCAATACGCTTCACAAAATCCAGAAAGCGCCCGGTGAGCCGATTCCTCTGACTCTGTTTCTCGGGCGCGCAAGACGACGGTCCAATGCGTCGTTTGAAACGAAGCACCACCCTCTTGCAGCGTTCCCGGGATTGCTTTCGTTCACGCAGAGTCGCGCAACGGAAAGTATTTTGCGAGCAAAATCCGCGAAGCCTTGCAATTGTTACAGACCGTCGGCTGCGACGGGAACGGAGGCGACATCCGCCTTAGACCGACTGCTACAGTCGCCGTTAATATTGGGCGAGAAGCGGGCTCTCGCCTGTATCGGCGTGCGCCGAAACGTAGCTCTCAGATGGTTGGAGGCTCATCTGGCTTAGCCCGCCTCTCGCATGTTCGCTTCCCTCCTGTGCAATGGCACCTATGCTCAACGTTGCAAAGGCCATTGCTACAGCTGCTGCCACTTTCGCTTCGATGGAGAACTTCATACCGCGAATTCTTCGTTGATAGTCGATTCTTCGGGCATGTGTTTTGGAGAGGTTTTCAAAAGGAGCTCCCTCCAGCCGCCATCGAAATTGAACGAAGCCATGCTGCGTACCAAAAACGGATCGTGTTTGCGTTTGGGCACCCCAGCGAGTGTCTGCCAGGCATCGCGAAACAGTTCAAAAAGTGTAATGCAGAGTTTTTTCATGCGATTAGATACATGACACTATCGGGCTGCGTTCGGCGCCTTCCGGATCAGGGCAATTTGCGAAGACCCGAACAAAAGATGCGCGAAGTTTGCGGGAAGCACGGCCGGCCCGACGCGTCCAATAATCGAACCAGCTCAGCGACGCCTCAGCGAAAAGTTCCGCACGGACGATTTCCGGGCAGACATCCAGCAATTTGCAAACATTCACGAACGAATAAGGCCAGGAATAATCATTTGCGGTGACCCAATCACAGGCATCGAGATATAGTTCCCGACGGACTCCCCTGCTGGCGCCGCGGAACCGACGCAAATCGTGGGCTGCCTGTTTCAGCACGCCAAGCGCCAGCCCTTTCTCCGGCATCGCCGCTGGTAACTCTGGTGCAGGAACAGAAAAATGGGCACTGCGAGCGTTGTCAGATTTCGCATTTAAAAATGCGTCCATTGCCTGGCGCGATATTCGCGACGTCGGCTTTTTTTCGCTGTTTTCGGCCTCGGGAGAGTTCGGAAACAGGACAAACGGACCACTGAAACCAGTCTTACTAAGCGGATCTTCTACGAGGAGGTTCATGGCAATTTCGGTTGGTTGACTCGATTGGGTTCTCCTTTTCTAAAGATTCTACGGGCCGACATTTCAAAAAATTTCAAATTTTTTTCGGATCGACGCCTGAAACGTCTGAATTGGCGGCTGACACAGCCGCCGCGACTGCCAGAAGAGAGGGGCGCAAATCCCTCGATCGAGCGTCTGGTTCGGGTTTGCTTGTCCGGCACCCAGCGTAAACTCTATGCAATGACTGAGGAACAACAGGACGAACAGTTCTATCGGGATACGGAAAGTGTCGCCTTTCCCAAACTGAACGATTACCAGCTGTCCCTGCTCGAGCCTCTGGGCAAGAGACGTGTACTAAAACGGGGCGAGCTGGTTTTCAAAGCCGGTCAGCGTGATGTCGGCCTGGCTATCATCTTGCGCGGCGAACTCGAGGCGTTTGAGACGCGCGATGGCACAGAACAGATTCTGGCCACCGCGCGCGAGCGCGATTTCACGGGCGACGTCGCGATGCTCCAGGGAACGTCAGTCCTTGCTTCAGCAAGGGTAACGTCAGAAGAGGCCGAGATACTTCACGTGCCTGCTACTGAACTCCGTCGTGCGTTCGCTGAATTGCCCGGTGTGAGCGAGCCGATCGTGAAGGCATTGATCATGCGTCGCAAGCGAATCAGACGCGATCGGGAATTTGCCGGCTTGCGCGTTTTGGCGTCAGCCGGAACACGCGAAGGACATCAGCTTGATGATTTCCTCGATAAAAATCGTATCCCACATCGACTGGTCGAATTTGAGAGTGAACAAGGGCAGGCTTTGAGCAAACGTCTCCACCTTACAACGCGCGATTTGCCCGCACTGATTACGCCGGCCGGCGCTCCCTTGCGCAGGCCTTCACTACGGGAAGTCGCGCAAGTGGCTGGCTTGCTGCGTCCACTCGCTTTCGAGGATGAAAGTGAAATTATGTCGGACCTGACAATCGTCGGTGCGGGTCCGGCGGGCCTCGCCGCGGCGGTTTACGCCGCCTCAGAGGGCATGCATACAGTTGTTTTGGAAAGTTACGCTCCGGGCGGGCAGGCTGGTTCGTCCTCGCTGATTGAAAACTTTTTTGGTTTTCCGACTGGGATCAGTGGCGGCGATTTGACCTGGCTCGCGCAGCTGCAGGCTTACCGGTTCGGCGCAAAATTCTCCACCCCCGCGCAAGCGCTCTCGCTTGATTACAACGCCGACGACGAATATCGCGCCTGTCTTCAAGTTGAGGGTTGCTCAGCCGTGCTTCGAGCAAAAGCCGTCCTCATTGCAACCGGGGCGGATTACCGCCGGCTCGATGCGGAGGGGCGCGAACAGTTTGAGAACATGGGCGTTTACTACGCCGCGACGGCAATGGAGGGGCAGCTGTGTCGCAATGAAACGGTGGTTGTCGCCGGCAGTGGCAACTCCGCGGGCCAGGCCGCGATGTTCCTTTCCGAGGGCGCTGCCAAGGTGTTACTGGTTATTCGCGGAAAAAGCATCGCGAACAAAATGTCGGACTATCTTGCGCGTCGCGTACAGTCGCGCGCGAACATTGAGATTTTTTACCAGACCGAGATCCGCAAAATGTCCGGAGGAAAAAAACTCGAAAAAATCGAGCTGGAAAATACCCAGACCGGCGAGCGCCGAATCGTTCGAACGCCGGCGGTTTTTTCCATGATCGGCGCAAAGCCATGCACCGAATGGTTGCCATCGGAAATCGAGCGCGACGACAAGGGATTCATCAAAACCGGGACGAGCGTCGCCGCGGCGCCAGCATGGCAGACGAACAAACATCAACCCGGCCCCCTTGAGACAAGTTTGCCGGGAATTTTTGCCGCGGGTGACGTGCGCTCCGGCTCGGTGAAACGTTGTGCCGCTGCAGTCGGCGAAGGCGGCATGGCCGTCGCCGGAGTTCAAATCAGGTTAGCTTCACATTCTTGAGTCGGAACTGGGAAGCCAACAAAAGCGAATAATCAACGGATTCGCTCGGGTACGTTATAGAAATCATTCTCAGGTTTTGCCGTTGTTTGCACAAAACGCCTGGCCACACATCGGACGATCTTTGTTTCGCGCATTACTCAGATCGCAGCGCCACGACTGGATCGATTGCGAGCGCACGTCGTGCTGCGATCCCGCATGCCAGCAACGAGATCCCAGCCAATATTAGGCTAACGACGGTAAAACTCACCGGATCTCGCTCATTGATCCCGTACATCTGATTCGCGATGAGCTTCCCGGTCGCCACCGCAGTGGCAATCCCGGCACTGATTCCGGCAGCGAGGAGCAAGGAACCTTCTTTGAAAATCATTCGCACAATACTGGCGCGTGTGGCACCAAGCGCCAGCCGCACACCAATCTCTCGATTTCGCTGCTGGATCCCATAAGAGATTACGGCGTACAATCCCGCTGCCGCGAGAAAAAGCGCAGCGCCGGCGAAAGAACCGATCAGCACAAGACTGAATCGCCGCGCCGCGAGCGCTGCCGCCAAAACTTCGGTCATCGGTCGCACGACACCCACTGCGACGTTGCCATCAACGTTGCGGACCACATCACGCAACGCGGCTTCGATACCAAAGGCTCCGGGCGCCAATTTCACCACCCAATACGTGCTGTTCCTCAACCAAGACACCCCATCCTTGGGTACTTGCCGAAGCGGCAAATAAATGTCGGGGTTCGCGCGCGTCTCCAAATTCGTCTGCTTCACCGGTCCGACAATTCCAATGATTTCGACCGGACGCGGCTCGCCGTCTGTGTCGTCGATCAAAATGCGTTGCCCAATCGGTGAACGATCGGGAAAGTGGTTCTTTGCCAGGACCGTGCTGATGATCGCAACCGGCGAGCGCTCGCCGTTATCCGCTTCGGTAAAATAACGCCCGGCCAGCAGTGGAATTCCCATCGCGTGAAAGTAATCCGGAGTCACAATGCGATAATTTGTCGACGGCGTATCCTCCGGTTTTGTCGGTGGGCGGTCCGGTCGTGTGAAATGAATAAAGGAAACGCTTTTCGGTGCCAGCGGCAGGATCGACACCAGTGCGCTGCTCTTAATTCCTGCAATCTCCGTCGCGCGCGACTGAAGTTTCTCGTAAAACTGAACAATGGCGGCACGATCGCCATAACCGACTTGCGGCAAGGAAAAGCGCATGGTGCACACATTAGTGGGATCAAATCCCGGTTTTTCACTGCTCAAACGCGCGAAGCTCCGAAGCAGTAAGCTGGCATTGGCGAGCAGCACCAAAGCAAGTGCGATTTGACCCGACACCAACCAGGTTCGCAGTCGCGATTGTAAAGATCCGCCGACAGACCCGCGGCTACCGGACACAAGCGCATCGCGCAGATCCGAACGGGACAACAGCCACGCCGGCGCCATTCCGCAAACAAAAGTCGCCAGCAAAATGAGAAATCCTGCGAACATCAGCACAGTCCAGTCGATGGAGAAACTATCGATGCGCGGCAGGTCGGCCGGAACGAGACGAAGTAGCGCGCCTTGTCCCCAAATCTCGAGTAATATGCCGAGCGTCCCGCCGATCAGTGCCAGAATAAAGCTCTCCGCGAGCAAAAGACGCGTCAGCTGGCTTCGTGTCGCGCCCAATGCTGTTCGCACGGCCAGCTCCCGTTGCCGCGCGGCCGCACGGGAAAGTGAAATCCCGGCGAGGTTGATGCAGCCAATGAGAAGGACAGCACCAGCTGCGCAGAAAATGGTCAGCAAAATCGCCTCGATATTCGCCACGATTTCTCGCGTCAGTGGAACTATCGTGATCCCCACTTTCCCTGTGTAGGCATCGGGAAACTGTCGATGCAGATTTTGCCGGATGGAATCGAGCTCCGCGTGTGCCTGTTCGGCTGTGACGTTCGATTTCAATCGTCCGACCATCCGCAGGAAATTCACGGAGTTACGCACGTTCCGGCGCGGATCCGAGTCAGCCTGCAACGGCGCGATAATCTCCGTATCGAGATTCGGCAACGCAAAGTTGGCCGGTAAAACACCCACGATTTCGCTCGTCTCGCCATTCAGATTAACCGCTCGTCCGATCACGTTGGGATCTCTTGCATAGCGGCGCGACCATAGGCCGTAACTGATTAGCACCACACTCCGTGCGCCATTCCGATCGTCTTCCGCGATCAAAGTGCGACCAAGCAGCGGTCGCACGCGAAGAATTGCAAAAGCATTCGCCGACATTCGCACACCCTGAACTCGCTCCGGCGGACCTGAATCCGAGAAACTAGGATTATAACTCGCCACACCTGCGAGGGCTCCGAAAGACGTATTCTGATCTTGGTAGTCGCAATACTCGGGCAATGAAAAATTCGTGCGTGCGTTGTCTGGACGCTGCGAATAGATCCACAAAAGTTTTTGTGGTTCGCTGAAAGCAAATGATCGAAGCAAAACTGCGTTAACTACGGAGAATGCCGCCACTGTCGCGCCGATCCCCAGCGCGAGCGTGATCACCGACACAGCAAAAAATCCCGGGGACTTCCGCAACGTACGAAGACTGAAGCGAATGTCCTGGATCAAGACGTCGAGGAAATTGCCAGCAAGCGCTTCGCGACATTCTTCTTTTACCCGCTCCGGGTTTCCAAACTCAATCCGCGCGCGGCGTTCAGCTTCGGCGCGCGTTAATCCCGAACGTTCAAGCGCATCAGCGCGAAGTTCGATATGTAAACGCAGCTCGTCCTCCAGATCGCGTTCCGTTTGGGCGCGGCGAAAAAATCTCGCAGCCAATAAACGGAAATACGCGCTGATGTTCATCCTTGCTGCGGGCGCGCTGCCAACGCGGTGCCGATCGCTTTGGCCAATCGGTTCCATCCCTCAGTTTCTTCACGCAGACGTCTGTGCCCTTTCGCGGTCAGTTCGTAAAATTTCGCGCGCCGATTGTTTTCAGATTTTCCCCATTCCGTTTTGAGGAGTCCCTGACTGACCAAACGAAATAGGGCCGGGTAAAGCGCTCCTTGCTCGACGAACAATGCTCGGCCGGAAATCTGTTCAATCCGCGAAAGAACTGCGTAGCCGTGCAGGGGCCCGAGCGAAACAGCTTTTAAGATGAGCAGATCGAGGGTGCCAGGAAGCAGTTCAGCTTCGTCATTCATGCGCTCTCCTAAATTGATCAGGAGACTAATGCCGTCTTCCCTAAGCTGTCAAGGAGAAGAAATAAAAGGATAGTAACGCCGAAATTGCAGTGTTTCAGCTTTCCGCGTCTCAACCTTTTGAGCTGAACGCTTCTTTGTTCACCACGTACGGCATTTTGGTTAGGTCGCCGCCGTAGTTGCCTTCCAAGACGTCGATTAATCCCTGCACCGTGCGGCCAGCCATGCCTTTGTCCGGATCAACTGAGAGTCGCGTGATCCGCGCGCCACTGGCGAAATGATGGAACACCCGGCACCGATCGGCGATTTGGGGATCGAGCAGCGGCGAATCAGGAGGCAGAGGTTCTTTCTCGAACACGTCGAGCGCTGCGCCCGCGATGACATTTTCTTTCAATGCTTTCGCGAGCGCTTTCTCGTTCACCACCGGGCCACGCGACGAGTTTACCAAGTACGCGGTCGGCTTCATTAACTTGAGCGTGTTCTCATTGACCAGGTGATAAGTCGGTTTGTCGGTTTCTCCCTCACGCAACAGTGGTACGTGAATCGTCACGTAATCAGCGCCGCGGAGTGCGTCTTCAAGCTCCACGTATTTGATCCAAGTCTTCTCCTTCTGCATTCCGCGCGCGTGACGCAAATCCATCACTTCCTGGATTGCTGCGATGAACTTGTCGTTGTGATAGGCAGGATCGTAACACAGGATGTTCATGTCGAACCCTGAACATTTCTTGATCATTGCAAGGCCGATGCGTCCGGTGCCGATGACAGCGATTGTTTTGCCAGTGACTTCGTCACCAAGGAACGGCAGGAACGGATGCCACGACGGCCATTTTTGTTCCCGCACCAGGCGCTCGCTCTGCCACATCTTGCGCGCCAGCATGCCCATCATGAAAAATGCGAACTCGGCTGTCGCTTCAGTGAGCACTTCCGCGGTGTTCGTGAATGGGATTTTGTATTTGTTCGCGTCGGCTCGATTAATGTTGTCGAAGCCGACAGCGATCTGCGCCACGACCTTAAGCGTCCCCTTCCCTGCTTCGAACACTTCGGCATCGATGGGATCACGCAGCGTGGTGATCAAGCCGTCGATCCCGCTTTTCACTTTTTCGATCATCAATTTCTTCGGCGGCGCGTCCGGACCTTGAAAAACCTCAAGCTCATACCCGTGCTCGCGAAGACGATTCTCGGCAGGATCACCGATGCGGGACGTAGCAAAAACCCGGAAACGCTTCTTCTCCGTCATGATTGGGAGAATGGAAGCATGTGTTTATCGCATCGACAATTCGCGTTGTTATGTTTTCCGTCCGCGCCGAATGCTCGATCCCAACGAGCACGAACACTACGCAGCAGGGACGGATAGACGATTAGTTTCCGGAATGGATCGATCAGTGCCATGTAAAATGGCGTAAAGCGGCTTACGCTATCGACATAGACTGCCAGGTAGAACCGGTAGGTAGTCGATGTTTCGACCAACGCGGTCAACGCTGCAGCGTGAGCAGTCCGATTGATCAGCTCGACGAGCTGCTCGTTTTCGAACCGGTAGACGACTCGGAAAAATCCGTCCCGCGTGCCGGCTGCGGCGAGTGATCTCGAACGATCGGCATCCGTCAAACGCGTTGCGAAGGTTTTCCATGCGGTTGGCGCCGGCTCGCGATCCCAACCGAACAATCGTCCGATGGCGAACCGTATGCTGAGCAGCATCCGTACGAGGCGGGAAGGCGTAACCAGACAGTTCCCTCCGCTCCGTAGGAAATCATCGAGGCTCACTCCGTGCTGCCAACGCGACAGATCGACAGACCACACGTCGTGAAGCGGAACCCCGGCCAGAAGCTTATGAGCCCGCAGCGGCAGTCGTTCGAGCTCTTGAGCTGTGACCTGTGGCATGGCGATTCGAACGAAATTATTGGGATTCTAATTGGAGTCAGATTCCGAACTCCTCCTTGATGAACTCCTTGGTCCCGGGGCGACCCGTAAGACGTAACCATACCGGTCCGTTTTCTCTGTCTAAGCGGACGGCGATATCGAAGAAGGGACAGCATAATCGCTCTTCGAACACCCATTCCGTTAATGACTGATACGTTTTGTTGTCAGCAGGAAACTCGAACTCGTAGCCATCGGGTAATTCACGTGTGCTTTTCATCAGTTTTCGCAACGCTGGTCCGACCTCCTCGAAATGGCGTTTTCTTGCTTCAGGTGACAACGCGAATGCGTTGCAAGCGAATGGCGACGCATGCTCGGGTTGCGACGAGGATTCGGACGTTGACCAAATGGCAACTGGAGCAACGACGGCGATTGCAGTTATGAATTGGAATATTTTTTTCATAGTTTTCGACGCTACGACTTCAAGCCGACTTGAAGTCAAAGAGAAATTTTTAAGGAAATTCTGCGACTTTTCCGTGGCCTTCCACGTGGCTCCTTGTTAGCTTTTTGAGTGGCGGATGACCTGGCGATTTCGGAGGTCGCACGTGCGTTTGGTTTGCGAACGTCAGCCATTCGCTTCTACGAAGAGATCGGGATTCTCCCGAAGCCAATGCGCAGGAATGGCCAGCGACGCTATGAGAAGAGCGTGCTTTTTCGCCTTGCGGCGGTGCAACACGCGCGGGAGTCAGGTTTCACTTTAAACGAAATACGTGAGCTGTTTTTTGGATTTCGCCCAGCGACGCGTCCACCGAAACGGTGGCATAAACTTTCGGAACGCAAGACTGCGGAGCTCCGAGTCCGAATGAAGCAGCTGAAGCTCATGGAGACGTTGCTCAAGCAAATCCAAGGCTGTCGTTGCAACGCCCTGGAGGAATGCGGTGAAAAGCTTCTTTCAAAACGGTCTAAGAATGGAATTCACGCGCGCTTGGATTAAGGTCACCACTACAAATTTTTATTTACCCACGCAGTCAGCCGATCCAGCGCTTTCTCGATGTTCTCAATCGAGTTCGCGACGCTGAAACGTAAATAACCTTCTCCGAAATTACCGAATGCACTGCCCGATAGCGCGGCGACGCCGGCGTCGTCGAGCAATGCGTCGGCCAGTTTCTTCGATGACCATCCACTCTTCGTGATGTTTGGGAAAACGTAGAACGCACCATGAGGCGAGCGGCAGGAGAAACCTTTGATTTTGTTGAGGCCGGCCACCATCACGTCGCGCCTTTTCTTAAACTCGGCGCGCATCGTATCAACGGATTTCTGCGGTCCGCGCAACGCTTCGACACCTGCGACTTGCGTGAAACTCGCAGTACACGAGTTCGAGTTAGTCATCAGGCGAGCAATGTGCGCCGCGAGATCGGGACGCATCACGCCGTAACCCATACGCCAGCCGGTCATGGCATACGTTTTGGAGAAACCGTCGAGCAAAATGCAGCGCTCTTTCATGCCATCGATCGACATGATGGAGTGATGTTCCCCTTCGAAGATGAGCCTGCTATAAATCTCGTCGCTCAACACCATGAT